>NZ_JBHDJI010000005.1:0-266336 GCF_041877245.1 Sphingobium agrisoli
ATAGGGTTTCGCCATGCCCGCTGGCCTCCATTCCCCAGCCGGCATCTTGAATCACATAATAGGCCCGAGCAAAACCCCTCTCGATTCAGCCTCACGTCATCTCGCTCTAAGGGCGGATCGACATTCAGATGATGGCGTGCCGAAAATGGTAGATTTCCGAGACCCGGAGCGCAGCGTACTAAACGTACGTGAGCACCGGAAGCTCGGAAATCTGCCATTTGCAGGCCGTCAGGGCTGAATGTCGATCCGCCCTAGTTGCCGACGGAGAAGCCCGCAGCCTTGTCATAGGGCTTGATCGTCACCTTGCCCGTTGCCGCCCACTCGGTGCCGCGCGCAAACAAGGTCTTGAATCCGTCATATTGGATCGTATCCGGCCCATGGCCCAAGGTGATCGAGAAGACGCGGCCCTTGCCATAATCCTGCACCCAGACCTGCGGGTTGGGTTTGCCCATGCCGCCCATCTTTTTAAGCTGATCGGGCGCATAAGCCTTGGGGTCATATTTGGGGCCAGCGCGCTCGGGCTCGTAATCCCCCGGATCGTCAATCGCGGTCGCCAGCACATGCACTTTCGCCGCGGAATCGAACACCATGTTGGTGTATTTATCCTCCATGAAATTCCAGTGATAGCGGCGCAGACCCTGCGTGATCGGATGCGCGCGATCGACGATCTCGATGCTGAACGCATCGGGCGGGGACCGGCGGCTGGTGCCAGGCACCATGACCGCTCCGACTAACTTGCGATATTCGGGGATGTCGCGCCCCCAGGTGAAGGAGGAGTGATAGGCAACCAGCCCGCCACCCTGCGCCACATAGTCGTACAGCGCCTTGAACGCGCCGTCCGACCAGAGATGCTGCGCCTTGTCCGCATAGTTCCAGCGGCTGGAATAGTTGAGGATGACGACGTCATATTTCTTGAGCTGATCAAGCGTGCCGTCGTCGAAATCCTCGGTCACGCGCACGTCGAACCGGCCCGTATCCTTGAGCTGGGTGCGAAGGCGGTTGTTCACCCCGGTCCAGTCATGCTCATAGCTGTTCTGGCCGCTGATGATCAGCACCTTAAGCCGTGCTTCTTTGGGATTGGTCGGCGTCGCCACGCGCTGAACCGTCTCCGGCGGGGCGTAAGGAACATTGTCGACTGTCACAGGAATATCGGCGACCGGCACAGTCTGCGCCGTTGCGACCGACGTGCCGCACAGCAGCGCCGCCCCGATCATAAATCGTGTGAGGTGCATCCGACGATCCTCGATATGAAATGGTTCAGGCGGTCGCATGCTGCGCCGAAGGGGGCTCGTCCGCCTTGCGACGCGCGCCGTGCATCGGCCATCCGAGGACGACGACCGCCTGCAAGGCGAGCAGCGCGATCGGCCAGCCATAATAGGACCAGCGGACCGTCTGCCGCGCGGCATCGCTGACGGCGTTCGGAACATAGCCGGCCGCCGCCAGCGAGTAGGCGATCGCCGCCGTGCCGACCGCCATGCCGATCTTCGTCGCGAGGCTGATGCCCGATGAAAGCAGCCCCTCGTTACGGGTGCCGAACAGCGCCTCATGATAGTCGACCGCTTCGGCCGCCATCGTGAAGATGCCGGTGATCGTGACCGATGTGGCTACCGACGCGGCGACATACAGCGCGAGGAACAATGGTGGCCGGGCTTCAGCGAGCGGCAATGCCGCGAAAAGCGCGATCGCGACGATGATCGCGGCAAAACAGCCTTTGCGGATGCCGGTGCGCGACAGGATCGGTGGCGCGATGAAGGCCGCGATCAACAGCGTGCCGGATATCGCCGGCAGCAGGATCGAGATCATCCACGGGCGACCCAGCACCTCGATCGCAAAGAAAGCTGTGAGCGAGATCATCGTCCCGAACCGGACGAAATAGAGCAGGGTGAAGGCGAAGCAGATCAGCCACGCCCGGTTACGCAGCATCTCGCCGATCGCCGGCAACACCGCGAAGCGCGGCGACGCGCCATCGTCAAACCGCTCATGGCAATTGCGGAACAGCATGAACAGCGCGACCAGCGACAGCCCGGCGAACAATGTCGCCGTCGCGAGGAAACCGCGCTGCTGGTCGCCACCGCCGAACAGTCCGACGAGGGGCATGGTCGCCGCCGTGCCGAGGATCACCGAAAACGACGTGCCGACCGAGCGCATCCCGCCCAGCTTCAGCCGGTCGCCGGTATCGGTCGTCATCATCGGCATGAGCGCGGTGTAGGGAATGGACCCCAGCGACATGAGGATGCCGAGCGCCTTGAAGGTCAGAAAGGCGTAGATCAGCTTCGCGTTCTGAGACCAGTCCGGCACCGAGAAGACGAGGACCAGCACCAGCGCATAGGGAATGGCGGTGAACAGGAAATAGGGCCGCGTCCGTCCCCAGCGGGTGCGGGTCTTGTCGACGGCGATACCGACCAGAATATCGACGACCGCGTCGAGCAGCCGCGCGGCAAGGAAGATCGTGCCTACCGCAGCCGCCGGCAGCATCGCGACATTGGTGTAATAGAAGAGCAGGAACGCCCCGGCCATATTATAGGCGAGGCTGTAGCCGAAGTCGCCGAACCCGTAGCTCAGCCGCTCGGTCAGCGACAGCCTGGCAGTACCAGCGGGATCGGCGGCCGCGTCAGGCATCCAGCGTTTCCTTCGTCAGGTCGAGCGAAGCCAGCGCCGGGCGGGTCGGCCGATATTCGAGCCCGAACGGCCCATCATAGCCCAGATCGCGCAGATCGGCGAGCAAGGTCGGCCAGTCGATACCGCCGGTGCCCGGTTCGTTGCGGCCCGGCAGGTCGGCGACCTGGATATGTTCGACCAGATGCATCCGCCCTTCCAGCACCTCGCGCGGATTTTCGCCCATGACCAGCGAGTGATAGACATCGTAGAGCAGCTTGAGGCGCGGGCTGTTCACGGCCTCGACCAGATCGAGGCCGAGTTTGGTTTCGACCAGATACATGCCGGGATGATCGATCCGGCTGTTGAGCGGCTCCAGCACCAACGTCACTTCGGCCGCCTCCGCGAGATCGGCGGCCTGGCGCAGCGCCGCAACCGCCGTATCGAAATGCTCCTGCGCCGAAATGCCTTCGCGCGTGAAGCCCGACGCGACGATCAGCGGGGGCGAGCCGACCTTCTTGGCCTGTTCCAGCGTGTCCGACACGGCCGCCAGAAACTCCTGATGCTGCGCTGGATCGACGATCGACCGGCGTGGATCGACGCAAAAACCGGTGAGAGTCACCCCCGTTTCGTCCAGCGCCTGCGCGAGGCCGGCCATGTCCTTGTCGCGCCACAAATGGAATTCGGCATGGTCGTAGCCGGCCGCCCTGGCCGCGCGGACGCGGTCGCCGAGCGAGTCATGTTCTTCGCCGAAAATCCACTCGATGCACGGGGAAAGCTTCACGTCCATTCCTCATTCGAAAAGACAAGGGGCGGCCATCGCGGCCGCCCCATGGGTAGATCAGAAGTCGAACCCGACCCGGACGCCATAGGTGCGCGGGCGCGAGAAGCCGGCGTTGAGCACACGGTCGGGACCGGCCGCCACGAACGCGCCGAACACCATCGGTCGAACATTCTCGACGTTCTGGACGTAGCCCGCGATCGAGAATTTGCGGTTTTCGGGGCGGTAGGTGAGCGACAGGTCGGTCTGGGTGAACGCCTTCTGGGTCAGGTCGCGCTCGTTGAAGACGGTCATGAAATATTTGCTCTTGAAGCGCGAGAAGGCGCTCGCCGTGACCGTGCCGGCCGATCCCAGATCGAAGATATGATCGTAGCCGAGCGAGATCACCACTTCCGGCGACATCGGCGGCGTATTGCCGGCAAGATTGGGCTGCTGAACGCCCGGCGTGTTGGGATCGAGATCGCCGACGCTGGCATTGTTCGCCGCCGTGCACCCGCTATTGGGGACGCAGATCACCGCATAGGCTGCCGCCAGATCGTCGAACTCGGCGTTCAGATAGTTGAAGCTGCCGTAGAAGCTGTTCCACTTGTCGAGCTGGAAGTCCCATTCGGCTTCGATGCCCCAGATCGTCGCGCCGCCGGCGTTGAAAATCTGGCCGCCCTTAGTGTTGTCGAGCAGGACCGCGTTTTGCAGGCCGGCATAGTCGTAATAAAAGCCCGACAGGTTGAACTTGTGCTGGTTGCGCTCGCCGAAATCGAGCTTCAGCCCTGCCTCGTAAGCGGTGTTCTTTTCCGGGCCATAGGTGCCGACGGCGTCGAAGCCGCCGCCTTTGAAGCCCGTGCTCACCTTGCCATAGATCAGGGTGTTGGCATTGGGCTTGTAGTTGAGGCCGGCGAGCCAGCTGATATTGTCTTCCGACTGCGCCAGGTTGAGTGTTTGTGGCGCCGGGGTGGTCAATTCGTTCGGTCCGGCGTTGAACACGAAATTATAGTTCTGGAACACCGCGTCGCGATCGCCCTTGGTGTAGCGCAGGCCGCCCTGGGCGGTCAGTTCCGGGGTCAGCGGCACATCGACCTGGCCGAACACCGACCAGCTCTTGCTCTGCACCGGCGTGCGGCGGAAATAGGTGATGTAGCTGCCGTTCGGGCCGATGAACGGATTGTGCAGCCCGCGCGCCTGGTTCAGCTCCTCATTATAATAGAAGGCACCGAACTGATACAGGATCCCGCCGGCCTCGCCGTTCAGCCGCAGTTCGTGGTTTTGCGTTTCCACCGTGGAGCCGAAATCGATGAACACATAGGCGGGCGGCAGCGTCGGCCGCTCGATCGAGTCGGTTTTGCGGTAACCGCCGATATAGGTGAGCGTCGCCTTGCCGATATCGTAGGCGATCCTGCCACGCAGCGCGAAGGATTCCATCGACTGGAAGCCGACGCCGGTCGTGGGCCCATTATAGCTGCTGCGATCGACGTTGGCGAGGAAGCCGGTGTTGAGCGGGATGCACTGCGTTCCCGGCTGCAACGGCGCCACCTCGACATAGCCCTTCGACCCACAGCCAGCGGTCGGCGCATAGGCCGCTCCGTTCAGGTCGACGAAGGTGTAATTCTCCAGCAGCGCATAGCTGTCGGCATATTCCACCGCGGCGTCGATCCGCAGATTGTCCGTCGGCTCCAGCCGGAGCGACAGGCGCCCGGCCTTCATGTCCTGGGTGCCGCTGCGGTCCGCATAGTTCGGCTTGTACGGCTTTCCGGCGAGCGGATTGGCGGCGCGCAAACCCGCCATGTTGGGATGGAATGTATAGCCCTTGCCACGCTTTGAGTAGATGCCCGACGCGCGGATGGCGAAACCTTCGGAGATCGGCAGATCGACACCGGCGTTGGCGATCACCTGGTCATAATTGCCGTAGCTGACCGAGCCGTTGGCGGCGAAGGCGTCGCCCGGTTTACGGGTGATGAAGTTCACGGCGCCCGCCGTGGCGTTCCGACCGTAGAGGGTGCCCTGGGGCCCGCGCAGCACCTCGACACGCTCGAGGTCGAACACGGCAGCGTTCAGAACGGTCGTGCGGTTGATATATTCGCCGTCGATGTTGATCGTGACCGAGGTGTCCTGGGTCTCGTTGTTGCTCGCCGTGCCGATGCCGCGGACGGCGACATAGGTATTCTGCTGATCCTGCGTGATCTGCACGCCTGACGCGACACGGTCCAGTTCGCGCAAATCGGTGACGCCGGCATCCTGCAGCGCTTCGCCCGATATGACGTTGATGGCGATCGGCACGTCCTGGACGCTCTCGGCGCGGTTCTGCGCGGTGACGACGATTTCGTCGATCGTGGCAGCCGGCGCGCCAGTCGAGGCCTGATCCTGCGCCAGCGCCGGGCTGACCACCAGGGTCGCGGTTCCGATCAACAGACATGATTTCAACGTAAGCTTACGCATCATCCCCTCCCAATGTTTGTGCGGGTAAGAGCCCCACATCCGGTTAATAGAATTGCTATTCTAATTCGGTGTAATGTCAAGTCAAGTGGCTGTGTCGGGCGTTGTCAGCGATGCCGCGTCAGGCGCGGCCGCCGCCAAATGCCGGCATGACCTTGCGGGAAAGCAGGTCGAGCGTCTGGTTGCCCAGGCGAAGCCGCTCCTCCGTCAACGGCCCTGTCACCGTGCCGCACAAGATGTTCCCGATGCCGAGCGCCTCATAGGGCTTGAGATGTTCGATCACCGTTTCTGGCGATCCGTGAAGGCACCAGGTCCCAATCCAGTCGTCGGTCAGCGCGTTGGGCGTGCGGTCGGTCTTGCGATTCGCATCGTCCGATTCCGCGCGCGCGTTGAATTCGGCCTCGCGCTCGATCGCCTCCTGATAGGATTTCAGGATCACCATCAACTCCTCGCGGGCCTGCTCGTCCGTTTCAGCGAGGTGGACCGCCTGATAGGTATGCGTGGTCCAACCGAGCGCCGACTCGATCGTCGCCGCGTCATGGCCATATTCGTCCAGCGCCCCACGATAGGCGTCGAAATATTTCTTCACATGGATGTAGGGTTCGGTTCCGCCGATCCGGGGTGGGGTGAACGCGGGGATGAAGGCAGGCCAGCCATGCTTAGCGGCTCGGCGGACGCTGGTCTCCTTCATCGCAACCGGCATCAGCCGGGCGTGGCCCGCGGTGTAGGGCGCGGGCGCGATCCGTTGCAGGACGCGGCCCTGATGGGGGCCATTGTCGATTTCGATCGCGGGGTCGTCCATCTGCTTGGCCCAGAGTTGCTCGGCCAGCTCAAGATTGCGGTCGGCAATCGCGCCAGCTTCCTGGTAATTCACGCCAAAGCCGATCATTTCCTCCGGCGTGGTGCCGCTGCCGACGCCCACCAGCAATTTGCCGTTGGTCAGTTGGTCGAGGAGATTGATGCGCTCCACGAAGCGAACCGGGTGATGCAGCGGCACCGACACCACCGAGAAGCCGAAATGCATTTCCGGCAGCTTGGCGGCGAGATAGGCCGCGAACATGAAGCTGTCGCTAGCCAGCGGCATATAGCCGTTGAAATGATGGTCGGGCATGAAAATCGCCGCAAAGCCAGCATCGCGCGCCCGCACCGCATGTTCTTCGAGATTGTGCATGAGCGCCCGATCATCCTCAGGCCGCATCGACCGCGCATTCAGAAATACCGAGAACCGCATCACCCCTCCTCGCGAATCAGAATGTCCGCGCATTTCGAAATTAGAATTGACGTTCCTATTTTGATATTTCTTATGGCGGATATGTCAAGCCCCTCCGCATCCCCCACCGAAACGCTCGCCGCGAGCGCGCTCAGCCGCAAACCACGCCAGGGACGAAGCCTCGCTTCGTTCCGCCGCATGCTCGACGCGACCAAGGCGCTGATGCTGGAACGCGGCAGCGAAGACTTTACCTTGCAGGACGTGAGCGATCGCGGCGCGGTGTCGATCGGTTCGATCTATCTGCGGTTTGAAAGCAAGGACCGGCTGCTCCACGCCGTCATTGCGGAGGAATTGCAGAGCATCGTCGAAAAGGAGCGCGAACTGATCGAGGGCATCCTCGCCGAATCACATTCGCTGGCGGATTTCCTCCCCCGCTATGTCGACGGGTATAGCGGCTTCCTCGCGGCGCATTCCCAGTTGCTGCGGACGATCATGCAGCGCGCTTCGCTCGATCCCGCCGTGTCCGCGCCTGGTCGCGAGACCGCGCAAAAATCGGCCGATTTGTCGGCCAACGCGATCCTCACATTCCGCGACGAAATTCGCGCCAAGGATGCGGAACGGCGCGCCCATGCGGTGTTCCGCATCGTTTTTGCCACGGCGGCGCGGCAATATGGCCTCGGTTCCACGGCCGAGTCCGCCGACGATGAAATCTGGAGCACGTTGAAGTCGGAATTATCGGTGATGGCCCTCGCCTATCTCCGATATGAGGGCTGAAGATTGCAGGTGCCGTCAGTGATCGACGCGCTGCGGCCGGGTTGGCTTATGCGGCCTGAGTGCGCCCGAGATATCTGCCCCGCCGATGATTGACAGATGGAGGCGCTGCGGTCGGCGAGATTCCGTGCGGCGGGCGGGATCGACCCTATGACGAAGATCGACCTTCGCCCCGATTGCGCGAGTTGTGCGGCCTTATGCTGCGTAGCTCTCGCCTTCGACCGTTCGAGCATGTTCGCCATCGACAAACCGGCCGGCCAAGCATGCCCTCATCTCGACGATTGTGGCGCCTGCAGCATCCATGACGAGCGCGAAGCACGCGGCTTTGCGGGGTGCATCGCTTTCGATTGCCTAGGAGCCGGCCAGCGAGCGACGCAACTTTGTCCTGTGGACAGTGGCGTCAACATGGATGGCACGCTTGCAAAATCCTTGGCCCAAGCATTCGGCAACCTCCTGCGCGCGCACGAACATCTTCTTCTGCTCGACTTGGCGGAAAGGCTCGATATGTCGCACATCGAACGTCATGCTCTGGCGGAATTGCGTGACGCATTGGTCGATGCGGGGATTGATGGCCGGAAAATAGCGGCTGCACGGTCCCGCATCGATAGTTTTCTGAAGGGGCTCAAGAGCTACGTCGATGGCCAGGCGATCGCCCTTCGCTGATCTCGATTCGGGTCATCACCAGTCGAACGAACGGGATAGGGGAAGGCCTTTTTCGCAATAAGGGCCATTCGCCCTCGGCTCTGCTGGGTCCACATTCAAAGCATGGATCAGACGCGGCGTGCTTCGACCATCTGCGTCACCGATTTCCCAAGCAGCCTCTTGGCACCGCTTATCAATAAATCCCGCCCTGCCCTTCCAGGAAATCGGCGTCGCTGCGCTGCCGCCCGCGCGAGACGGCGGCTGCGGCGCGGGCTTCGGCGACCTTGGCCTGCGCTTCGGCCTCTCCCTTGCGGATCGAGCGGCGCGGTTCGGTTTCGGGCTTGAACGCTTCCCAGATGACGGCGGGCTTCAGGTCCGTGCCCGGCCACACGCCATAGACTCGCTTTCCCGATCGCCGGTCGATCGTCACCATGCGAATTCCGGGCGGCGCGACGAAGGGCGTCTTAGGCATGGTCTCCAGCACCGGGGCCATCGCCGCCTTCCAAATCGGCGCGGCGATCCGCCCGCCCTGCGCCCAGCCGCCCAGGCTCCGGGGCTTGTCGTAACCGATATACACCCCGGCGACGAGATCGGGCGATCCGCCGACGAACCACACATTGGTCGGTCCGTTGGTCGTGCCGGTCTTGCCGAACAATGGCCGGCCAAGGTCGTTGAGCACCGTCGCGGTGCCCCGCTGGACGACACCCTCGGTGATGTGGACGACCTGATAGGCGGTCAGCGGGTTCATCACCTGCCGCCCTTCGAAGCCGAAGCGCGGCATGGGCTTGCCGTCCCAATTGGCCATGTTGCACCCGTCGCACGGCCGCCAGCGATCCGGCCAGATCACCTTGCCGCGCCGGTCCTGCACATAGTCCATGACCGTGGACGGCTGCTGCTTGCCCTGATTGGCGAGCGTCGCATAGGCGTTCACCATTCGCTCGACCGTCGTCTCGCCCGCGCCCAGCGCGAAGGAGAGATAGGGCTGATAGTCGCCGATACCCATATTCTTGATCGTGCGGACCACGCGGTCCATGCCGGTCTGGCTGGCGGCGCGCACGGTCATCAGGTTGCGCGACTGCTCGACGCCCCAGCGCATCGTCTGCGGCCCGGCGCTTCCCCCTGAGAAGTTGCGGAAGCATTTCTGCCCCAGCCCCGCCCCCTGATAGACGCACAATGGCCCATCGACGATGATCGAAGCCGGCGTCATGCCGTTGTCGAGCGCGGAGGCATAGACGAACGGCTTGATGGTCGATCCCGGCTGGCGCAGCGCCTGCGTCGCGCGGTTATAGGAGGAGAGGCGCGAATCAAAGCCGCCCTGCATCGCGCGGATACGGCCCGACCGGACCTCCTCCACCACCATCCCCCCTGACACTTCGGGGATGGAGCGCAGCGCCCAGCTCGATCCGTTGCGTGTGACGACGATCAGGTCGCCGGGTTTAAGGGCCGAGAAGGCCGGGCCGCCGGTGCGGCGATAGGGCGTCTGCGCCGCGCTCGCGGGCAGCACGCCGGTCGTGCCGTCGGAAAAGCCGATCTCCGCTTGCGCCGACGTGCGGCTGATGACGGCAGCGACGCGCCAGCTCGCATAATCAACGCTGATATAGCTGGCGGCCAGTTCGCGCTCCCAGCCATTGTCGACATTGATGCGGCCGACCGGCCCGGACCAGCCGCGTCCGGCGTCGAAGCGCAGCAGCCCGCCGCGCAGTGCGTCCTGCGTCTTTTCCTGGACCACGGGGTCATAGGGGCTGCGGACCCAGAGGCCGCCGGCATAGACGCTGTTGGGACCGTCCGCCGCCTTCTCGCCGAAACGCTCGATCAGGCGGCGGCGCACTTCCTCCATATAATAGCCGCCGGCGCGCGCGTCGAAGCTGGAGCCGTGCGCGGCGACGGTGCCGAGCGGCTGCGCGATCGCGGCGTCGCGCTGGGCGGCGGTGATCCAGCCGTTGGCATACATTTCCCCCAGCGCCCAGTTGCGCCGGTCGATCGCGCGGGCATGGCCGCTCTCGCTTTCGGGGCGATAATTGGCCGGCCCCTTGGGCAGCATCGCAAGATAAGCCATTTCGTGCAGTTTGAGGTCGGCAACGTCCTTGTCGAAATAGGCGCGCGCCGCCGCTTGCACGCCATAAGCGTTACGGCCGAGGAAAATCTGGTTGAGATAGAGTTCGAGAATCTGCTGCTTCGACAGCACATTCTCCATCCGGTAGGCGAGGATCATTTCCTTGACCTTCCGGGTCGGCGAATATTCGTCGCCGATCAGCAGATTCTTGGCGACCTGCTGCGTGATGGTGGAGCCGCCGCGCGCGCGCTGGCCGGACCCCAACTTGCTGACATAATCGACCACCGCGCCGGCGAAACCCGGAATATCGACGCCATGATGCTCGAAGAAGGTCTTGTCTTCCGCCGCCAGATAGGCGCGGATCAGGAGCGGCGGATAATCGCTATATTGCAGCTGGACCCGCCGTTCGCGGGCATAGCTGTGGACCGGCTGGCCGTTGATGTCGCGCACGATGGTCGGCAGCGGCGGCTCATATTCCAGCAGCGTCGCCGCATCGGGCAATCCGCGCGCGAAGATCAGCCAGAAGAGGAAGAAAGCCGCGAGCAATGCGCCGAGCAGGATCGCCGCCCAACGGAACAGCCGCCGCTGCCACAACTGCCCCAGGCGGCTGAGGAACCCGCCCGCGTCGCGGCGCAGGCGATAGGTGAAGGATGTTGCGGCGGTATCGGAACGGACCTCTTCCATGGGGAAGAGGCTCTAGGGTCAAATGCGCGCCAAGGCCAGTGGGGGTGATGCCAACTGCCGCAATATTAGCCCCCCGCCGCATCCCCCCGCATCGCAAGCTTGCGGGCGAAATGCACCTCGACCGCGCGGGCGACGCCACGGGCGATCTTCTGCTGCCCCTCGCGCGAGGCGAGGAAGGCGGCGTCGGCCTCGTTGCTGATATAGCCGGTCTCGAACAGCACCGACGGCGTATCGGGAGCCTTGAGCACCATCAGCGAGGCGAAGCGGTGATAGGTGCTGCGGAACGGCACGAACGGCGCGGCCTCGCGCTGAAGCAGCCGCGCAAAGCTGGCCGAGATGTTCATCGATTCGCGCTGGGTCAGGTCGATCAGGATGGACGACACGTCACCCGACTGGCCGCCCAAGTTGACGCCATTGATGATGTCGGCCTTGTTTTCCCGCGCAGCGAGCCGCGCCGCTTCCCGGTCGGACGCCGTTTCGGACAGCGTATAGACGGTCGCGCCATGCGCCTCGGCATTTTCCGCTGCGTCGGCATGGATGGAGATGAAAAGATCCGCGCCCAGCTTGCGCGCGATGCCATAGCGCTCCTGAAGGACGAGGAACTTGTCGTCGTCGCGGGTCAGCGCCACCCGCACGCGGCCGGACTTCACCAGCGCATCGCGGATCGATTGCGCGATGGCGAGAGTCACGTCCTTCTCGCGCCTGCCATTCTCCTTGTTGATCGCGCCCGGATCATGGCCGCCATGGCCGGCATCGATCACGACCAGCGGCCGCGCGCCGTCTTGCGCCCCTTCCACCGCCGGCAGGGCGACGCCCCGCGCCGCCGACGGGATGGGCACGGTGATCGAATGAAGCCGCTTCTGCGGCCTGGCCGCCATGTCGACGGGCGCGTCGAAGCGGGTGCGCCCCTTGCCGACAGCCGAGCGGAAGCGGTCGTCGCTGACACTGCGGAGCGAGAAGCTCAGCGATTTGCCGTCCGCCGCGATCTGCGGATCGCCCAATGTCACGGGGGCGGCGAGATCCAGCACAACGCGCGCGGTGTCGCCGCTCAATTGCCCCTGCCGTACCGCCGCGATGCTGCCGCGGCCCGGCGCAAAGCGCAGGCTGCCCATCTGGGCACCATCGATGTCGAGCGCGATGCGGCGCGGCGCATCGAGCAGAAAGGCGGAAGCCCCCGCGACGCGATCATCGAAGCGCACCACCACCCGGTCGTCCTGCACATCGACGCCCGATATCCCGCCGGCGCTGCCGGGTGCTGCGGCAAGGGCAATTCCCGCCAGGGCAAGGCTCTGGAACATGCGCTGCTTGTGCAGCGCGTGCGTATTGGCCGTCCAGCCAAATCTCATGACGATGACCCGTCTCGAAGCGTCCCCACGCTCAACGCCGGATTAAGCATCGCCTCTTTGAACTGCGTAAAATGAGAGGGTTAATGGGGATTTAGGCATGAAAAGCGGAGACGGACATTATTTCAGGCAATTGTTGCCCCGGTAAGCATTGGCTGCTACCCCTTCATATTCCTGGCAGGACCGCCATCTGACGGTGGCCTTTTCAGGCGTATGACGACATGCATCGGCGGGCGCGCATTCGCGCCATCGCCGGTGCCGCAAACAGGTTGACGCTGCATGAGGCTTGAATTTCCTTCCACGGCTGCCCCGGTAACGGGCGTGGCGGCGTGGATGGATCGGCCCGGCGCTTTTGCCGGCCCTGCCGACGCAGCAGACGCACATATTTCCATCAAACCCCGGACCAAGCCGGCAGCGGCGCCCCTTTCGGCGCGCGCCCGGCGGTCCCCTCACTATCGCGCGGCGGCCCGGCCCTTGGCCCCGGCCCCGCGCCGGAGAATAATGAATGACAATGCGTATGCTGATCGACGCGCGCCACCGGGAAGAGACCCGGGTCGCAGTCGTCAAGGGTAACCGGATCGAGGAGTTCGACTTCGAGTCCGCAGAGCACAAGCAGCTCAAGGGCAATATCTATCTCGCCAAGGTAACGCGCGTGGAGCCGTCGCTTCAGGCGGCGTTCGTCGACTATGGGGGCAACCGCCACGGCTTCCTGGCGTTCAGCGAAATCCATCCCGACTATTACCAGATCCCGCGCGAGGACCGCGAGGCTCTGCTGCGCGAGGAACGCGCCCACGCCGAGGAAGAAGCCGCGCTGCGCGCCGACTATGACGATGAGGATGAGGAAGGCCATCACGCCGAGGACGGTGTCGAACTGGTCGAGGCGACCCATCATCATGACGATGAGGACGAGGCGGCCGAACCCGCCAATGCCGAGGGCGCACCGCAGGAGGGCAACGGCCGGGGCCGTCGGCGCGGCAAGGGCAATGGCGACGACGCCGCCGACGAGCTGCGCCGCAAGCGCATGGCGCTGCGTCGCCGCTACAAGATTCAGGACGTCATCAAGCGCCGCCAGGTGCTGCTGGTCCAGGTCGTCAAGGAAGAGCGCGGCAACAAGGGTGCGGCGCTGACCACTTATCTGTCGCTTGCCGGCCGCTATTGCGTGCTGATGCCCAACACGTCGCATGGCGGCGGCATCAGCCGCAAGATCAGCAACGCGGCCGACCGCAAGCGCTTGAAGACGATCATCGCGGAAATGAATCTGCCCTCGACCATGGGCTGCATCGTGCGCACCGCGGGGCTTCAGCGCACCAAGCCGGAGATCAAGCGCGACTTCGACTATCTCGCCCGGCTGTGGGACGAAATCCGCGAAAGGACGCTGAAGTCGGACGCGCCCGCGCTGATCCACAATGACAGCGACCTCATCAAGCGCGCGATCCGCGACATCTACAACAAGGATATCGAGGAAGTCATCGTCGAGGGCGAGCATGGCTACAAGGCCGCCAAGGACTTCATGAAGCTGTTGATGCCGAGCCACGCCCGGCGCGTGAAGCAATATGCCGACCCCATATCGCTGTTCCAGCGCGCCAGCGTCGAGGATCAGCTGGCCGCGATGTACAACCCGGTCGTGCAGCTGAAATCGGGCGGCTATCTGGTGATCAACCCGACCGAGGCATTGGTGTCGATCGACATCAACTCGGGCCGTTCGACCCGCGAGCATGGCATCGAGCAGACCGCCGTCGCCACCAATCTGGAGGCCGCGCGCGAAATCGCGCGCCAGCTGCGCCTGCGCGACATGGCGGGCTTGGTCGTCATCGACTTCATCGACATGGAGATGAACTCCAACATCCGCAAGGTCGAGAAGGCGATGAAGGAGGCGCTGAAGGACGATCGCGCCCGTATCCAGGTCGGCCGCATCTCCGGCTTCGGCCTGATGGAAATGAGCCGCCAGCGGCTGCGCACCGGCGTGCTCGAAGCATCGACCCGCCAGTGCCCGCATTGCGAGGGCACCGGCCTCGTCCGCACCGCATCCTCGGCGGGTCTGGGCGCGCTGCGGATGCTGGAGGAGGAAGCCGCGCGCGGTCGCGGTTCGATCATCACCCTGCGCGCCAGCCAGGAAGCGGCCTTCTACGTCCTTAACAACAAGCGCCGCGAACTGGACGAGATCGAGCAGCGCTATGGCGTACGGATCGAAATCCTGCCCGATGGCGAGATCGAGGGCGCGCGCATGTCGGTGGAGGCCAGCGGCCCCCGCCCCGAGCGCGTGGTCGATTACACCCCGCTGGCCGACGATGACGATGATTTCGACGTCATCGAGGAAGAGGAAGGCGAGGAAGAGGCCGAGGAGGCCGAAGCCGCGCCGGAGCGGGAAGAGCGCGGCGAGCGCGCCGACCATGGCGAAGAGCGCGAAGGCGGCCGTCGTCGCCGTCGCCGCCGCCGTCGTCGGGGCGGACAGCGCGACGAGGCGCGCGGCGAGGGCGGCGCGGCTGACGCCGGCGAAGAAGCCGAGGAAGCGGGCGAGCCTGCCGAGGATGGCGAGATCGTCGCGGAAGAGGCGGGCAATGCCGAAGATGCTGGCGACGAAGAAGGTGGCGCGCGTCGTCGCGGCCGTCGCGGTCGCCGGGGCGGTCGTCGCCGTCGGGAAGGCGGCGAGGATGCGATAGCGGCGGAGGTCGAAACCACCGACGCCGAGCCGATCGCGGAAGCCGAGGCCGAGCCTGCTGCCGACGCCGCGCCGGCCGAAGAAGCGCCCGCCGAGGAAGCGCCCAAGACCCGTCGCCGTCCGCGCGCTCGCAAGAAGACCGAAGCGGAGCCGGTGACCGAGGCGGCGGACGCGCCCGTTGAGGCCGTCATAGAGTCCGCGCCGGTCGAGCCTGTCGCCGACGAGGCGCCTGCCAAGCCCAAGCGCAGCCGGCGCAAGAAGCCTGTCCTGAGCGAAACCGAAGGGGCTGGCGTGGAAGCGGACGCCGCACCTGAACCGGTCGCCGCGCCCGAGGTAGCCGAGGAAGCGCCGGCCAAGCCCAAGCGTACCCGGCGCAAGAAGCCTGTCCTGAGCGAAGCCGAAGGGGCGGACGCGGTGGCCGATGCCTCTGCGCCGGCCGAGGCGGTGACAGTGGAAGCTCCGGCCGAGGACGCCCCGGCCGCTGCGGACACCTCTACGCCGACCGAAGGCGAAGCCGAACCTGCCGACGCCGGTGGCGAAGAAGGCGAGCCGCGCCGTGGCTGGTGGCAGCGCACATTCGGCCAGTAAGCCCGGATCGCCCTCATGATGAAGCGCCGCTGCCCTCCCGGTTCCGACCGGCGTGCAGCGGCGCTTTTCCTTTATGCCGCTCGCTTCAGGGCTGGTTCAGTCGCGCCGCGCCATGGCGCAGCTTCCATGCCGCGCCTCCTCAAATTCCTGACTCTGACGATCGCCGCGCTCGCCCTGCTCGCCCGCCCCGCGATCGCCCAGCAGATTTTGCGCGATGCGGAGACCGAGGCGTTCATGGCCGACATGTCCGGCCCGCTGGTCAAAGCCGCTGGCATGGAGCCGCGCAACGTCCAGGTCATGGTCATCAACGACCCCGAGATCAACGCCTTCGTCGCGGGCGGCCAATATGTCTGGGTGCATAGCGGCCTCATCGCGCAGGCCGACAATGTGAACCAGTTGCAGGGCGTGGTCGCGCACGAACTCGGTCATATCGAGGGCGGGCATATCATCCGTTCGGGCGAGGGGATCAAGGAAGCGACCGGGGTCACGCTCTTGAGCCTCGTGCTCGGCGCGGCGGCGATCGCGGCGGGCGGCGCGGAAGCCGGCATGGGTATCATGGGCCTTGGCCAACAAGCGGCGATGAGCAAGTTCCTGGCCTTTTCCCGCGCGCAGGAAAGCTCCGCCGACCTCGCCGGCGCGCGTTACCTCCACGACGCCGGCATCAGCGGCAAGGGAAGCCTTGAATTCTTCAAGAAGCTCCAGAATCAGGAATATCGCCTCGCGATTCCCCAGGACAACAGCTATGGCCGCACCCACCCGCTGTCGGGCGAGCGCATCCAGGTGCTGCGCGAGGTGTATGAGCCCGATCCGGCATGGAACCGCCCGCCCGACCCCTATCTCGAAAAACGGTTCGAGCGGATCAAGGCGAAGCTGATCGGTTTCGTGTCGGAACCGCAGCAGACGCTCATCAAATATCCCGAGAGCGACCAATCGATCCCCGCCCATTATGCGCGCGCCTATGCCTGGCACAAAAGCGCCTATCCCGACCGCGCGTTGCAGGAGGCAGACTGGCTGCTGGCCGCGCAGCCGCACGACCCCTATTTTCTGGAACTCAAGGGCCAGATATTGCTGGAAAGCGGCAAGCCGCCCGAAGCCATCCCCCCTTTGCGGGAGGCGGTGAAGCTGACCAATCAGCCGCTCATCTCCACCCTGCTCGCCCATGCACTGATCGCGACCGAGGATCAGTCCAATTTCGCCGAGGCCGAGCAGGTGCTGCGCGTCGCGGTCCAGCGGGACCGGGAAAACCCCTTCGCCTGGTATCAGCTTGGCGTCGTCTATGAACGGCGCGGCGACACGCCGCGCGCAGCGCTGGCGACGGCGGAGCGCTATGCGATGATGGGCGAGCATCCGATGGCGCTGCGCAGCGCCGACGCCGCCATGCAGGGATTGAAGCAGGGCACGGTTGACTATCTGCGCGCGCAGGATATCGCCATGACCAGCCGCGCCGTCATCGAACAGCAGCGCAAGAAACGGTAATCATGCCAGACCAGCCCCGGCCGAGCTTTCGCGCCGCCCTTTCCAACAGGACCATCCAGATGACCCTAGGCGGCTTCGCCTTCGTCGCGGCCGCCGCCAGCGCCGCCCTCGCCATGCAGGCGCCCGCCGCCGTCGCTCCGGCCGATCTTAGTCCGGCAAATCGGGCCGCGATCGAGAAGATCGTGCACGACTATATATTGGAGCATCCCGAAATCATCCCGCAGGCCGTGGAAAAGCTCCAGGCCAGGCGGATGTCGGGCACGATCGACGCCAATCGCAGCGCGATCGAGACGGCCTATGCCGGGGCGTGGGAAGGCGCGGCCAATGCCGACGTCACTGTCGTCGAGTTCTTCGACTATGCCTGCGGCTATTGCCGCGCCTCGCTGCCCGACCTGGCGAAGCTGGTGCAGGGCGATGCCAAGGTGAAAGTGGTCTATCGCGAACTCCCGATCCTTTCCAACGAGAGCGGTGACGCGGCCAAGGTGTCGCTGCTCGCCGCCGAGCGCGGGCAGTATATGGCTTTTCACAAGGCGCTTTACGCCGCCGGCCGCGTGACGCGCGACACCATCATTGCCGCCGCCGCCAAGGCGGGGATCACCAAGTCGGAAGCCGAAGCTGCGATTGCGTCCAGCAAATATGACGCCGAGATCCAGTCCAACATCGCCCTGGCGCAGAAGCTTCAGGCAACCGGCACCCCGACCTTCGTCATCGGCGGCCAGGTTCTGAGCGGCGCGGTCGGCTATGAGGCGCTCAAGGATGGCGTGGCGAGCGCGCGGGGGAAATAGACTCGCCATCCGTTCAGTTCGAGCTTATCGAGAACCAGCGCGCGCCGGTTCTCGATCAGCTCGAACCGAACGGACCGGGTCGTTCCGCCATTGACTTCCCCCCGCCCTTTCCCTATCGGACGCCCCCTGACTTGCGGCCGCTGCTTTGGCGGCCCTTTTTTGTCACGCCCGATTCTTTGCTGTTTTTGTTTTTGAGGAATGAACGATGAAGCGCACCTTTCAGCCGAGCAATCTGGTTCGGAAGCGCCGTCACGGTTTCCGCGCCCGCATGGCGACTCCCGGTGGCCGCAATGTGATTCGCGCGCGCCGCTCGCGCGGCCGCAAGAGCCTGAGCGCCTGATCCAAGCGCCGGAAAAGCCCGCCGCGCCCGCCATGATGGTCCGGCGCACGGATTTTCTGGCGGCGAATCGCGGACGCCGCGCCCCGATGCCGGGCTTCGTCCTGCTGGTGCGCGAGCGCGGCGATGGCGATCCGGCGATGCGCTACGGCATCACCGTCACCAAGAAAGTCGGCGGCGCTGTCATCCGTAATCGGATGAAGCGCCGTTTTCGCGTACTGGCGCGCGAACTGTTGCCGACCCATGGCGTCGCCGGGGCGGACCATGTGCTGATCGGCCGCGACGGCGGTATCGAACGCGACTTTACTCTGCTCCGTGCGGAACTGGCCAAAGCGCTGGGCAAGGTGATGAGCCGGCCGGCGGGAGAAGGTCGGCCCGCCCGCCATCATGGACGCGGGCGTGGGCCGAAGCAGGATGCTCGCGTGGACGCCCCCGCACCATGATCGCCCGGCTGCTGATCCTTATCGCGCGCGGCTGGCAGATCGGCCCTTCGCGCATCCTGCCGCCCACCTGCCGCTACGCCCCCTCCTGCTCCGAATATGCGATCCAGGCGGTGCGCAAATATGGCGCGATCAAGGGTAGCTGGCTGGGGTTCAAGCGGCTAATGCGATGCCACCCATGGGGCGGTTCGGGCTACGACCCGGTTCCCTGACGACCAAGATAGGCAAAAGCGTGGACGACAAGAAGAATATCATCCTGGCGGTGCTGCTGACCGGCCTTATCCTGTTCGGCTGGCCCTATGTGTCGCACTATTTCTTCCCCGCCGCCAACCCGCCGGCGACGAAAATCGAGGGCGGCAAGACGACGCCGGTCGCCAACCCCGCGGCCGATCCCGCCGCCGACAGCCCCGCTGCAATCCGCGACCGCGCCGCCGTCCTGCGCGAAAGCCCGCGCGTTGCCATCCGCACGCCCAAGCTCACCGGATCTATCAACCTGAAGGGCGCGCGCATCGACGACATCGTGCTGCCGACCTACAAGGAAACGATCGCCCCGGATTCGCCCGCCGTCCGCCTCTACAGCCCGTCCGGCACGCAGGACGCCTATTTCGCCGGCTTCGGCTGGCAGGGCGAGGGTCTTAGGGCTCCGAACAAGGATACGGTCTGGACCGCGAGCGGCGCGGCGCTCACCCCGACGACGCCGGTGACGCTCAGCTGGAGCAACGGCGCGGGCCAGCTCTTCGAAATCCGCCTGTCGGTCGACCAGAACTACATGATCTCCGCTGCCCAGAAAGTGTCCAACAGCGGCGCGGGCGCGGTCGGCGTGAAGCCTTACGCCTATATCAGCCGCACAGGCATCCCCAAAGACCCCGATACCTGGACCATCCATGTGGGGCCGATGGGCGTGTTCAACGGCGCGGCCAATTATGACGTGAACTACAAGGATCTGGACAAGGGGCCGTCGACCCAGAGTTTTCAATCTAAGGGCGGCTGGATCGGCTTCACCGACAAATATTGGCTGTCCGCGCTTGTTCCCGCAGCCGACTCCGACTTCTCCGGTCAGTTCCGCAAGGGCGCAGGCAGCCAATATCAGGCTGACGCCGCACTCGGCCAGACCATGGTCGCGCCCGGCAAAGCGGTGACGCAGACCCAGCGCCTCTTCGTGGGCGCCAAGGAAGTGAAGACGCTCGAAGCCTATCAGGACGCCGGCGTTCCGCTGTTCGACCGGGCGATCGACTGGGGCTGGTTCTACTGGTTCGAAAAGCCGATCTTCGCCCTGCTCCACTGGCTGTTCGAGCATATTGGCAATTTCGGCGTCGCTATCATCTGCCTGACGCTGATCGTCCGCGCGCTCATGTTCCCGGTCGCCCAGCGCCAGTTTGCCAGCATGGCGGCGATGCGCGCGGTGCAGCCCAAGATGAAGGCGCTGCAGGAAAAATATAAGGACGACAAGCAGCAGCTCCAGATGAAGATGATGGAGCTCTACAAGCAGGAAAAGGTAAACCCGCTCGCCGGCTGCCTGCCGATCTTCATCCAGATTCCGATCTTCTTCGCCCTCTACAAAGTGCTGATGCTGACGATCGAGATGCGGCACCGGCCCTTCGTCCTGTGGATCAAGGATTTGTCCGCGCCAGATCCGGCGCATATCCTCAACCTGTTCGGCTATCTCGATTTCCAACCGCCCGCCTTCCTGGCGATCGGCGTGCTGGCGCTGCTGCTGGGCATATCCATGTGGCTCCAGTTCAAGCTCAACCCGGCGCAGATGGACCCGATGCAGCAGCAGATCTTTTCGATCATGCCCTGGATGATGATGTTCATCATGGCGCCCTTTGCGGCGGGCCTGCTGGTCTACTGGATCACCAACAACTGCCTGTCGATGGCGCAGCAATGGTGGCTCTATCGCCGCCATCCGGTGCTGAGCACGGCGACGGCCGTGGCGAAATAATGCCATGCACCACGCCCGTTCGGTTCGAGCTTGTCGAGAACGGCGCACAGGGTTCTCGACCAGCCTGTCCTGAGCGACTGCTGCAAGCAGTCAGTCGAAGGGCTCGAACCGAACGGATGTTTGATTGACCGACCAACCCGACCAAGACCTGATCGAGGAAGCGCGCAAGCTGTTCGCCGGCCCGATCGCTTTCCTGAAGTCCGCGCCGGACCTTAAATTCCTGCCCGACATGGCGGTGAACGAGGTCGCGTTCGCGGGCCGATCGAACGTCGGCAAATCCTCGCTGCTGAACGCGCTGACCAACCGGAACGGGCTTGCCCGCACGTCCAATACGCCGGGGCGGACGCAGGAACTGAACTTCTTCGACGTGGGCGATCCGCTCCGCTTTCGCCTGGTCGACATGCCTGGCTATGGCTATGCCAAGGCGCCGCGTGACATGGTCAAGAAATGGCGCTTCCTGGTGAACGACTATCTGCGCGGCCGCGCAGCGCTCAAGCGCACGCTAGTCCTGATCGACAGCCGGCACGGCATCAAGGATGTCGACAACGACATGCTCGACATGCTCGACGGCGCGGCGGTCAGCTACCGCATCGTCCTCACCAAGACCGACAAGATCAAGGCGAGCGAGCTTGCCGCCGTGACCCAGGCGACCGCCGACGCCATCCGCAAGCGCCCCGCCGCCCACCCCGACATCATCGCGACGTCTAGCGAAAAGGGTATGGGTTTGCCTGAGCTCCGCGCGGCCGTGCTGGAGAGCGTGACGCAGGGGTGAGGCGCCCTCGACATGGCAATGCTGCCCCGGCTCCTAGCCCGGACCAGATGCCTGCACGGCTCCGGCATTAAATCACCGTAGCTGGCCGAGGCATGAGCCCGATCATTGATGCATTGATGCAAGTTCGGTTGGCCGGAGATATGTGAAGCCGCCCGCCATCCTCTGTCGTCACGACCCGGCACAAGGTCGGGGGATGGGTTTTGGCGTTTACCTTCGGTCACCCTGGAGGCTGCGGGACTGAGGACGACTGGTCTTTTTGCCTCCCCCGACACCGATCGGGTCGGGAGAGGCATGTTACTCAGGCGAAGCGCAGCAGCTTCACCTGCTTGACGCCGGCGAGGTTGCAGATGTCCCAGCGCAGCGGCTCGGTGACCGTGCCATCGACCGACAGCAGCAGCACCGCCTCGCCGCCCTGGTTGCGGCGGCCGAGGTGGAAGGTGCCGATGTTGACGGACGCTTCGCCCAGCGTAGAGCCGACGCGGCCGATGAAGCCGGGCGCGTCCTGGTTCACGATATAGAGCATCGTACCGCCAAGGTCGGCCTCCACCTTGATGCCGAACAGCTCGACCAGGCGCGGCTGGGCATGACCGAACAGGGTGCCGGCGACCGAACGCTCGCCATTTTCCGTCGTGACGGTGACGCGCACCAGCGTCTGGTAATCACCCTCGCGATCATGGCGCACTTCGCGCACGTCGAGGCCGCGCTCCTTCGCCAGGAAGGGCGCGTTCACCATATTCACCGTATCCGAATAGACCCGCATCAGGCCCGCGAGCACCGCCGCGGTGATCGGCTTCTGGTTGAGTTCGGCGGCATGGCCCTCCACCTCGACCGCGACGCCGGTGATGGCATCGCCCTCAAGCTGGCCGACGAGGCTACCCAGCTTCTCCGCCAGCGCCATATAGGGCTTCAACTTGGGCGCTTCCTCGGCGCTGAGTGACGGCACGTTCAGCGCATTGGTGATGCCGCCTTCCAGCAGATAATCGGAAAGCTGCTCGGCAACCTGAAGCGCCACATTGACCTGCGCCTCGTCGGTCGATGCGCCAAGATGTGGCGTGCAGATGAAGCCCGGCGTCCCGAACAGCGGCGAATCCTTCGCCGGCTCGGTCTGGAACACGTCGAGGGCAGCGCCCGCGACCTGGCCCGAATCGAGCGCGTCCTTGAGCGCCGCCTCGTCGATCAAGCCGCCACGCGCGCAGTTGATGATACGCACGCCCTTCTTGGTCTTCGCGAGATTTTCGCGGCTCAGAATATTGCGCGTCTGGTCGGTGAGCGGCGTGTGCAGCGTGATGAAGTCGGCCTTCGCCAGCAGCGTGTCGAGATCGGCCTTTTCGACGCCCATCTCGATCGCGCGCTCGGGCGTCAGGAAGGGATCGAAGGCGACGACCTTCATCTTGAGGCCCAGCGCGCGGCTCGCCACGATCGATCCGATATTGCCCGCGCCGATCAGGCCCAGCGTCTTGCCGGTGACCTCTACACCCATGAAGCCGTTCTTGGGCCACAGGCCAGCTTGCGTCTGCGCATTCGCCTCAGGCAGCTGGCGGGCGAGCGCGAACATGAGGGCAATGGCATGTTCGGCCGTGGTGATCGAGTTGCCGAACGGCGTGTTCATGACGATCACGCCCTTGGCCGAGGCGGCGGGGATGTCGACATTGTCGACGCCGATGCCGGCGCGACCGATGACCTTCAGGTTGGTCGCGGCCTCCAGGATGTCCTTCGTCACCTTGGTCGAGCTGCGAATGGCGAGGCCGTCATAATCGCCGATGATCGCCTTGAGTTCCTCCGGCGTCTTGCCGGTGATCTCGTCGACCTCGACGCCCCGCTCGCGGAAGATCGCGGCGGCGCGGGGGTCCATTTTATCGCTGATAAGTACCTTGGGCATAATCTTGAATCCTTTGTCAGTGCTCCTGCGAAAGCAGGAGCCCAGGGCGGCTAGGTTCCGCCCGCGAACCCTGGGCTCCGGCTTTCGCCGGAGCACGGTAGTGCGTGAGGTTAAGCGGCAGCCTTGGTCTGGGCATAAGCCCAGTCGAGCCAGGGCCCCAGCGCTTCGATATCGGCGGTCTCGACCGTCGCACCGCACCAGATGCGCAGGCCCGCCGGCGCGTCGCGATAGCCCGCGATGTCATACGCCGCGCCTTCCTTTTCGAGCAGGCCGGCGAACGCCTTGATGAAGGCTTCGTCCGCGCCTTCGACTGTCAGGCAGACGCTGGTCTTCGAGCGCGAGGCGGGGTCGGCGGCGAGGTGGCCGAGCCAGTCGCGGTCCGCCACGATCTTGTCAAGCGCCGCCGCATTGGCGTCGGACCGGGCGATCAGGCCCTTGAGGCCGCCCAGCGACTTGCCCCATTCCAGCGCGAAGATCGCATCCTCCACCGCCAGCATGGACGGCGTGTTGATGGTCTCGCCCTTGAACACGCCTTCGGCGAGCTTGCCCTTCGCCATCAGCCGGAAAACCTTCGGCAGCGGCCAGGCGGGCGTGTAGGTTTCGAGGCGTTCGACCGCGCGGGGGCCGAGGATCAGAACGCCGTGGCCGCCCTCACCGCCCAGCACCTTCTGCCAGGAGAAGGTGGCGACGTCGATCTTCGCCCAGTCGATCTGGTAGGCGAAGACCGCGCTGGTCGCGTCGGCGAAGGTCAGCCCTTCGCGTGTCGAGGGAATCCAGTCCGCGTTCGGCACGCGCACGCCCGAGGTGGTGCCGTTCCAGGTGAACAGCACGTCGGTGCTGAAATCGACTTGGGTGAGGTCGGGCAGCTGGCCGTAATCGGCGCGAATCACGGTGGGATCGAGCTTCAACTGCTTCGCGGCGTCCGTCACCCAGCCTTCGCCGAAGCTTTCCCAGGCGAGCGTCGTCACCGGGCGCGCGCCGAGCATCGTCCACATCGCCATCTCGAACGCACCGGTGTCGGAGCCGGGCACAATGCCGATGCGGTGGGTGTCGGGAAGCTGCAAGATCTCGCGCATCAGGTCGATGCAATAGGCGAGGCGGGTCTTGCCGATCTTGGCGCGATGCGAGCGGCCGAGCGAGTCGGCGCTCAGCTTGTCGGCGCTCCAGCCGGGGGGCTTGGCGCAAGGACCGGAAGAGAAAAAAGGGCGCGCCGGTGTGGTGGCGGGCTTGGCGGCAGGCGCAATGGTGGCGTCTGCGGCGGCTAGGTCAGTCATGTAATGCGTCTCCTTGCAGAGAGCACGCGCGGCGTTGGGACCGCGTGGCCCGCCGGCCGCCCTAAAGATTTCGGCTCGCCTGTCAAGGCGACACGGAAAACGAGACGAACCGAATATCGCGTTAACCTCCGGGCAAAGGGACGGGCGTAGGCTCAAGCGCATGAGCGAACGGGCGAAATGCGGGCCGGTGGGCAACATCGGCGTGACCGCGCTTCTGGCGCTGGCCTTGAGCGCATGCGGCGGCGACATCGTGCCACGCGGGCGCGTGGCGCACAGCCCGCCGCCACGCGCGGTGGTGCAGCGCCCCTCTGCCCAGCCGGCGCTCGAAACCCGGCAATGTTTCGCCAGGCTTGAGTCGCAGGCGGTCGCGTTCACGCCCCTCCCCGACCGCAGCTTTAGCGGCGGATGCAGCGCGATCGGCAGCGTCAAGCTGCTCGACATCGGCGTGCCCGCGACAAATTTGGGCGCGATGACCTGCAACCTGGCGGCCAATTTCGCGGCCTGGGCGCGCTATGGCGTTCAGCCCGCCGCGCGCCTGATATTGGGCGCGGAGATCGAAAAGATCGAGACGTTCGGCACCTATAATTGCCGGCCGATCGCGGGCAGCGGCAAGTTGTCGGAACATGCCCACAGCAACGCCATCGATGTCAGCGCCTTCGTCCTGTCCGATGGCCGGCGGATTACAGTGCAGGAGGGGTGGGCCGGCGACCGGCAGACGCGCCAGTTCCTCGCCCTCGTGCACGCCAGCGCCTGCAAGCGGTTCAGCACGGTGCTGAGCCCCGATTACAACGCCGCGCATCACGACCATTTCCATTTCGACATGGGCGGGCGTGGAGGGTTTTGCCGCTGAGCGGAACAAGGACGCGGCGGATTTTGCCACTGATGGCCTTGGCAGCGTCATCTTTGGCCCTTAATTCGCCAGGATGACAAAAAAAGAGATCGAAGAACGCAAATTCCGACCGGCCCGCGAAGAGGCCGATGACGCCAGGAAGCAGGTCGGCACCCCCCAGACGCAGAGCGCGGCCTATCGGCTCGCCTTTCAGGACACCGAGTTTCTGCTGCGTGAGGATTTGCGCCCCGTCCGCTTCCAGCTGGAGCTGTTGAAGCCCCAGTTGCTGATGGACGAGGCGCGGATCGATTCCACCTTCGTCTTCTATGGCTCCGCCCGCATCCCCGAGCCCGATCAGGTGCAGGCGCGAATCGACGCGGCGCAGACGCCTGATCAAAAGCGGATCGCCGAAAACCTGGGCAGAAAGGCGCGCTATTATGAGGAGGCGCGCAAGCTGGCGCGGATTGCCGCGCAATATCCGGTGAACGAAGCGGGGTGCCGCCACTTCGTCGTCTGTTCAGGCGGCGGCCCCTCGATCATGGAAGCCGCCAATCGCGGCGCGGCCGATGTCGGCCAAACGACCATCGGCATGAACATCGTCCTGCCGCACGAACAGGCGCCCAACCGTTTCGTGACCCCGGAACTGAGCTTCCAGTTCCACTATTTCGCGTTGCGGAAAATGCACTTCCTGCTGCGCGCTCGCGCGCTGGCGGTGTTCCCGGGTGGGTTCGGCACGTTCGACGAGATGTTCGAGCTGCTGACCCTGATCCAGACCGGCAAGATGAAGCCCATTCCAGTCCTGCTGTTCGGCAGGGATTTCTGGACCCGTGTGGTCGATTTCGAGGCGCTGGCGGATGAAGGCGTGATCTCGCCCACCGACCTCAACCTCCTCACCTGGGTCGAAACGGCCGAGGATGCGTGGGCGGCGGTGCAGCGTTTCTACGAGGATAGCGAAGCGCCGGTTTGCTGAACCGGGCGGCGCAGCCGCTCGAACCAACTCCGCGTCCTTGGCGCCTCTGCGCGCATGAATTTGATTTGCGCGGAGGCGCAAAGGACGCGGAGAAGACAGGATTGCCGCTACGCGGCCGCAGGGTGAAGGCTTGCCCTCTTCCCCGGCCCGCTCTAGGGCGCGGCCATGCGTGCGGACCTCGCCCATATCGATTGCTGGATCTTCGATCTGGACAATACGCTTTACCCGGCAAAGGCGGACCTGTTTGCCCTGATCGACGTGAAGATGGGCGAGTTCATCCAGGGCCTGCTGGGCTGCGACGCGGCGCTCGCGCGGGAAACGCAGAAGCGTTACTTCATCGAGCATGGCACCACGCTCGCCGGGCTGATGCGCAATCACGACACCGATCCGCGCGAATTTCTCGATTATGTGCATGATATTTCGATGGATCGGCTCGAGGTCGACACGGCGCTCAACGCAGCGATCGCCGCGTTGCCGGGGCGCAAGATGATTTTCACCAACGGCGATGCGGACTATGCGGGTCGGGTGCTGGGCAAGCTGGAGCTATCGGGCGCGTTCGAGCTGATCCACGACATCCACGCCTGCCAATATATGCCCAAGCCCGATCCGTCGGGCTATGCCGAACTGTGCCGGGTCCATGGCGTGGAACCGACGCGCGCCGCCTTCTTCGAAGACATGGCCCGCAATCTCCGGCCCGCCAAGGCGATCGGCATGACGACTATCTGGGTCAACAACGGCTCCGAAGCCGGCGGACATGACCATCATCCCGATTTCATCGATTTTGAAACCGACCATCTGACGCCGTTTCTGGCGGACATTCTGGGGAAATGACCATGAGCCAAGACCTGATCGCCACCATCGACGCCGCCTGGGAGGACCGGGCCAACGTCAATCTCCAGACGCAGGGCGAGGTTCGGCAGGCGGTGAACCGGGCGCTCGCGCTGCTCGACGGGGGCGAATTGCGGGTCGCCGAGCCTACGGAAAGCGGGTGGCAGGTCAATCAATGGGCCAAGAAGGCGGTGTTGCTATCCTTCCGCCTGAACGACAATGCGATGATCGACAACGGGCCGGGCGCGGGCCATTGGTGGGACAAGGTGCCGAGCAAATTCGCCGGCTGGGACGAGGCGGCGTTCCGCACCGCGGCTTTCCGCGCTGTGCCGGGCAGCTTCGCCCGCGCCGGATCGCACATCGCCAAGAACGTCATCCTGATGCCGAGCTTCGTCAATATCGGCGCCTTCGTGGACGAAGGCACGATGGTCGACACATGGGTCACCGTGGGCAGCTGCGCGCAGATCGGCAAGAATGTGCACCTGTCGGGCGGGGTCGGCATCGGCGGCGTGCTGGAGCCGCTCCAGGCGGACCCGGTCATCATTGAGGACGACTGCTTCATCGGCGCGCGCTCCGAAGTCGTGGAGGGCGTCCGCGTCGGCAAGGGATCGGTGCTGTCGATGGGCGTGTTCATCGGCCAGTCGACCAAGATCATCGATCGCGCCACGGGCGAAGTCTTCATGGGCGAAGTGCCGCCCTATTCGGTGGTCGTCCCCGGATCGCTGCCCGGCAAGCCGCTGCCGGACGGTACACCGGGCCCCAGCCTCTATTGCGCGGTGATCGTCAAGCGCGTGGACGCGCAGACCCGTTCCAAGACCGGGATCAACGAACTGCTGCGCGACTGACCCGCCGGAATCGGGGCAGGCGCCTCAGTGCCCCGCCTCGATCGCCAGCCTTATCGCCTCGGCGGCGGTGCGGACGCCCAGTGCCTTCAGCATCGCGGCGCGATGCATCTTCACCGTGCGTTCGGTGAGGCCCAGCATATAGGCGATCTGCTTGTTCAGCTGCCCTTCCGCCATCGCCATCAGCACCGCGCGCTGGCGGTCGGTCAGCGCATCGATACGGCGCGACGCATCATTGTCGCGCGGCCCTTCGATGGGCATCTGCGACCCCAGGAAATAATTGACCGTGCCGTCCATCCCGAAGATCGGCGCGATCATCAGCGCGTTGCGGAAGGTGCTGCCATCCTTGCGGTAATTCTGGAGTTCGACCAGCAGCGGCCGGCGTTCATGGATGGCGGCGCGGATTTCCTGCGTCTGCTCACATGTCCGCCTGTCGCCGGCAAGGAAACGACAATTGCGCCCGACGATCTCGTCCCGGTCATAACCGGTCAGCGTCAGGAAAGCCTCGTTGCACTCGACAATCGGATTGTCGGGCAGGCGCGGATCGGTCAGCACGGCGGCAATGGCGCTACCGGCGATCATTTCGGACAGGGACATTATTTTGCCAGCCACATGAACTAGGGCGTCACGGCTGCGACACCTTTGTTCATGTTGCCGAATTCAAAACCGTTGCGCAAGCGCGCGAATCAGGCTGGGAAGCGCCCGGCGAAGGCAAAATCCTCGATCGGCTTGCGGTCGCTCGGGGCTTCGCGCGCCTGGAGCGGTTCGGGCAGGCTCGTTTTGTCGCCCAGCCGCCCGATCGCCACGGCCGCTTCGATGCGGAAACGATCGGGAACGGCGAGCTCCGCGCGCGCCGCGTCGAAATCCACTCCGGTCATGCCATGGGTGTGATAGCCCATCCGCGTCGCCTGCAACGCCAGCAGCGCCCAGGCGGCGCCGGCATCGAAACTATGGCTGTGCGACAGCTTGTAATCGTCCGATCCCGGCGCGGCCATCAGCGTGTCGGACAGGATGAACACGATCACCGCCGCATTCTCGACCCAGCCCTGGTTGAAGGGCGCGAGAACGCCCAGGAAGCGCTGCCAGTCGGCGCTGTCGCGATGGGCGTAGAGGAATCGCCAGGGCTGATAGTTGTAGGCGGAGGGCGCCCAGCGCGCGGCGTCGAAGAGGGTGTCGAGATCGGCCTGCGGCAGCGCGCTCGCATCGAAGGCGCGGGGCGACCAGCGCTCCAGGAACAAAGGGTCGACGGCGCGGCTGGTGGCGCGGGGCGTGCTGCTCATCATATCTCCTGAGAAAAGGGGGCTGTGCCTCTGTCCTGCTTATGCGCGGTCAAGGCAAGGCAGGGGCGATTAACGCAGCGTTTCGGAAATCTCGCGAGCCTGTTTGGTGGCTTCCGCCACGCGCAGAAGCGCATCGGCGTCGCGGTCGATCAGCACCACCGCCGGTTCGCGGAGCAAAGTCTGCGCCAGACGGCCGCGCCACCGGTCGAACAATCCCTGGGGCTGATCGTTCTGCATCCACCCTCCCGCATAATCCATAAGTCCGATTCGCTCGGCTCTATCTATCGATCTTATAGAGAATCGTCTTAGTAGCAATGCTGATGATGGGCGCAGAAATGCTTGATCGACCGATCCTGCACCACTTGCTCCACCGTGCCGCCGAAGCGCTTTTGGAGCCTCAACGTGAAAATCGATCGGTAAGGTCTAGAATCGCGGCTTATGGCTGGCCGCTCAAGCCGGCGGCGTGCCATTCCAGTCTAAAGCGCGTCGAGTGCGCCGGCAATGCGGCCAACTGCGACATCGAATCCCTCGGCCTGTTGGGCGAAGCCGAGCCGCATATGCGCCGGATGGCCGAAACAGTCGCCTGGCGCGAGCAGCACGCCCGCGCCGGCGAGCGTCTGGCAGAAGGAACGGCTGTCGCGCCCGTCCGCAAGCCAGGGGAAAGCGGTGGTTCCACCCTCCGGCCGCACCCAGGCGAGCTTGCCCCGCGATCCCGCGACCAACCGGTCAAGCAGCGTGATATTGGCGCCCGCCACCCCTTCGAGCCGGTCGAGGATCACGGATGCATGCGTCAGCGCGTGGGTGGCGAGGCGCTCCAGCAAGGGCGAAGCACTGATGGTGAAGTAACTGCGCGCATCGGTGATCCGCGCGCGGCGTTCCGCATCCGCATCGATCAGCCATCCGGTTCGCAGGCCCGGTAGCGACAGCGCCTTCGACAGGTCGCTAGTGACGATCACGTTGGGGATGCCTGCGGCAGAAAGCTGCGGCGCGCCGAAATAGAGCGGGTGATAGACCTCGTCCACCAGCAGCGGCACGCCGCGGTCCGCCAACGCGGCGGCTAGCGCCACAAGCTCGTCGTGCGGCATGACCGCGCCGGTGGGATTGTGTGGCGTGTTGACGATGACGAGGCGGGTGCCGGCATCGACCTCGGCCAAGATGGCCTCGGCCCGTTGGGCAAAGCCGTCGGCGCGGTCCAGGCGATAGGATCGGGTAGCAAGGCCCCACGCCTGCGCCACGGCCTCATAGGCCGGATAGCCCGGGTTGGGCATGACGATGTTGGCCCCCGACTGGGCGGCGAGGCAGAAGAGGATCGAGAGCGCCTCGGAGGCACCGGTGGTGGCAACGACATGGTCTGGGTCAGCGCCATGGAAGGCGGCGATCGCCTGAAGAAGCGGCGCGCTGCCTTGGGGAGGCGCGTAGCTCAGGACCGTGTCGCTTAAATCGGGCAACGCCCCGCCCAGTTCTGCAATCTCCGCTACACTCCAGCGCGGCCCGGTGCTGGACGCGAGGTTGTAAGCAATAGGTGGCGTGGCGAAATCATGGGTGGAAAGCCAGTGATCGAGCGCGAAGGGCGGCAGGTGAACCATGGCCGCCATCCTCCCGCGTACAAAGGCCGCCAGCAAGGGCCATTATCGAACGTCTGGCGCTTACAACCCCGGCACCTTTCGCGGTTCGGCATTGATGGGTCTCTGCCAGCCCGGCTTTCCTCAGTATCCGGACCTACGAAAACTACTCCGCCGCCAGCAGCGCCTCGGCGCTTTCCAGATTGACCGACACCAGGCGGCTCACACCCTGTTCGACCATCGTGACGCCGAACAGCCGGTGCATCCGCGCCATGCTGACGGCGTTGTGGGTGACGATGAGGTAACGGGTGGCGGTCTGCGCCACCATCGCGTCGAGCAGGTCGCAGAAGCGCTCGACATTGGCGTCGTCCAGCGGCGCGTCGACCTCGTCCAGCACGCAGATCGGCGCAGGGTTGGTGAGGAACAGGCCGAAGATGAGCGCAACGGCGGTCAGCGCCTGCTCCCCGCCCGACAGGAGCGTAAGCGCTGCCAGCTTCTTGCCCGGCGGCTGGGCCATGATCTCCAGCCCCGCCTCCAGCGGATCGTCGCTGTCGATCAGTTCCAGATGCGCCTGTCCGCCGTTGAACAGCGTGGTGAAGAGGCGGCGGAAATGACCGTCCACTGCCTCGAAAGCGGCGAGCAGGCGCTGGCGACCCTCGCGGTTGAGGCTGCCGATCGAGCCGCGCAACTGGTTGATAGCGCTCGTCAGTTCGGCGCTTTCAGCGCGGCTGGTCGCCTGCGTGGCTTCCAGTTCCTCCAGTTCCTGCGCGGCAACGAGGTTGACCGGCCCAATCCGCTCGCGCTCGGCATGCAGCCGATCATGTTCGGCCAGTTCGGTCTGACCCAAGCGTATGTCTGCGCTGGCAAAACCCAGCCGCTCGGGCAGCACCGGCGGCGGACATTGAAACCGCTCGCCCGACAGTCGGTTGGTCTCGACGCGGCGCTCGTCGGCGGCCTCGGCGCGGGCGAGCGCTGTGGCGCGGGTCTCGCGTGCGGAGGCCAGTGTCTCGCCCGCCTCCGCCGCCTGCCGCTCGGCGGCGCGAAGGGCGGCGTCGGCTTCCTGCTCGGCCCGGCGGGCGTCCTCGGCGGCGTGCGTCAGCGCGGCGCCCTGGTCCGACAGTGCGGCGATCTCGATCGCCAGGGCATCCGGCCGATCCTTGCTCGCGCTGCGTTCGGAGCCGATCTCCTCTGCGCGCGCCAGCATTGCCTCGATGCGGCGCGCCGCCTCGCCTGCCCGCGCGCGCCACCCCTTGACCTCGGCCTCGGCTGCGGCCTGACGCTCGCGATCGCTGGCGATCGCGCGGTCGGCGAGCGCCTGATCGGCCTGCAACTGGCTGACGGCGCCCCGCGCCTTTTCGCTCGCCAGGGCGAGGGCGGCGACCAACGCGCCCGTCTCCGCGCCGTCGGGCATGGCGGCGCGTGCGCGCTCCGCTGCTTCATGCTCGGCCTGCGCCGCCGCCGCCTCACGCCGGGCTTCGGCAAGCCTTTCCTCAATCCCCTCGCGTCGCCCGGCGAGCCGTTCCAACGCGGTGGTCGCCTCGTCAGCCGCGCGCAGGGCCGCGCGCAGCCGCTGTTCCGCCTGCGTCAGCGCGGCGCGGTGGCTCGCGACCGCCTGCGCGGCGGCCTGCTCCTGCGCGCGCGCAGCATCTTGCGCGGCGGCGGCCTCCGCGACCGCCTGCTCGGCGGCAGGCCGCGCGGCGGCGAGCGCATCGAGCCGGTTGAGCCGGGTCAGCCGTTCTGCCGCTGCCGCTCCGCCCTCGGTCGCGACATAACCATCCCAGCGGCGCAATCGGCCGTCCAGCGTGACCAGCCTCTGCCCCACCGCCAATGGCTGCCCCAGATCGCTCTCGCTCACCGCGATTTGGGCCAATCGGCGCGCCAGTTCCCCAGGGGCTGCGACGAGATCGGCAAGCGCGGACGCTCCGTCAGGCAGCGCCGGATCGCCGGGCAACCGTTCCGCGCCGCCCCAGCGCCGCTTGCCCTCCGCCCCGATCGGCGCTTCCAGATCGTCACCCAGCGCGGCGGCAAGCGCGCGTTCATAGCCGGGCGCGGCCTTCAGCCGGTCGAGTGCGCGCGCCTGGCCGCCGCCGCTCTCGACCGCACGCCGCAAGGCCGCCACCTCGCTATCCAGCGCCGCCAGCCCCGCGCGGGCCGCCGCGAGCCCCGCTTCGCCCGCGGCGCGCGCCTCGGCAGCAGCCTGACGCTGCGCATCCGCTGTACCGATCGCTGTCTCGGCCGTATCGCGATCCGCACCCGCTTGTTGCTGCTCGATCAATGCCGCGTCGCGCTTCGTCACCAGCGGAGCGGGGTCGGGCAAGGCCGCGGCCTCCCCCTCCAGCCGTCCCTGTTCCCGCCCGGCCCGATCCAGCCGCTGGCGCGCGGCCGCGACCGCCGCTTGGGCGACGCGCAGTTCCGCCTGTTCGGCCGCCTGGGTAGCCATGGCGCGGGCAAGCTCCAGTTCAGCGTCCCGCGCCGCGGTCTCCGCCGCCATAATGCGCGACGCGAAATCGGGGCGCTGCTTCTCTGTCTCGGTGATGCGCGCCTTGAGAGTCGCCACTTCGCCGGTCAGGCGGGCGATGGCATCGGCCGCGTCATTGGCGAGTGTGCCTTCGCGCGCACGGTCTTCCTCCAGACGGGCTGCCTGCTGGCTTAGGTCGGCAAGGCGGCGAACCGCCGACTCGCGCTCGGTCCGCAGCGCCGCCAGCCTGTGCCCCGCTTCGCTCGCGGCGTCGCGCGCGGCCTGCGCCGCCGCGCGCCGCTCCGCCAAGGTCGTCACTGCCGCCTGCGCCTTTTCACCGGCGGCAAGCTGCGCGTCCTGCGCCGCCGCGACGGCGGCTTCCGCCTGCCTCGCTTCGGCGCGCGCCGCCTCGGCGCTGGCATTGGCTTCGCGCCAACGGGCGAACAGCGTCCGCGCCTCCGCCACGCGGATCTGATCGGACAGTCGGATATAGCGCTCCGCCGCCCGCGCCTGTCGCCGCAGCGCGTTGGCGCGGGCGTCCATGTCCAGCAAAATCTCGTCCAGTCGCGCCAGATTGGCTTCGGCCGCGCGCAATCTCTGCTCGGCGTCCTTGCGGCGGACATGCAGCCCGGCGATCCCCGCCGCTTCCTCCAGCATCGCGCGCCGTTCCTGCGGGCGGGCGGCAATGACGGCGGCGATGCGGCCTTGGCTGACGAGGGCAGGACTATGCGGCCCCGTGGCGGCGTCGGCGAAGATCAGCGAGATGTCCTTGGCGCGGACGTCCTTGCCATTGGCGCGATAGGCGCTGCCCGCCCCGCGTTCGATCCGGCGCGTGACTTCCAGTTCGCCGTCTGCGCCGACCTCGACGGTCGAGAACAGCTCGCCCTGTTCCTGCACCGTCAGCAGCGACACTTCGGCAAAGTCGCGGCTCGGCCGGCTGGCGGTGCCGGCGAAGATCACATCCTCCATGCCCGCGCCGCGCATCGACTTGGCGCTCGATTCGCCCATGACCCAGCGAATCGCTTCCAGCAGATTGGACTTGCCGCAGCCATTGGGGCCGACGATGCCGGTCAGGCCCGGCTCGATCCGCAGCTCGGTCGCATCGACGAAGCTCTTGAAGCCGGAAAGCTTGAGCCGCTTTATCTGCACGGGGATAAGCCGGAGCAACCTGCCCCGCCCCCGTCAGCCCCCGTTGTCGATGTCCGCCCCCGCCGATCCAATCAGATGCCTGCTTCCTTGAGCTTGGGCTGCAACGCCGCCCAGGTGGAGGTGTTGGGCACGATCACTCCGTTCAGCAGGAAGGTTGGCGTTCCCTGGATGTCATATTGCTTGCCGGCGGCCTCGACCCCCTTCGCCAGCCGGGTGGCGGCGGCGGTGTCGGCCAGGCACTGCTTCGCCTGATCGGCGGAAATGCCGCGCTGCTGGGCGAATTCGACAAGGCCGAGCGCCTGGGCGATGCCAACCGGGCGCTGCGCGGGCGGCATCTGTTCGACCGCCTGGAGCTGCGGCCCCGCCGCCTGCACCTTTTCGAACATCGTGGCCTGGTTGGCGAAGAACTGCTCGGTCAGCGGATAGAAGACGTCCTTGCCGCCGCATTGCGCCAGCAGGGCGGTGGTGAGGTCGATGGGATCGCGCAGGAAGGGCCGGAACTCGTAGCTCATCTTGCCGGTGTCGACGATTTTGCGGATGTCTTCGGAGGCTTCGACAGAAAAGTCGCGGCAATGGCTGCATGTGTAGGAGCCATATTCGACCAGCTTCACCGCGGCGTTGGGATTACCCAGCACATAATAGCCGTCCGGGGTCGCCGCCACCGTTTCCGCCCAGCTGCTGCCGGCCGGAGCTGTCACCGCGGCGACCGGCGCGCCGCTGGGCTTTGCCCCCTCCTCGCTCTTGCCGCAGGCGGCGAGGGTCAGGCTGAGGGCGAGAGCGGAAACGAGAGCGGGCAGGGCTTTCACGGCGGACTAGGCTCCGATTACAGGGTGACGGCGTTTTAGATCAGCGCGAGGCAGGGGGCAATGCGGCCTTCACGATATCCCAGTTCGACCCGTCCACTTTCGCGCCGTTGATGGTGAAGCCCGGCGTGCCGCCGATCTTGACCTTGTTCCACGCCTCGTCGGTCATGGTGAGGATCTGCTTCATCGACGCAGGGTTGGCAACGCAGGTGTTGAGCTGGGCGGGGGTGAAGCCGCGCTTGCCCATCAGCGCGTAGAGACCGGTCTTCTGGCCGATATCCTGGAGCGCCGGGATCTGCTCGGCGGGTTTGGCCGCATCGCGATCATAGGCGATGATCTGGTCCATCCAGGCGGTCTGGTTAGCGAACAGCGCCTCATGATTGCCCATGAACCGCGCCGGGCCGCCGCAGCGGGCCAGTAGCGCGGCGGTGAGGTCATATTTGTCCCGCACCGCATTGCGCACCTCGACGCTGACGCCGCCGCCCTTCACATATTGGGTCTTGAGCGGCACGGTGGCTTCGCCGACGAAATGGGCGCAGTGCGAGCAGGTATAGCTCACATATTCGACCAGCTTGGTCTTTGCGGCGGGATTGCCCATCACATGCCCGCCGATCGGCGACTGGGCGATGCGGCTCACCCAGTTGACGGCGGGGGCGGCCACAAGCGTCGCGGGAATGGCGATAAGAGCGACCGGCAGAAGCTTTCTGATCATGGCATGTCCGATAGAAAGGAAGAGCTGAACCGAGGCTAAACCTCAGCCGATCCGGGGGAGGCCGCTACTGTTGGCGATGCCCTGCGCCAGCGATTCGAGCACCGCGCGCAGTTCCGGGTCGCCAATGTCGCGCAGCGCATCGCCCAATTCGTTCGGAACGGGCTTGAGGTTGCGGGGCGGCGGGCGGCGCTCGGGCTGGGTCGGGCGGATGTCGCCTTGGCGCAGCGCCACCTTCGCCACGGCGGCATAGCCGAAAAAGCGGTTCACCCGGTCAACGATGTCGGGCAGCGCGTGCTGGATCATCGGCGCATGGCCGCTCATCACCGTCAGTTGGAGCGTGCCGCCGGCCTTCTTGCCGACCGGGAAGCGGATCGATTCGGGCGCGGATATCGCTGCATAATGCGGGCCGACGATTTCCTGCCAGCGGGTGACGATGCTCGATTGCACGAAGCCGAACTTGCGAAAGGCCGCGCGACCGATGTCGGGCATCAGGTCGGCGATCTGGCGCGGCGCGCCGGTACGCGGGCGCTCTTCCGCCAGGGGCGCGCGAGTCTTCATTTTAGGGCTGGGCGGGGTTTCCGTCATGCCCTGCTTAATGGCATAGGGCCGCCATGCGCGTCGAGGGCGGAGACAGAAAAATCGCGGCCGATCTGCTGGCCCATTATGACGTCCATGCGCGCCGCCTGCCCTGGCGCGCGCCGCCGGGCGGCAACGCCGCCGATCCCTATCGCGTATGGCTGTCCGAAGTCATGCTTCAGCAGACCACGGTTGCGGCGGTCGGGCCGTACTTCACCAAATTCACCGAGCGCTGGCCGACGGTCGAGGCGCTTGCCCAAGCGGACGACGCCGATCTGATGGCGGCTTGGGCCGGCCTTGGCTATTATGCCCGCGCCCGCAATCTCCTCGCCTGCGCCCGCGCCGTGGTGCGCGACCATGGCGGGCGCTTCCCCGGTACGGAAGAAGCGCTGCGCGCCCTGCCGGGCCTGGGCGCCTATACCGCCGCCGCCGTTGCCGCCATCGCCTTTGGCCGGCGGGCGGTCGTGGTGGACGCCAATGTCGAGCGGGTGGTGGCACGCCTGTTCGCCATAGCGACGCCCCTACCCGCCGCCCGTCCAGCGATTCGCGCGGCGGCCGACCGGATCACGCCTGACGCGCGGGCGGGGGATTTCGCGCAGGCGATGATGGACCTGGGCGCGACCATTTGCACGGCCCGCAACCCGGCATGCGGCATTTGCCCGCTGCGGCAGGACTGCGCCGCCGTCCGCACCGCCGATCCCGCCGCCTTCCCGGTCAAGGCAGCAAAGAAGCCAAAGCCGCACCGCATCGGTCATGGCTGGTGGATGGAGCGCGAAGGCCAGGTCTGGCTGGTGCGACGGCCGGGCAAGGGGCTGCTCGGCGGGATGCGCGCGCTGCCCAGTTCCGACTGGAGCGCCGCGCCGGACGCCACCCCGCCCGCCCCGGCGCGCTGGATCACCATCGATCCGCCGGTGGCCCATGTCTTCACCCATTTCTCGCTGGCGCTGACGATGCACCATGCCCATGTGGAGGCGACGCCGCCGGGCGAGGGCGAATGGTGGCCGGTCGATCGGATCGATGCAGCAGGGCTGCCGACCCTGTTCGCCCGGGCGGCCGAGGCGGTACGAAAGGACAAGGATGCACGGAACCCAAGCGCCTAGGCCAGTGCCCGGCTTCGTCGGCGGCACGCTCGACCGGGCGGACCATATCCGCACCAGTGCGGCACTGCTGGCCGACACCTTCGCCGATCCCGCCGCGCGGCTGCTGCTGCTCGATGGACTGGAGCCGGTTGCGGCGGACGGGCATCTGGTGCTGGACCCGCTCGCGCCGGACGCGCGGGTCGAGCAGCATGTGCTGCTCGGCATCGATACCGAAGGCCGCCCGATCTTCGCCCGGCTGGTCGCCGATCTTGGCCCCAACCTCATCCCCACGCCGCGCAGCCGCGCGATCGCCGGGGAACTGCCGGTCGAGGAGGTCGCGCTCTACGGCACGGCCCGCAGCCTCGTCCACTGGCACGCGCGCCATCGCTTCTGCTCGGTCTGCGGCGCGGCGACCGCGCCGGTCAAGGCAGGCTGGTCGAGGCGCTGCACCGCCTGCAACGCGGAGCATTTCCCGCGCACCGATCCTGTCGTCATCATGCTGGCCGAACATAAAGGGCGCGTCCTCCTGGGCAGGCAGCACAACTGGCCGGAAGGGCGCTATTCGGCGCTCGCCGGCTTTGTCGAGCCGGGCGAGACGATCGAGGAAGCCGTGGCGCGCGAATTGCATGAGGAGGCGGGCGTGCGGGTCCATTCCGTCCGCTATGTCATGAGCCAGCCCTGGCCGTTCCCCTCCTCGCTGATGATCGCCTGCGTCTGCACGGCGCAGGACGACGCGCTCACTCTCGACGAGACCGAGATCGAACATGCCTTCTGGTGCGACGCCGATGGCGTTCGCGCGGCGATGGCGGAGGAACCCGATGCCCCCTTCATCGCGCCGCCGCAGATGGCGGTCGCCTGGCATCTGCTCGATCACTGGCTGGCTGGCGTTGCCCCCGACGCCCCGAGCGCGTAAGGCCCGGCCTCTTCCTTTCGCCGACATAAGGACTATTTCCCCGCGATGCTCAGTCTAGAAGAAGCGCAGTCGCGCGCGCAGGATCTGGTAAGTGCCGCGCGCAAGGCGGGCGCGGACGCGGCCGACGCCATCTATGCCTGCAACGCGTCCACCAACGTGTCGGTGCGGCTCGGCGCGCTGGAGGATGTCGAGCGGTCCGAGGGCGAGGAGATCGGCCTGCGCGTCTTCGTCGGCCAGCGATCGGCGAGCATTTCCGCGTCGGACATGAATCCCGCGACGCTCGGCACTCTGGTCGAGCGCTGCATCGCGATGGCACGCGAAGCGCCCGAAGACCCCTTTGCCGGCCTTGCGCCCGAGGATCGGCTGCTGACCCGCCGCCCGCCCGCGCTCGACCTGGCCGACGGGGCCGAGCCCGAGCCTGCCGCGCTGCGCGAGCGCGCGCTGATCGCCGAGGAAGCGGCACGATCCGTGCCCGGTATCACCAACAGCGAAGGGGGCGGCGCGTCGCACGGCCGCAGCCAGGTCGCGCTCGCGACCAGCCACGGCTTTGCCGGCAGCTACGCAGGCACCACCCATTCGAGCTGGGCAAGCGTTCTCGCCGGCAGTGGCGCGCAGATGCAGCGCGACCATGCCAGCCACAGCGTTCGCCATCTGGAGGATCTGGACAATGCCGAGGCGATCGGCGTGCGCGCCGGCCAGCGCGCTGTCGCGCGGCTCAACCCGGTGAAGGTGGAAAGCGGGGTCATGCCGGTGATTTTCGATCCCCGCATCGGCTCCAGCCTGATCGGCCATCTGGTGAGCGGCATCGTTGGCCCGGCGATTGCCCGCCGCTCCAGCTTCCTGCTCGACATGCTGGGCGAGGCGATCTTCGATACCGGCGTCACCATCCTCGACGATCCATTGCTGCCGCGCGGGCTGCGTTCGCGCCCGTTCGACGGCGAGGGGCTGGCTGTCGAGCGACGCGCGCTCATCGATCGGGGCGTGCTGACCGGCTGGCTGATGGACAGCGCCTCGGCGCGGCAGCTTGGACTCGAACCGACCGGCCATGCCAGCCGCGGCGGCAGCGGTGCGCCCGGCGCAAGCGTCACCAATGTCCATATGGAACCGGGCACCACATCGCCGGGCGATCTGATGGCCGACGTCGATCGCGGCATCTACGTGACCGAACTGATCGGCATGGGCGTGAATGGCGTCACTGGCGACTATAGCCGCGGCGCTGCCGGCTTTCTGATCGAAAATGGCGCGGTGGCGCACGCGGTCTCGGAAATCACCATCGCCGGCAATCTCAGGCAGATGTTCAAGGCGCTGGTGCCCGCCAGCGACCTCCAGTTCCGTTACGCCATGAACGTCCCCACCATCCGCATCGACGGGATGACCGTTGCCGGCGGATGATCCCAGGCTGCGCGCGATCGTGTCCGCCGTCGCGGACGCGGCCGATCATGCGTTGACCTTGTGGGCGGGTGGCGAAACCCGCGTGCGGCAATGGGAGAAGGTGCCTGGCCATCCGGTATGCGAAGCGGATCTGGCGGTCGACGCGCTGCTGCGGGAACGGCTGACGGCGATCGATCCGGAAGCGGGCTGGCTGTCTGAGGAGACAGCCGACACGGTCCATCGGCTCGGCGTTCCCCGCGTGTGGGTGGTCGATCCGATCGACGGCACGCGCGACTATCTGCGCGGCCGGCCCGGATGGGCCGTGTCGGTGGCGCTGGTGGAGGATGGCGCGGCCAGCATCGGCATCCTTGCCGCGCCGGCGCGCAACGAGCTGTGGATCGCGCAGACGGGCAGGGGTACGACTCGCAACGGCCGGCTGTTGGGAGCGGGCGCGCGCACCCGTCTGCCCGGCGCGCGCGTGCCGGCGGACCAGCTTCCCCGCATCGACCGCGATCTGCTGACCGTGCCCAAGCCAAACAGCATCGCGCTGCGGATGGCGATGGTGGCGGCGGACGAGGCCGATCTGGTCGCCACGGTGCGCTGGGGCAGCGAATGGGACGTCGCGGCGTCCGCGCTGATCGCGCAGGAAGCCGGTGCGATCGTGACCGACGCTTTGGGCAATCCGCTGCGCTTCAACCGGCCGCAGCCCACCGCTTTCGGCCTGCTCTGCTGCGCGCCGGGCATTCACGCCGCCGCACTCGAACGGCTCGCGCCGCGCGCCCGCGACATATTGGCCCAGAACGCCACACACTGAGCCCGCGCGCCATGCGATGCCCGCTTGCGGTCCCTCGCCCCGACATGCTAACGAACACCCGCACAAAATAGAGTCCGCCGGATACCCGAGTGGATGATGGGTCGCCCCTGCAAGCATAAAGGGGCCGTTGCCATGTCTAACGTCTCAATCACCGGCACGACCGGTACTGCTGGTTCCAATGGATCGACGCCTGGCGCCTCCGGCGGCAATGGCGGCACCGGACAATCCGTCAGCGCCGTGACGAGCACGCCTGCGGACGCGGACAATCGCGCCTATGCGCAGGGCGGTCAGGGCGGAAGCGGCGGCAGTGGCGGGGGCGGCGGCACGACCGGCGGCAATGCCGGATCGGGCGGCGCCGGCGGCAACGGATCGGCGACCGCGACGACATCGCGTGCAGGCGGCGCAATTGCGGTCGCGACCGGCAGTGGCGGCACGGGCGGCAGCAGCGGCAGCCCCGGCGGCGGCAGCGTGTCGAGCGGCCTTGGCGGCAGCGGTGGCTCTGGCGGCACCGGATCGGCGAGCGCCAGCGCGACCAACACCGCCGCGACCAGCGATTATGTCGAGGCGACGGCGGTCGCTTTCGGCGGCAGCGGCGGATATGGCGTCAATGCGGGGCGCAAGGGCGGCAATGGCGCCGCAGCCGGGGCCGCCACGGCGACCGCGATCAGCAACGGCGCGGGCAGCGTCGTCGCGAGTGCACGGCGCGTCGGCGGCAGCGGCGGGACCGGCTATTCGGGCGCGAATGGCGGCACTGGCGCTTCCGCCACAACCACCAACGCGGCCACCGGCCGGACCAATGGCGGCAATCTCTACCTCTATAACGACGCGACCGGCGGCAATGGCGGCTATTCGGACGGAGGAACGGCTGGAACGGCTGGGTCCGCTACGTCCAGCCTGACCTTCACCGACGCGACGAACAGCACCAAGAGCGCGCTGGTCTATGGTAGCATCACGGCGCAGGGCGGCACCGGCGGCGGCGGCAACAGCGGCACGGCCGGGCGCACCGGCGGGAACGCCAGCGCCTCAGCATCGCTGACCGGAACCCGCAGCGTTCAGACGAATGTCTATTCCTATGGCGGCTCGGGGGGGTCTTCGGGCAATGGCAATGGCGCGGCAGGCGGCGCAGCTACAGGCGGCGCTCAGGCGGTCAGCACGACGGCGGGCAATGACGCGGTCAGCGCCTATGCGAGCATTACCGGGGGCAGCGGCGGCTATGCCAGCGGCGCGGGCCGCGCAGCGGGCGCGGGCGGCGTCGCCAGCGGCGCGACGGCCTCGGCGCAGACGACCGGCACCAGCGCGTCGGCATCCGTGAGCCAATCCGGCGGCGGCGGCGGCTATGGCTATGCCGGCGCGAACGGCGGCGCGGGCGCGGCGAGCAGCCTGACCGATGCCGTTGCCGGCAGCACCAATGGCGGTACGCTGAATTTGGGTCAGACGGCGACAGGCGGCGCCGGGGGAGGATCGACGGGCGGCACTGCGGCGGCCGGCGGCGCGGCAGCGTCCAGCCTGACCTTCAACGATACCGCCAACAGCACGACGAGCGTGCAGCTCAATGTCGGCGTGACGGCGAACGCCGGCGGCGGGGGCAGCGGCAGCAACAGTGCGGGCGCGATCGGCGGCGACGCGACTTCCGCCGCCACGATCACCGGCGCGCGCAACATCAGCTTGTCAGTCTATGCCAACGCGGCTTCCGGCGGCTCCAGCGACAATCGCAGCGGCGGGAATGGCGGCGCGGCGACCGGCACCGGGGCGGCGGGCAGCACGACGACGCTCAACGACTATGTCACCAGCACAGTCAATGTGACGGGCGGCAACGGCGGTTATGGCGATACTGCCACGCGCACCGGCGGCGCGGGCGGCGCGGCCTCGGGCACTTCGTCCGCGTCGGCGAGCCTTGCCGGCGTCGGCCAGGCAAGCGCGACGCTCACCCTGCGCGGCGGTCATGGCGGGACCGGCTATGACGGCGCGGCGGGCGGCGCGGGCGCGGCGGGATCGGCCACCAACCGCGTGACCGGATCGACCAACGGCGGCACGCTTTACCTGTCGCAGAATGTCTATGGCGGATCGGGCGGCAGCAGCGCGGGCGGTCTTGCCGGCGCGGCGGGTGCGGCGACCTCCTCGCTCACGTTCAACGATTCGGGCGCGAACAAGAGCCGGCTCGTCAACGTCTATAGCTCCGCCTCGGGCGGCACCGGCGGCGCGGGCAGTTCGGGATCGGACGGGGCTGACGGCGCGTCAGGGACGGCTCTTGCGAATGCGACAGGCAATCGCGAGGTTACCGCCTATGCCTATGGCGCGGGCGGCAGTGGCGGCGGCGCGTCGGCGAACGGATCGGGCGGCGATGGCGCAGTCGCATCGGCGCGCGCCTTCGCGACCAGCAGCACGGTCAATCTGGAAGGCACCAACGCCACCGCCTATGCCGCGGCCGGCAGTGGTGGCAATGCGACCGGCGTGGGTGAAACGGGCGGCAATGGCGCTGGCGTCGCCGGCACGAGTTATGCCTCGGCCAGCGGCGGCGGCGGCAACACCAGCGCGACCGTCACCGGCTATGGCGGCAATGGCGGCACCGGCTACGCCAACGCCAATGGCGGCGCGGGCGCTTCGGTCAGCCTCACCAACCGGGTCGATGGCCAGAGCCGCAACGGCAATCTCTACCTCGCCCAGTCGCTGACAGGCGGCAGCGGCGGCTACAGCTATGGCGGCACCGCCGGCGCGGCGGGATCGGCAACGTCCAACGCGACCTTCGACGACACCGCGAAATCGACCCAGGCGAAATTTCTGTCCATGTCGATCAGCGCCACGGGCGGCACCGGCGGCAGCGGACAGGACGGCACGGACGGCCGCAACGGCGGCGCGGCGAGCGCCAGCGCGAACGGCAAGGGCGCCAAGCAGGTCACCGTCAGCAGCTATGCGACCGGCGGCACCGGCGGCTATGGCAGCGCCAACGGCAATGGCGGCGCGGGCGGCACCGCCACCGCGTCCACTATCGCCACCAGCACCACGACCAGCCTTGTCAACGGCAGCGACCCGGTCTCGGCCGGCGCCAATGCGAGCGGCGGCGCGGGCGGCAGCGCGCAGGGCGCGGGCCATGCCGGCGGCGCGGGCGGCGTAGCGAGCGGCACGAGCGCGAGCGCCACCAGCAGCGGCGTCGCCGCGAGCGCCAGCGTGGCGCAGCGCGGCGGCTCCGGCGGCTATGGCTATGGCGGCGCGAACGGCGGCGCCGGTGCGGCGAGCAGCCTCACCAACGCCGTCAGCGGATCGACCAAGGGCGGTACATTGTCGCTCGACCAGAATGCGTATGGCGGCGGAGGCGGCGGCAGCGAGGCAGGCGTTGCCGGGATCGGCGGCAATGCGACCTCGGCCTTGACCTTCAACGACACGCTCAACACCAACAAGAGCAACCTGCTCTACGCCTATAGCGGCGCTTATGGCGGCATCGGCGGCAGCGGCAATGGCACCGCCGGCGGCAAGGGCGGATCGGGCGTTGCCAGCGAAACCGTCACCGGCGCGCGGGCGATGCAGGGCAGCGTCACCGGCAGCGGCGGCTCGGGCGGCGGCTCGTCCACCGGCGGCGATGGCGGCGCGGGCGGCACGGGCCGGGCCAATATCAGCTTCACCAGCAATACGACCTTGGGCGATGCGGTGAGCGCCATCGCTTATGCCTATGGCGGCACCGGCGGCAGCGCCAGCGGCGCGGGCCGGCTGGCGGGCACCGGCGGCGCGGTCAGCAGCCTCTCGTCCGCTACCGCACGGAGCGCCGGGACGGGGTCTGTGACGGCGTCGCTCAATCTGACCGCCGGCAGCGGCGGCACGGGCTTTGCCGCCGCGTCGGGCGGCAAGGGCGGATCGGCGTCGATCGTCGACAAGGTGACGGGATCGACCAACGGCGGCTCGCTCGGCCTCACCCAGACGGCGCTCGGCGGCAGCGGCGGCTATTCCTATGGCGGCACAGCCGGCGCGGCCGGTACGGCGAACAGCAGCCTGACCTTCGACGACACTCTGAACGCAACCAAGAGCAACAGCGTGGGCGTTACCGCGAACGCGACCGGCGGCGCAGGCGGCAGCGGCCAGGCGAGCACGGCAGGGCGCGTCGGCGGCAGTGCGACGGCGGCCGCCAATGGCAAGGCGACCCGGGCGCTGGGCGTTTCCGCCAATGCATTGGGCGGCGCGGGCGGCTATGCATCGGATAATGGCAATGGAGCGGTCGGCGGCACGGCCACCAGCACCGCCTCGGCGAACAGCACGACCACCCTTGCCGACTCGGTCACCGCAACCGCCACGGCCAGCGGCGGCAGCGGCGGCAGCGGATCGGGCGCGGGCAAGACCGGCGGCGCGGGCGGCGTCGCCAGCGGTTCGCTGGCGCGGGCCGACAGCGGCGGCACCAGCGCGACCGCCATTGTCAACCAATATGGCGGCAGTGGCGGCGCGGGCTATGCCGGCGCGACCGGCGGCGCGGGCGCGGCGAGCAGCCTCACCGACGCCGTCGCCGGATCGACCAAGGCGGGGAGTCTCAACCTGTCGCAGCAGGCGCGCGGCGGCTTCGGCGGCAATGGCAATGATGCGGTTGGTGGCGTCGGCGGCAACGCGAACTCCAGCCTGACCTTCGACGACGCCGGCAATGTCAACAAGACCAACACGCTGTACGCCACCACCACCGCGACCGGCGGCGGTGGCGGCAACGGCGCCAATGCCAATGGCGGCAACGGCGGGGACGCGACGAGCATCGGATCGATCACCGGCACGCGCCAGGTCAATGCCAGCGCCTATGGCACCGGTGGCGCGGGCGGCGCATCGAGCGCGGGCGGCAATGGCGCAAATGGCGGCACGGCGCGCGCCTCGACGACCGCCACCAGCACAGGTACGCTGAGCGGCGATTATGCGTCGGCCTATGCGTCCGCTGCCGGCGGCAATGGCGGCAGTGCGACGGGCGGGGGCAATGTTGCGGGCAATGGCGGCGGGGTTTCGACCGCATCCTCCGCCTTCGCCTATTCCGGCGGAACTGCCAGCGCCACGGGCACGCTCTACCTCTACGGCGGCAATGGCGGCACCGGGTTCAGCGGCGCGTCGGGTGGGTCGGGCGCTTCCGTCGCGGCGACCAGCCGGGTGCGCGGGTCGACCAATGGCGGCACGCTGACGCTCAACCAGACGCTCTATGGCGGCGCGGGCGGCTACAGCTATGGCGGCATCGCCGGCGCGGCCGGCAGCGCGGCATCGACGCTGAACGTCGATGACACAGCCAGCAGCACGAAAAGCAACCAGCTCAACGCCAACAGTTCCGCGTCCGGCGGCGCGGGCGGCAGCGGCACCAGCAGCACCAACGGCCGCATCGGCGGCGCGGCGACCAGCAACGCCTCGGCTACCGGGACCAAGGGCGTGTCGCTCACCAGCAATGCCGGCGGCGGCGCTGGCGGCTATGCCCAATCCAATGGGAACGGAGCGGCTGGCGGCACGGCAACCGGATCGGCCACCGCATCGTCCACCACGACCGGCGCCGAAACGGTCAGCGCCACGATGACGGCGCTCGGCGGCCGGGGCGGCGACGGCCATGGCGCGGGCAACACGGCGGGCGCGGGCGGCGTCGCCAGCGGCGCGACCGCGCGCGCGGACAGCGGCGGCACCACCGCGTCGGCAAGCGTGACCCAGACGGGCGGCGCGGGCGGCAACGGCGCCGGCGGCGCAAGTGGGGGCGCAGGGGCGGCCAGTTCGCTGGTGGATGCCGTCAGCGGGTCGACCAAGCTCGGCAATCTTTCCCTCAACCAGCGCGCCGTGGGCGGCAGTGGCGGCGGCAGCGATACCGGCACCGCGCGCGCGGGCGGCTCTGCCACCTCCAACCTCAATTTCAACGACACGACTCAGGTCAACAAGAGCGCGCAGATCTACGCCAGCATCTCCGCCCAGGGCGGCGGTGGCGGTAACGGATCGAACACCTCCGGCGGCAATGGCGCATCGGCGATCAGCATCAGCACCATCAGGGGTGCGCGCGCGGTCCAGGCGGTCGGCAGCGCCACTGGCGGCGGCGGTGGCCAATCCTCGCTCGGCGGCAACGGCGGCGCGGGCGGCAACGGCCGCGTGTCGCTGACCGCGCTCAGCACGACGACGCTCGCCAACGCCGTATCAGCCAGCGCCTATGCCTATGGCGGCAACGGCGGCACGGCGTCGGGCGCGGGCCGGTCCGCAGGTGCGGGCGGCGGCATCAACGGCCTGTCCTCGGCCGAAGCGCGCACCAACGGCGCGGGCGCGGTGACGGCGCTGCTCAACGGCTATGGCGGCACCGGCGGCACCGGTTACAACACCGCCAATGGCGGCGCGGGCGGCGCAGTGACCTTGCTCGACAAGGTGAAAGGCTCCAGCAACGGCGGCACATTGTCGCTCAACCAGAGCGCCTATGCCGGCAATGGCGGCTATTCATATAATGGCAATGGCGGAGCCGGCGGCAGCGCATCGAGCCAGTTGACCTTCGATGATACGGCCAACACCACCCAGAGCACCAGCGTCGGCATGACCGTCAATGCCTATGGCGGCAGCGGCGATGGCAACAAGGTGGGCGGTGCCGGGGCCGACGCAACCGCTTATGGCACGCTGACGGCGGCGAACACCGCCAGCGTCGTCGCCACGGCGGTGGGCGGCGACGGCGGCGCGGGCAGCACGAGCAATGGCGCGGGCAGTTCCGCCGATGCGCGGTCGCTCGTCACCGGCAAGGCGGTCAACTCGCAAGCCTGGGCCGACGGCGGCAGGGGCGCGCTGAGCGAAGCCGACGCGCTCGCCTATGCCAGGGGGAACAGCGGCACCCTTCGCTCGACCTCGATCGCGTCGGACTTCGGGGGCAAGCTGGTGACGGGTGTCCGGGCTGATGCCTATGCCAGCCTTTACGGCACCAGCAGCATCCTCGACACGTCGCGGGCGCTGACCAGCGCATCCCTGGGTCTCGCGGCGAGCAACACCACGACGCAGCAGAGCGTCGCGCAGATATTCGGCGCGCCGACCAATGCGGACGTGACGGCGATCCTGTCGGGCAACAGCAACATCAACGCTGCCTTCACCGCCAAGTCGCCCTCCTATTTCGCGATTGCGCAGATGGGCGGCCGATACAGCGCGGCGGGTGTCGGCACCCAGACGGTCAACAGCACGGTCGATCTCACCGTCGATCTCAATCAGTTGCCCTCGCGCGATAATCTCGTCGTCGGCTTCTACAACGGCTCCGGCTTCGGGACGGGCGTCAGCAATGTAACGGTGACGATCTCCGCCAATGGCTCGACCCTGCTGAATCAGAGCTTCGCCTCGCAGGCGGCGGCGGTCAGCTATTTCACGAACCGGGCGGTCGATCTGGGCTCGCTCAGCGCGTCGCTCTACAGCAGCAACACGCTCAACCTGCGGGTCTCCATGTCGCTGACGATCAACAGCGCGACCAGCGGCTTCTTCGGCAATCTGCTGATCGGCGATCCGCCGGCGGAAAAGGCGGCGCCCGCGCCGGTGCCGGCTGCCTCCGCGCCCATCAGCCAGCAGAGCCAGTTGCAGAACCTGGTGGCCGGTCTCGCCAGCTTCGGCACGGATCAGGGCGCTGCACGGATCGACCGGCCGAGCCGCTATGGCCTGCCGACCCGCGACCTGCTGCTGGCTTCCTCAGGCGGGCTCGATCGCCGACATTTGCAGGCGGTCTGAGCGGGGACAAGAGGCAAGGCGCCTGCGCCTTGCCTCTTCCCGCGATTATGCGATGCTGCGCTATAATTCAGGGGGAGCGCCCGCGTCGGTCGCGGCAACAGGTGAATGATGGGGCTTGAAACGCCGCCGGCGCCGCAGCACGCGGGGTCGCAGCCGGTCGACAGCGGACTGGCGTCGCTGGTGCTGCTGCTCGCCTTCCACGGCCGGCCCGCCGATGCCGATCAGATCAAGCGCGAGCGGGGCCGGGGCGACGACCCCTTCGATGCCGACGACATCGTCCGCATGGCCCGTCGCCTGTCGGTCAAGGCGCGACAGGTCGGCGCGCCGCCCGAGACGCTATCGACCTTGCCCCTGCCCGCCATCGCCCAGGGGCGCGATGGCCGCTTCTTCATCCTGGGGAAGGTCGATGCGGCCGGGGGTGCCCTGGTCCAGCGGCCCGATGCGCCCGCGCCCGAGGTGTGGGATCAGGCGACGTTGGAGGCCGAATATGGCGGCAGCCTGATCCTTCTCACCACGCGCGAACAGATTGCGGGCGAAGCACGCCGCTTCGACGTCAGCTGGTTCATCCCGGCGCTGGTCAAATATCGCGCCGCGCTGCGCGACGTGTTCGTCGCCAGCTTCGTGCTTCAGGTGATCGCGCTCGCGACCCCGCTCTTCTTCCAGCTGCTGATCGACAAGGTGCTGGCGCATGACGCGATGACGACGCTCGCCGTCCTTGCCTTTGCGCTGCTGGTCGTTAGCCTGTGGGAAGTGGCGCTGGGGGGCCTTCGCACCTGGTTGTTCGCGCATACGACCAGTCGCGTGGACGCGGAACTGGGCGCGCAGATGTTCCGCCATCTGCTCAGCCTCCCGCTCGCCTATTTCGAATCGCGCCGCGTAGGCGATAGCGTGGCCCGCGTGCATGAGCTGGAAACGATCCGCGATTTCCTCACCTCCAATGCGGTGACGTTGATCCTCGACGTCTTCTTCACCCTCGTCTTTTTCGCGGTCATGCTGCTCTATTCGCCGCTGCTGACGCTGATCGTTGTGCTGTCTATCCCCGCCTATGTCGCCATTTCGATGGTCATTACCCCGCCGCTGCGCCGCCGGCTGGACGAGAAATTCGCGCGCGGGGCGGACAATCAAGCGTTCCTGGTCGAAAGCGTCACGTCCGTCCGGACGCTGAAGGCCATGGCGGTCGAACCGCAGATGCGCGAGAAATGGGAGCGGCAGATCGCCGGCTACACCCGCACCAGCTTCGCCGTGGCGCAGCTTTCCAACTGGGGCGGACAGCTGGTGCAGCTGGTGTCGAAGCTGACGATGATCGCCCTGCTCTATTTTGGCGCGCGGCAGGTGATGGGCGGCGCGATGAGCGTCGGCACGCTGATCGCCTTCAACATGCTCTCCTCCCATGTCTCCGGCCCCATCCTGCGGCTGGCGCAGCTGTGGCAGAATTTCCAGCAGGTGCGTATCTCGATCGACCGCTTGGGCGACATCCTCAACACCCGGCCCGAACCGCAGCATGACCCGACCAAGGCGGTGCTGCCCCCGCTCGAAGGGCGTATCCGCTTCGACCGGGTGCGCTTCCGCTATCGCCCCGACAGTCCCGAAGTGCTGCGCGATTTGAGCTTTGACATCGACGCGGGCGAGATGGTCGGCATCGTCGGCCCCTCGGGATCGGGCAAGAGCACGCTCACAAAGCTGATCCAGCGCCTCTATGTCGCCACCAGCGGCCGGGTGCTGGTGGACGGCACCGACCTGACGCTGGTCGATCCTGCCTGGCTGCGGCGGCAGATGGGCGTGGTGCTTCAGGAAAATGAGCTTTTCAACCGCTCGGTGCGTGACAATATCGCGCTCGCCGACCCCGCCGCGCCTATGGAGCGGGTGATCGCCGCGGCGCGGCTTGCCGGCGCGCATGACTTCATCCTGGAACTGCCCCATGCCTATGACACGCCGATCGAGGAGCGCGGCGCGAACCTGTCGGGCGGCCAAAGGCAGCGCATCGCCATCGCCCGCGCCCTGCTGTGCGACCCGCGCGTCCTGATCCTGGACGAAGCGACCTCGGCGCTCGACGCGGAATCCGAAGCGATCATCCAGCAGAATCTGGCGGCGATGGCCGCCGGCCGCACCGTCATCATCATCGCCCACCGCCTATCGGCCGTGCGCCAATGCCACCGCATCATGACGGTGGAGGGCGGCTCGATCACCGAGATGGGCGATCATAACGCGCTGCTGGCCGCAGGGGGGCGCTATGCCGCCCTCTTCCGCTCGCAGGTTGGCCTTGGCGGAGGCACGGCATGAGGGAAGGGATCGGCCGGCATTGGGAGATGGTGCGGCAGTCGCTCGCGCTCGATCGCGCCGCGTCGGCCGAACGCCTGGAGCGGCGCGAGACCGAGTTCCTCCCCGCCGCGCTGGAGATCATCGAAAGCCCGCCCAGCCCGGTGGGCCGGCTGCTGCTCTGGCTGCTGTGCGGGTTTCTGGGCATCGCATTGCTCTGGAGCATCCTTGCCAAGGTCGACATCATCGTCGCCGCGCCGGGCCGGATCGCGCCGCTCGACAGCGTCCAGACGGTCAGTTGGGGCGGATCGGGCGACGGGGCGGAAGGGACGGTCGGCGTCGTGCGCGCGGTGCATGTGGCGGAGGGCGATAACGTGAGGCGCGGGCAACTGCTGATCTCGCTCGATTCGACCATCGTCGGCGCGGATTCGGACCAGGCCCGGCGCGGTCTCGACAGTGCGCAGGTGGAGGCGGCGCGCTCGCGCGCCTTGATCGACTATCTGGCGGGCGGCCGCGCCGAGATGCGCGCCGTTCCCGGCTTGTCGCCCGAGGAAATGGCGGTGCAGCGCCAGCTCGTCCGATCGACCATCGGGGAATATGAGGCGCGCGCCGCCAGCATCGCGCAGCAGCAGGCCGAAAAACAGGCTCAGCTGCAATCGGCCCAGCGCCAGCGCGCGATGCTCGCCGATACGCTGGCGCTGCTCGACAAGGAAATCGGGATGCGAAGCGAATTGGCGGCCAAGGGTTACCAGTCCAAAGTCTCGCTCTATCAGATCCAGCAGGTGCGGATCGAACGGCTGCGCGACATGGAGCAGCAGCAGAGCCTCGCCGCCCAGGCCGGCGCGTCGCTGGCGGACCTCGCGCTGCAGCGCCAGCAGCTGCGCGCGGCGCTGTCGCGCGGCAGCCTGGCCGACCTCAGCAAGGCGAGCGACGACGCCAGCCTGCGCGAGCGCGAACTGGCGAAGGCGCAGCGGCGCAGCGCCCTGCTCCAGATCCGCGCGCCGGTGGATGGCACGGTCGAACAGCTGCGCGTGCGGACTGTCGGCGGGACGGTACAGGCCGCCCAGCCGCTGGTCAGCATCGTACCCAGCCGTGGGCCATTGTTCGTCGAGGCGCTGGTGCCCAATGCGGAGATCGGCTTCGTGCGCCTGGGCCAGCGCGTGCAGGTGAAGGTCGATGCCTATCCGTTCACCGATTACGGGATGCTCCACGGCGTCGTCCATTCGATCGGCCGCGATTCGGTGCAGGGGCTGGAGGAAGAGGCGCGGCCCGATCCCGCCGGCCCGACCGGCTTCAAGGTGCGGGTCCGCCTGTCCGACACCATGCTGCGCTCGGGCGATTGCAGCCCCGGTTCGCGCGACTGCCATCTGCTGCGACTGACATCGGGCATGCGCGTACAGGCCGAAATCCGCACCGGCCGGCGGCGGATCATCCAGTATCTGCTTTCGCCGCTGGTGGAGGCCGGCGCGGAGGCTGGCCGCGAGCGGTGAGCCCGCTACAGAGGCGACCCTATCGGCACCAAAACTTGAGCCGGCCGCGCCTTCTCGCGCGACCTTCGGCAGCGACGCCGCCAAAAGGCCGACGGTAAAAGGCCCGCCACAACGGGCGGGCCTTTTCGGTGCGTGACGCGCAAGGTGAGCGGAAGCCCCAACCCCCTCGACCGGATGATCCGTCCGGCGAGGGCGATCGGGCCTATTCGCCATCATCCTCCGCATCGGGTCCGGTCATCATCCCTTCGGCGACCTTTTCGGTCTGGGCGCGGATCGCCTTTTCCAGCTTTTCCGACAATTCGGGATGCTCGCGCAGGAAGGTCTTGGCATTCTCGCGGCCTTGCCCAATGCGGACCGAGTCGTAGGAGAACCAGGCGCCCGATTTCTCGACCAACCCGGCCCTGACGCCGATGTCGAGCAGCTCGCCGATCTTGGAGATACCCTCGCCATACATGATGTCGAATTCGACCTGCTTGAAGGGCGGGGCGACCTTGTTCTTCACCACCTTCACCCGGGTCGCGTTGCCGACGACGTCCTCGCGATCCTTGATCTGCCCGGTGCGACGAATGTCGAGCCGGACCGAGGCGTAGAATTTCAGCGCATTGCCGCCGGTCGTGGTCTCCGGGTTGCCATACATCACGCCGATCTTCATCCGCACCTGGTTGATGAAGATCACCATGCATTTGGAGCGCGAGATCGAACCGGTCAGCTTGCGGAGCGCCTGGCTCATGAGGCGCGCCTGAAGACCGACATGGCTGTCGCCCATCTCGCCCTCGATCTCCGCACGCGGCACCAGAGCCGCGACCGAATCGACCACCAGAACGTCGATCGCGTTCGACCGCACCAGCGTGTCGACAATTTCGAGCGCCTGTTCGCCGGTGTCGGGCTGCGACACGATCAGTTCGTCGATATTGACGCCGAGCTTTTTGGCATAGACGGGGTCGAGCGCATGTTCGGCGTCCACGAAGGCCGCGGTGCCGCCGCCCTTCTGCGCTTCGGCGATGGCGTGCAATGCCAGCGTCGTCTTGCCCGAGCTTTCCGGGCCGTAAATCTCGATGATCCGGCCCTTGGGCAGGCCGCCGATGCCAAGCGCGATGTCAAGGCCGAGCGACCCCGTCGGGATCGCCTCGATCTCCAGCTTCTCCCGGCTGCCGAGCCGCATCGCGCTGCCCTTGCCAAAGGCGCGGTCGATCTGCGCGAGCGCTGCGTCCAGTGCTTTCTGTCTGTCCATATTCCCCGTCTTCTTGGAATCGATGAGTGAAAGCAGTGCAGTCATCAGCCGGTCCTTAAGTCAAGCGGCATGCGAGTCCGCGTCGTCCTGGACGATGATGTATCCTGTTTGTTCTATCGGAACAAGAGGGGAACGGAAATTTCCTATTCGCCTCCCGCGCGCGCTGACTATCCGCCCAGCACCCGGCCCAAGGCCCGCTCCACCGCGCCGATGGTGAACGGCTTGGCGAGGGTCGGGCGGTCGGCATGGTCTGGCGGCAGATCGTCGGCCATGCCGCCGGTCGCGAAGATGAAGGGAATGTCGGACTTCGCCAATATATCGGCGACGGGCCAGCTCTTTTCACCCTGAAGATTGCAATCGACCAGCGCCGCGTCGAACCCGCCTTCGCGCGCATGGGCGCACGCTTCGTCGACCGTGGAGGCGACCGCGTGGAGCCGGTAGCCCAGTGCGTCGAGGTAATCCTCCAGCATCATGCCGATCATCGCTTCATCTTCGACGATCAAAATGCTCTTGGCGTCCGACATGCTGCACGTCCCTGCTAACCCAGCCGATTCGCTAGCCGATCCGCGCGACATTGCCCAGAGCAATCACTTTAACCCTGCGCAAGATCATTCCGCCGCAGGCCGCATCGCCAGCGCGTCGCGCGCCGCTTCGGCAAGCTGGCTGACGGAGAAGGGCTTGGGCAGGAAGGCGACGTTGGCGATGTCGATCGACTTGCGCAGCTGCTCCTCGGCATAGCCGGACATGAACAACACCGGAAGGTCGGGGTGGCTGTGGCGCGCGCGGGCGACCATGGCCGGGCCGTCCATATTGGGCATGACGACGTCGGAGATGAGGAGGTCAATCGTCTCGCCCGATCCGAGCACCTCCAGCCCTTGCTCACCATCCTGCGCGGTCAGCACGCGATAGCCCTGCCGCGTGAGCGCGCGTTCGGCGACGGCGCGGACCATATCCTCGTCCTCGACCAGCAGCACAGTGCCGGTGCCCCAGGTTTCCGCGCGGCGGACGGGCGCAGGCGGGGCGACCGGCAGGTCCGCGTCCGCGCCGCTATAGACGGGAAGATAGATGACGAAGCTCGCGCCGCGCCCCAGTTCCGATTCGGCGAAGATATAGCCGCCCGACTGCTTGACGATGCCATAGACGGTGGAGAGGCCAAGGCCCGTGCCCTTGCCCAGTTCCTTGGTGGTGAAGAAGGGCTCAAATATCTTCGCCAATATGTCGGGGGGAATGCCAAGGCCCGTGTCCGACACGCGGAGCGCGGTATAGTCGCCGGCCGGCAATATCTGCTGGTGCATCTCGCGCACCTTGGCGGCGGGGACGGCATAGGTCTGGATGTTAAGCGTGCCGCCTTCAGGCATGGCGTCGCGGGCGTTGACCGCCAGGTTGACAATCACCTGCTCCAGCTGGCCCGGATCGGCGCGCACCGCGCCCAGATTGCGGCCATGCGTCACGTCCAGCTTCACATTTTCGCCGAGCAGGCGCTTCAAAAGATTGGACACGTCGGCGACGATGTCGGGCAACTGCAATATCTGCGGGCGCAGCGTCTGCTGGCGGGAGAAGGCGAGCAGCTGCCGTGTGAGGCCGGCGGCACGGTTGCTGTTCGACTTGACCTGCTGAATATCGTCATAGTCGCTATCGCCCGGCGTATGGCGCATCAGCATCAGGTCGCAATGGCCGATGATCGCGGTCAGGATATTGTTGAAATCATGCGCAACGCCGCCGGCGAGCTGGCCGATCGCCTGCATCTTGGTCGCCTGCGCCACCTGCCGCTTGAGCTTGCTCTCCTCGCTATTGTCCTTGAGGCTGAGCAGCACCGCCGCTTCGCCGAGGCCCCGGACGCCCGCCAGGCTGAGCGCGACCGGATCGTCGGGGTTGTCGCGCATTCTGACCGCGATGTCGCCCGACATTTGCGGCCCGACGGCAAAGCGCCGCACCGCGTCGGCCACCGCCGCCTGATCCTCGCGCACGACCAGATCGCCGGGGTAGCTCGGCTTGTCGCCGGGCTTGAGGCCGGCCGCGCGCGCAAAGGCGTTGTTGAGGAAGAGGACGCGCCCGTCGCGGTCGGCCATCGCGAGGCCGAAGGGCAGCAGCGAGAGCAACGTCTCAATATAGGAGAGCGCGGAGGTGCCCCCGCCGCCCGCCGGCTCGTCGATCAGCAACAGCAGCATCGGCCCGTCCTGCGCGGACGTCTGCGCGCCATTGGGCTGGGTCGCGCGCTTTAGCGGCACCTGGAGCAGGCGCAGCGGCAGGCCGCCCTGCTCCTCGCGCGCCAGGAACAGCCGCGCCTTGCCATCGACGCGCATATGGGCGGCGAAATCGCGGCCGGTGATGTTGGCGTCGATCCGCCCTGTCGCGCGCAGCAGGAAAGCGCCGTTGGCAGCGCGGATTCGGCCTTCTCCGCCGATCATCACCGCCATGATGCCGGCTTCGCCCAGCTGCCGCCCGGCCTCTCCGGTCAGAAAGCGGTGGACGTCATCGAGCGCGCTCGGCTGGCGAACGGGGGTGAAGCGCCAAAGGAGATAATCCTCGGTCCGCCCCGTCCGCGTTATCTCGACATCCAGCCGCAGCGCGCCCTGCACCATGCCGTCGTGCCGCGCCGCGCCGTCGCGCCAGGCGGTGCGAGCGGCGCGCGCCAGGCTGTCGGCCAGCGCTTCGTCGGCGGCGATGGCGGGCGGTGTCGGATAGCCGGGAAACCATTCGCCGAACAGGTCGCTCGCACAGACCAGCCGCCCCGCCCGGTCGGTGACGGCGATCGCCATGCTCGACGCATCGGCAGCGGCGCGGGCGACGGTCCAATCGGGGGTCGCTTCCCGGTCGGCAGGTTCGGGCGGATAGAGATGCTGATACCAGGTCATCAGCGCGGCGGCGGTCAGGATCGTCGCGCCGAAGCCGGCGGCCAGTGCCCAGCTGCCAGCCGCATAGAGTACAAGGCCGGCGGATGCCAGCGCGGCCAGGATCAGCAGCGGCAGCGCCAAGCGCGAGCGCGGCTGGATCAGCCAGGCTTGCTCACCCCGTTTCAATCCCATCGCCCCTGCAACACCGGAAAAGGACCGCGCCCGATCAGACGCTTGCCTTCTCCAATGCGCCGCTTTGGTGGACCTTGCCAATCCTCAATTTGCGCGCCTGCCATTTGCGGCCCATGCGGCGCCGCCACACCCGGTCGGCGATCACATAACCGACGACGGCGCAGGCGAGCGAAATGAGGAACAGCCCGATCAGCATCGCGGGCGCGGCTTCGGAAAAGAGCCAGGCGCACCATTCGCGAACAGAGGCGTGCCGATCGACCAGCGCCATGAAGCCCGACGCATCGGCGCTGCGGCCGAGCAGCCAGTTGCCCAGCCATACCGACGCCATCAGGATCAACGGCGTGGTGGCGGGGTTGGACAGGAAAGTCATTGCCGCCGCGACCGGAATGTTGGCGCGGAACGGCAAAGCCAGCAGCGCCGCACCGGCGATCTGGACGCCGGGGATCAACAGGAAGATACCGACGAACAGGCCCAGCGCCACCCCGCGCGGCACCGACCGGCGGGTGAAGCGCCAGAGCGAAGGCTCCAGCACGCGATGCGCGACGGGAGCGAGCACCTTGCTTTTCTCCAGCGACTCGCGGGTCGGGGCGTTGGCGTGCCACCAGCGGGTGAGGCGGTTGTCCATCAGCCGTGCGCCTTCATGATGCGCTGCTGGTCGCGCTTCCAGTCGCGTTCCTTGATGGTCTCGCGCTTGTCGTGATTCTGCTTGCCCTTGGCCAGCGCCAGTTCGACCTTCACCTTGCCCCGGCTGTTGAAATAGAGCGAGAGCGGCACCAGCGTCATGCCCTTGCGCTCCACCGCGCCGTGCATCCGCGCGATCTCGCGCTCATGGAGCAGCAGCTTGCGGGGGCGCTTGGATTCATGGTTGAAGCGGTTGCCATGACTGAATTCGGGGATGTTGCTGTTGACCAGCCATACCTGGCTGCCCTTCACCTCGGCATAGCTGTCCGCGATATTGCCCTCGCCAAAGCGCAGCGACTTGACCTCGGTCCCCTGCAACGCGATCCCAGCCTCGAACACGTCCTCCAGGAAATATTCGAACTTCGCGCGCCGGTTTTCGGCGACGATCTTCTTCTTGTCGAAGGTTTCGGGGCGGGGGCGGGCCATGATGCTATTGCTGTTCCGATTTTTTAACGTCCGTTCGTGCTGAGTAGCCGCTGAGCGAAGTCGAAGCGGCGTATCGAAGCACCAGCGTCCCACAATGTCCTTCGATACGGCATTTCGACAAGCTCAATGCCAACTCAGGACGAACGGTAAATGGGCATGATATGCCTGATTTCCAAATTCTTCACACCAATCCCGCAATCTCCAGCGCCCGGTCCACCGCCGCCCGGCTCGATTCCGACGGCCAGGTGATGGGCAGGCGGACGTCGCCGGGCATGTCGGGGCGGACCCGCGTGAGCGCATATTTAACCGGGCCGGGTGAAGAATCGCTGAACAGGGCATCGTGCAGCGGGTAGAGACGATCCTGAAGCGCCAATGCGCCATCCCAGTCATGCGCCGCGCAGGCCGCCTGAAATTCCGCGCACAGGCGCGGCGCGACATTGGCGGTGACGCTGATGCACCCCCGGCCGCCCATCGCATTAAAGCCCAGTGCCGTTTCGTCATTCCCGGAAAGCTGGCAGAAGTCGGGGCCGCAGGCCAGCCGCTGGGCGGTGACCCGCCCGAGATTCCCGGTGGCGTCCTTCACCCCCACGATCGACTGATATTCCTCGGCCAGCCGGTACATGACGGGGACGCCGATGTCGGTGATGGTGCGGCCCGGTACATTATACAGCACGATCGGCAGGTCGCAGCGCTCGGCGAGATAGGCGAAATGCTGGTAAACGCCGTCCTGGTTGGGCTTGTTGTAATAAGGCGCGACCACCAGCGCCGCGTCCGCGCCCGCCGCCTGCGCCGCATACATATGTTCGAGCGCGATGCGCGTGTCGTTGGAGCCGCAGCCGGCAATCACCGGCACGCGCCCAGCCGCCTGATCGACGCAGATGGCGATGACGCGATTATGCTCCTCGACCGTCATCGTTGCGCTTTCCCCCGTGGTGCCGCAGGGCACGAGGCCGCTCGATCCTTGCGCGATCTGCCAGTCGACGAAGGCGCGGAACGCCGCCTCGTCCACCCGTCCGTCGCGAAACGGGGTCACCAGAGCCGGAATCGAGCCCGAAAACATGATTTTACTCCTTCATTTCTCCGGGCGGCCGGGGCATGATCGGTCAGCGGGGCGCTGTAGCGCGCCATTCAGGGCCTGATAAGGATGCAATGGGGATAATGTCCAGCATGCGCGCCTCATCCCATGTTGAAAGTTACCTCATACGCATGCCGATCGTTGCCTTGTTGCTCGTCACCGCCGGCGCGGGCGCGCAGACCGAAGTCGTGCAGCCCATCCCGCCCGAATATCCGACCGGTCCGGTGGTGCAGCCGCTGCCGGGCCCGCCGAGCCAGCCCAGCCCCTGGCAACACGTGCAAAGCCGCATCGGCGTGGCGCAGGACAGCGGCATCGCCGGCACCATCAGCCAGTGGCGCGCGCTCCAGCAGAGCGATGGCCTGGGCTTTTCGACCTATGCGAGCTTCCTGATCGCCAATCCCGGCTGGCCGGGCGAGGACCGGATGCGCAAGCTGGCCGAGGGCGGGATCAATCCCGACAGTTTCGATCCGCGTCAGGTGGTCGCCTTCTTCGCGCGTTTCCCCGCCCGCACCGCCACGGGCCACGCCCGCAACGCGGTCGCGCTGATGCAGCTTGGGCGCATGGACGAAGCGCGGGTCGCCGCGCGCAGCGCCTGGGTCGGCGGATCGCTCACCCCGGCGGACGAGGCGCGGTTGCTCTCGCTGTTCGGCTCCACCTTCACCAGCGTCGATCATGACCAGCGCGCCGATGCCTTGTTGTGGACCAACGACCTTAACGGCGCGACGCGCATGATCGCCTATGTCAGCCCCGCGCGCCGCCCGGCCTTCCAGGCGCGCGTCGCCTTCCGCCGCAAGAGTCCCGACGCCGCTATGCTGATGCAGGGCGCCGACGCCACCGGGGCGAACGATGCCGGCTATGTCGCGGACAAGGCGCTGTGGCTGCGCGACAGCGGCAACTGGATCGCGGCGCGCCAATATCTGGCGAACCGCCCGGCCGCCACCTACCGGCCAAGCAATCCCGAGAAATTCTACGAACTGCTGCTGGGGCAGGCGCGCGCCGCCGCCAATGACAGCCAGTGGAGCTACGCCTACGGCATCGCCAGCCGGATCGACGATGCGGTGCCGCCGGGCACCGACCTCTCGGACCAGCCGATCGGGGTGCGCGACGATTATACCAGCCTTGCTTGGCTGGCGGGCAGCACGGCCTATTACAACCTCAACCGCCCGACCGACGCGGTGACGATGTTCCGCGCCTATGCCAACGCGGCCAAGTCGCCGCAGACCAAGTCGAAGGGCTATTATTGGGCCGGTCGCGCCGCGCTTCAGGCGGGCGACGCGGCGAGCGCCAATAGCTATTTCGCCCAGGCCGGGGTCTATCCCGACCAGTTTTACGGCCAGCTCGCACTGGAGCGCCTTGGCCGTCCGATCCCCGCTCCCGCCACTGTCGACCGCCCGGTGCCCATCTCCGCCGCCGAGCGCGCGGCGTTCGAGAGTCGATCGGTCGTGCGCGCCGTCCGGGCGCTGGGGCAGATGGGCTATTGGGAGGACCAGAGCAAGTTCGCCCGCGCCATCGCCAACAATGCCGACAGCGACGCCGACCATTTCCTCGCCGCCGAACTGGCGCAGAAGATCGGGCGGCCCGACATGGGCGTGATGGTCGGCCGCCGCGCCGTTTCCAGCGGCCTCACCGGTTATGGGGAAAGCGCCTTCCCGCGCGTGCCGGTGCCAAGCCAGGCGCAATATAACTGGACCATCGTCCATGCCATCGCCCGGCAGGAAAGCCAGTTCGACCGGCAGATCGTTAGCCATGCAGGCGCGCGCGGGCTGATGCAGCTGATGCCCGGCACCGCGCGCGAGCAGGCGGGAAAGCTGGGGCTGAGCTACAATCCCGGTGCGCTCAACGATCCCAGCTACAATATCCTGCTGGGGTCGGGTTATTTCCAGCGCATGCTCGATTATTATGGCGGCAGCTATCCGCTCGCGGTCGCGGCCTATAATGCCGGGCCGGGCAATGTGAACAAATGGATCGCCGCCAATGGCGACCCGCGCGTCGGCGGGGCGGACATGCTGCGCTGGATCGAGCAGATCCCGATTTTCGAGACGCGCAACTATGTGCAGCGCGTGCTGGAAAATGCCGTCGTCTATGAAGCGATGAACCCGGAGCGGGCGCGGTTCCGGGGCACGACCGCGGTGCTCAGCCGCTATCTGGGCAAGCCGACGCCGGGGTGACCCGGCGCCGGCCGCGCCTCAGAAGCGATAGCCGAAGGTCAGCGTGACGGCATCGAAGCCGGCATTGGGCAGGAACTGGTGATCGGCATGGGTGTACATGAGCCCGATGCGCAGCAACTCGAAGGCGGAGGTCTGCCCGCCCTCCCGTCCGCGCACGCCCAGGCTGATCGCCGCTTGGTGCACCTCGTCATAGGGCACCACATCCTTTGTCAGGATGGAGTAGGTATAGCTGCCACGCAGCGTGCCGGCGCGACCGAACACCCGTCCCTGGAGCGGCAATTGATAGGCCACGCCGTTGCGGAACATCCAGTTGCGGGTCTGCCCGGCGTCGCGCGCGTCGAGCAGGAAGTCGCCGGTGGTGGTGCTGTATCCGACCATGTTGCCGATCGTCACGACGCCGCGACCGACATTGCTGATCCGGTAGAGGCTGCTGAGCGAGGCGGTGACCAGTTCCCGGTCGCCGCCGAACGCCTTGTCGGCAACGACGATGCCATAGGAAGCGCGCGGGGTCAGTGTCCAGTCGGGCGTCGCGTGGAATTCGACGCCGGCCGAAACGGTTGCGAGCAGGGCGGTGCGAACAGGCAGACGGAAAATGCCGCTGCCTTCCGCATTGGCGCGCACGACGCTGACGGGCAGGTCGATAACGAAGCGGGTCCGGCTGCCCTCTGCGATTCGCGATCCGTGGCGATACCAGCCGTCGATTCGCTGGCCGTCCTGCCCGCCCGCCTTCCAGTAGGTGCCGTTGAGGCCGATCGCATCGACATCGGCAATCGGCACTTCGGGCTCGAACTCCTCCAGCCCGAGGGCGGTCTGAAACGCCTGCGTCTGGACGCTGTTGGGGCTGCCATAGGCGACCGTGTCGCAACCGGTCTGGGTCACCTGCCTACGGGCCAGACCGTCGCGCCAGGAACCGGCCTGCCGATCATGGCCGGCAGCAAATCCCAGATTTGGAACATTGGGCAACTGCGGGATGCCCGGAGCTATCTCGCGACTGGCGCAAGGATCAATCGGTGTGCCATCTGGCCCCCTCTGCGCCCAGGCGGAAGGAACGCACAGGAAGAACGCGGCCGCGAGCGCGGCCGGGACAAAGACGAATCGCATGGAAATCCCCTAATTTCGATGTTGCCGACTTGTTTCTGTTGTAGATGCGACGCGACCGATCGGACTATTGCCCGTTATTCATACCAATATTAACACAGGCTAATGAAATCCAGTGAATAATCAGCCCAATTACATCACCCCCGAAGGGTTCGCGAAGTTGCGCGCCGATTATGACCATCTGCTGGGGGTCGAACGCCCGCGGATCGTCGAGGTGGTGAGCTGGGCGGCGGGCAATGGCGATCGCAGCGAGAATGGCGACTATCTCTATGGCCGCAAGCGGATGCGGGAGATTGACGGGCAACTGAAGCGCCTGTCGAAGAAGATGAAGGACGCCAAGATCGTCGATCCGCGCCAGCAGCCCGACAAGGCGCGGGTCTATTTCGGCGCGACCGTCACCATCGCCGACGAGGACGACAACCACCGCACCGTGACGATCGTGGGCAATGACGAGACCGACGTCGACGCCGGGCGCATCGGCTGGGGGTCGCCGATGGCGCGGGCGTTACGCGGGGCGGCGGTGGGCGATCTGCGCCGGGTGGTGCTGCCGGCGGGCGAAAAGGAATATGAGGTGATAGCGATCGCCTATCCGCAATAAATGCTATTCGTGCGGTCGCAGCGCGCGGTTGAGGCTGTCCAGCACCGCGTCGATCGGCTCGGTCACGGTGACGCTACGCCCTTCGCCGAAGCGGATGCGGGTGCCATCGCTGACCTGGGTGACGAAGGTGACCTGGGCGGGGTTGATCGCGGTCTGGGTCCGGTCGGTGCCGACGAACATCACGAGCATGGCGTGCCTCTCCTTCTGTTTGAACAGGCAGCCTAACGGCTTTGGAGCGCCACGCCAGTCCTAGTTTTGCGTCGGCGTTCAGGCCGCGCGGATCGCGGCGATGAAGCCGCCCGCCCGTTGCTCCAGCCGGTGCGCCTCGCCCGCAAGCCTATTCGCGACGTCGCGCAGGCCGCCCACCGCCACCACGCTCGCTTGGGCATTGTCGCTGATCTGCCGCGCGCCGGCGCGGATATGATCGCTCGATGCGCCGGCTTCCGCCACGCTGTCGGCGATGGTGCGGCTGAAGGCGCTCTGACGCGCGACCGCGTCGAAGATCGCGGCGGACAGGCTGTCGGCGCGCGCCATGGTCGCATCGATATGCGCCTGCCCGGCAGCCACATCGCCGATGCCGGTGCGGATATGGTCGATCCGCCCGGCGATGCTGGCGGCAGCGTCGCGCGTCTGCTGCGCCAGCGATTTGACCTCGCGCGCGACGACCGCGAAGCCCTGCCCCGCTTCGCCGGCCCGTGCCGCCTCTATGCTGGCGTTGAGCGCGAGCATGGCGGTCGCCCGCGCGATGCTGTCGATCAGCGCCACGACCTCGCCGATGCTGTCTGCTTCGGCCCTGAGCGCCGCGCTGCGCGCCGCGCCCGACCGGCTATATGCCGCCGCCTCGCGGATCGCCGCGCCCGCCGCCTGGGCTTCGGCCTCCATCAACCGGAACAGTTGCCCCAATTCCGCGCCGCCGGCGGCAAGCCGATGCAGGCGTTCGGCGGTCTGCGCGGCGGCGACCGCCATGGCGGCGGAATCCGTCCCGTCGCCGGCCGCGCGCTCGGCCGCCTGCGCTGCAAGTCCCGCCAGGCGATCGGCCATCTTCGCCATATCGGCGATCATCGCGGCAATGTCTTCGCGAAAGGCGGCGCTTTCGCGGCTGACATGCTCGGCCCGCGACGCACGCGCCAGCGCCATCCGCGCGTCGCGCTCGGCGGTCAGGCGCAGCAGCAGCGGCCCGCCCAGGACACCGACATAGACACCTCTGTCAGTCGCGATCAGCCCGTCGCACCCCGTCCCCTGCGCGGCGTAGAGATCGACCAGCGCCTCGATGCTCTCGCTCTGCTCGGCCGTGGCGCAGGGCCGCACATGATCGTCCAGCCGCCCCCCGAAGCTGGGATTGCGCAGCAACGCATGGCCGAACGGGTTGAAGAGGATGCGGCGCATGTCCCGCTCATAGATAGCGCCGACCGGCCGGTCCCGCCCGTCGAGCACCGGCAGCAGCCGCAACCCCGCATCATATTGGAACTGATCGACCGCATCGCTCAGCGGCTGGCCGAGCCGGACGACGGGGCTCTCCTCTGCCTGAGGCATAAGCGCCGGCAGCGGATCGGGTGCGATGAGGCGGGCGGTGGAAGCCATGCGCCCGACCTACCGACCAATGGTAAACCGGGGGTTAGAATTTCGTGACACTATCGTGACAATGCCAGTTTTTCTGCGGCTTTCAGGCGCCGGCGGGACGATAGCCGAAGGCCTCTCGCGCCAGCGCGATGACGGCGGGGTCCGCATCCGGGAAGTCCATCGGCACCATTTTCTCCAGCCGATCCGCGACGTAAGTGAGCGCCGCGATACGCCCGGCCTTGCGATGATTATTGTCGATCACCTGCCAGGGCGCATGCTTGGTATCGGTCTTGGCGAACATGGCGTGCATCGCGTCCAGATAGTCGGCGCGGCGCGCGCGGTTGCGATAATCGTCCGCGCCGGTCTTCCACCGCTTCCACGGCGTGTCGAGCCGCTGTGCCAGCTGCTCGTCCTGCGTCTCCTGCGTGATGTGAATGAACAGCTTGACGATATTGGTCCCGGCCTGCGCCTGCTGCTTTTCAAAGGCATTGATTTCGTCATAGGCGCGCTTCCACTCCTTCTTGGAGCAAAAGCCTTCGACCCGCTCGACCAGCACGCGGCCATACCAGCTGCGGTCGAAGATCGCGATGTTGCGCCCGGCGGGCAGGCGGGTCCAGAAGCGCCAGAGGAAATGATGATCGCGCTCGATCTCGCTCGGCGCGGCGATCGGGTGGACCTGATAATAGCGCGGATCCCAATCGGCCGTCATCCGCTTGATGATGCCTCCCTTCCCCGCCGCGTCCCAGCCCTCCAGCAGGATGACGCTGCGCCGGTCGTGCAGGATATGCGCAACCTGTATCTTCGCCAGCCGCTCCTGGAGCGCGGCGAGATCGGCGTCGTAGTCGCCCTCGTACTTCGCGCCGCTTTCGTAGTCGGCAAGGTCGATGGTCAACGCTTCTCTCCCGGTCGGTTCGAGTGGCCCCTTCGACTGCCGGCTTGCAGCAGGCACTCAGGACAGGCTTTGAGAGTAGCCGAGAATACGTATCGAGAACAGTTCTCGACAAGCTCGAACGGAACGGTGGAGAGGCTACCTCCTGTCAGCCCTTCGCCTGCGGCTCCACGACGCGGATATGGAGTTCGCGCAGCTGCTTGAGTTCCGCTTGGCCGGGCGCGCCCATGAGCAGGTCTTCGGCGCGCTGGTTCATCGGGAAGAGCGTGATTTCGCGCAGATTCTGCGCGCCGCACAGCAGCATCACGATGCGATCGACGCCCGCCGCCATGCCGCCATGGGGCGGCGCGCCGTACTGGAACGCGCGGTAGAGACCGCCGAAGCGTTCCTCCACGTCTGCCTGGCTGAGGCCGACCAGCTCGAACGCCTTGACCATGGCCTCGGGCGACTGGTTGCGGATCGATCCCGACGCAATTTCATAGCCGTTGCAGACCATGTCATATTGATAGGCCTTGAGCGTCAGCGGGTCTTGCGTTTGCAGCGCCTCGAGTCCCCCCTGCGGCATCGAGAAGGGGTTGTGCGCGAAGTCGATCTTCTTCTCTTCCTCGTCATATTCGTAGAAGGGGAAGTCGACGATCCAGCACAGGTCGAACCGGTCCTTGTCGATGAGGTCCAGGCTCTCGCCGATGCGGATGCGGGCGAGGCCAGCGAGCTTGGCGGCCTGGCTTTCCCTGCCCGCGGCAAAGAACACGCCGTCATTGGGTCCGAGGCCGAGCGCCGCGATCAGCTTCGCCGTCGCTTCCTCGCCATGATTCTTGGCGATCGGGCCGCCGGGCACGCCATCCTTGATGTTGATGTAGCCAAGACCCGAATAGCCCTCGCCCCGCGCCCAGACATTCATGTCGTCGAAGAATTTGCGGCTGCCCGCGCCCGCGCCCGGCGCGGGAATGGCGCGGATGACGCTGCCGCTCTCCACAAGGCTGGCGAAGATGCCGAAGCCCGATCCGACGAAATGCTCGGTCACGTCCTGGATGAGGATCGGGTTGCGCAGGTCGGGCTTGTCCGACCCATATTTCAGCATCGCCTCGGCGTGAGGAATGCGCGGGAAGCTGCCCGCCGGCGTCACCGGCTTGCCGTCCGCGAACGCCTCGAACACCTGGGCGATGACCGGCTCCATCGTGTTCCACACGTCTTCCTGCGTAACAAAGCTCATTTCGAGGTCGAGCTGGTAGAATTCGCCGGGCAGCCGGTCGGCGCGCGGGTCTTCGTCGCGGAAGCAGGGCGCGATCTGGAAATAGCGGTCGAAGCCGGCAACCATCAGCAGCTGCTTATATTGCTGCGGCGCCTGTGGCAGAGCGTAGAATTTCCCGGCATGAATGCGGCTCGGCACCAGGAAATCGCGCGCGCCTTCCGGGCTGCTCGCCGTCAGGATCGGCGTCGAATATTCGGTGAAGCCCGCGTCCTCCATCCGGCGGCGCATGTCGCGGATAACCTGTGTCCGCTTGACGATATTGGCGTGCAGCGTCTCGCGGCGCAGGTCGAGGAAGCGGTAGCGCAGGCGAATGTCCTCGGGATAGTCCTGCTCGCCCGCAACCGGCAGCGGCAGCTCGGCGGCCGTCGACAGCACCGTCACGCGATCGGCCACGATCTCGATCTCGCCGGTCGCCATCTTCGGGTTGATCGCTTCGGCCGCGCGGGCGACCACCTTGCCCTCGATCGTCACGACCGATTCAAGCCGTAGGCTTTCCAGCGTCTTGAGCGGCTCGCTGTCCGCCTTCGCCACGATCTGGGTGATGCCATAATGGTCGCGCAAATCGACGAACAGCACGCCGCCATGGTCGCGTTTGCGGTGGACCCAGCCCGACACGCGCACATCATTCCTGACCTCTCCCGTGTTCAGGGCGCCGCAGGTGTGGGTGCGATAGGCGTGCATGGCGTTTTGGTCTTTCGGCTTCGTTTTACGGAAATGACAAAGTGGTGCAGCCCCGCTATGGCCGGAACTGTCGAGGTTCGACCAGCCCGCCGGGGAGCGGGCCAGCCCATAATAAGATCGAAGACCATATGCAAATCCATCCGCTGATCACCGACAGCAAGACGCTTTCCGATTTCTGCGCCCGCATCGCCAAATCGCCCTACATCGCCGTCGATACCGAGTTCATGCGCGAGAACAGCTATTGGCCGGAACTCTGCCTGGTTCAGGTGGCCGACCCCAATGAGGCAGCGGCGATCGACCCCAAGGCACCGGGCCTGGACTTAAAGCCCCTGCTCGACCTGCTGGTGAATAATGAGGATGTGCTGAAGGTCTTTCACGCCGGCGGGCAGGACATAGAGATCGTCCACAATTTGACCGGCAAGACCCCCCACCCGATGTTCGACACGCAGATCGCGGCGATGGCGCTGGGGCTGGGCGAACAGATCGGCTACGGCAATCTGGTCGACGCCTGGATGGGCGTGCAGCTCGACAAGGGCGCGCGCTTCACCGACTGGGCGCGGCGGCCGCTCGACAAGCGCCAGATCGACTATGCGATCGGCGACGTCACCTACCTCATCCAGATTTTCCCGCGCATGCTGGAGGAGTTGCGGAAAACGGGGCGCGGCGACTGGCTCGATCAGGAGATGGAGCGGATCAGCGATCCTTCCAATTATGAGAATGACCCGGCGGAGGCTTGGCAGCGCGTCCGCATCGCCAGCAAGAAGCCGGACGTGCTGGGGCGGCTTAAAGCGCTGGCCGCCTGGCGCGAGATCGAGGCGCGCGACAAGAATCTGCCGCGCGGCCGCATCGTCAAGGACGAGACACTGGCCGACATCGCCAGCCATCCGCCGCGCACGCAGGAAGACCTGGGCAAGGTGCGCGGCCTTTCCGCCACCTGGAAGACCAACGATATCGGCGCGCGGCTGATGGCAGCGATCCGGGGCGCGCAGCCGCTCGGCCGCGACGAGATGCCCGATCGCGAGCCGCGCCGGCCGGGGCTGGGCAAGGATGGCGCGCTGGTCGCGGACCTGCTGAAGCTGCTGCTGAAAATCCGGTCGCGCGACATCAATGTCGCCGCCCGGCTGATCGCGCGGACCGACGACATCGACGCACTGGCGGCGGGCGTGCGCGACGGTCTCTCGATCCTCGAAGGCTGGCGCTACGAGCAGTTCGGGCGCGACGCGGTCGATCTGGTCGAGGGGCGCATGGCGTTCGCGGTCAAGAATGGCCGGCTCAAGATGACGCGGACGGAATGAGGAGAGCGACGATGCGGACGATGATCATGGGCGGCCTCCTGAGCCTGACCGCCTGCGCTGGCGCAACCGGTGAAGGACCGACGACGACGCTCGCCGCTGCCGAAGGACCATGCCAGGGCGAGGCGCTGGACGCGTTTGTGGGGCAGAAGGCGAGCGCGGAGACCGGCGCGGCGTTGCTCAAGGCGTCGGGCGCGCGGACGCTGCGCTGGGGCGGCCCCGGCATGGCGATGACGATGGACTATCGCGCCGATCGGCTGACGGTCAGCTATGACGAGTCGATGGTGATTACCTCCGCGCGCTGTGGCTGAAAACGCCGCCGCCGACCTTGCCATCCGCCTCGCCCGCGCCGCCTTCAACCGGGCGCTGGCCGAGGGCGACCTTGCCGCGATCGGTCCGCTGCTGGCACCCGACGTCATAATGATGACGGGCACCGACAGCGCGGTCCTTTCAGGAAGAAAGGCGCAGCTTCAGGCATGGAAGCGGGAGTTCGCGGCGACGGCGCGGATGATCTACACGCGCACGCCGCAGACCATCAGCGTCTCGCCGGTCGAGCCGATCGCGATGGAACTGGGCGCTTGGCAGGGCGTCGTCGGGGGCGTCACTCAGGCATCGGGCAGCTACAGCGCCAAGTGGCGCGACGTGGGCGGCAAATGGGTCATCGAGGCGGAAATCTACGCGACGATGGCCTGAGCGGTCAGCACTTCCACCGCGCCCAGATCGCCGTTGGCAGCGCGATGCCCCGCGCCTCCTCCCGCACCGCCAGTTCGCCGGCCTCGACCGTGCCGGGGAGGTCGGCGAAAGCCTGCCGCAGCAGTTCGCCGATCGCCAGCGCCGACATGCGCACGGCATAGACGGTGAGGAACAGGAAGCGGCTGTCGGCGTCGAGCAGCGCACGGCAATTGGCGATCAGGCCAGGAAGGTCTTCCTCCAGCCGCCAGACTTCGCCGTCGGGGCCGCGCCCATATTTGGGGGGATCGAGCAGGATGCCGTCATAGCGCCGCCCGCGCCGCACCTCGCGCGCGACGAACTTGGCGGCGTCCTCGACGATCCAGCGGACGGGCCGACCCTCCATGCCCGACAGCGCGGCATTGGCGCGCGCCTGCGCCACCGATTTCTTGGACGCATCGACATGCACCATGCGCGCACCGCCGGCCGACAGCGCCAGCGTGCCGACGCCGGTATAGCCGAACAGGTTCATGACCTCCGCATCGGGCTTGTCGGCGATCGCCCCGCGCAGATCGTCCCATATGGGCGCCATGTCGGGAAAGAAACCGAGGTGACGAAAGGGCGTGCAGCTCGACTGGAAGGTCACCTCGCGCCATGTGAGCGGCCAGCCTTCGGCGGGCACCGGCCTTTCATAATACCATCGGCCGCCGCCATCCTCGTCCGATCCGGGAATAAACTCGGCGTCGGCCCGCCAGTCGGTCGTCGCGGGCTTCCACATCGCCTGCGGCTCGGGCCGGATGAAGCGGAAGCGGCCATAGCGCTCCAGCTTGCGCCCGTCGCCCGAATCGAGCAGGCCGTAGTCGGACCAGGGTTCGCCGATGAGGGTCTGCAAGTTCATAACCACTCCCGTTCGGTTCGAAATCCTGAGCCTGTCGAAGGGCGAGAACGGCGCGCATCCGGTTCTCGACAAGCTCGAACCGAACGGATGCTGGGATTAGCCGCGCGGGATCGCCCGCTCGGCGACATAGGCGGTCACCGCCTCGAACGTCCCAGGCAGCTTCACATAGCTTTCCTCGCGCGCGAACAAATCCCCGACCCTGCCGGGCAGCGGCGGGCGAACGCCGGTGGCGCGCTCCACCGCGTCCCGGAACTTGGCAGGATGCGCCGTTGCCAGCGTAACGATGGGCACGTCAGCGTCGATCTCCGCCTCGCGCGCCGCCGCCAGCCCGATTGCGCTGTGCGGATCGATGATCTGGCCCGCGCCGTCATAGGCCCAGCGCATCGCGGTCGTCATGCCGTCCGCGTCGATCCGGGCGGAACGGAACAGATGCGCCGCGCCCTCCCTTTGTGCATTGGTAAGGCGCATCGCCTTTGCCGCCTCGAACCCGCGCATCTGCTCGGCCAAGGCAATGCCGTCACGCCCGCCGGCGTCGAACAGCAGCCGTTCGAAATTGGAGCTGACCTGTATGTCCATGCTGGGCGTCGCGGTCGGCACCACCTGCCCCTGGCTGTAATCGCCGTCGGACAGGGCGCGGTGCAGGATGTCGTTGACGTTGGTGGCGACGATCAGCTTCGCGACGGGCAGCCCCATCTTCGCCGCGACATAGCCGGCGAACACGTCCCCGAAATTGCCGGTGGGGACGGAAAAGGCGACCCGCCGCTCGGGCGCGCCCAGCCGCACGGCCGCGTAGAAATAATAGACGACCTGCGCCATCAGCCGCGCCCAGTTGATGCTGTTCACCGCCGACAGGTTGAACCGGCCGGAGAAGGCGGGATCGTTGAACATCGCCTTCACCAGCGCCTGTGCGTCGTCGAAGCTGCCATCGATCGCGACATTATAGACGTTGGGGGCGAGCACCGTCGTCATCTGCCGCCGCTGCACGTCGGACACGCGGCCTTCGGGATGCAGCATGAAGATATCGATCTTCGCCCGGCCCGCCACTGCGTCGATCGCCGCCGATCCGGTGTCGCCCGATGTTGCGCCGACGATGGTGATATGATCGTCGCGCCGCGACAGGAAGCGCTCGAACAATTGGCCGAGCAGTTGCAGCGCCACATCCTTGAACGCGAGCGTCGGCCCATGGAACAGTTCCAGCAGCCAGTGCTGATGGTCGAGCTGCACCAGCGGCGTCACCGCATTATGGCTGAAGCGCGCATAGGCGGCAGTGCACAGATCGCGCAGTTCGTCTTCGCTCAGCGACCCGGCGACGAAAGGCGCCATCACCCGCACCGCGGTCTCGACATAGGAGAGGCCGGCGAGGGCGCGGATCTGCTCGGGCGAAAAAGCGGGCCACTCCGTCGGCAGATACAGGCCGCCATCGGACGCCAGCCCCGCCAGCGTCACATCTTCGAACCCGAGCGCCGGCGCGCTCCCTCTGCTGCTCTGATACTGCATGATGGAGAAGCGCGGTAGCGCCGGCCCGCCCTAGGGGCAAGCAATTAAGGCTTTTGCGGCCCCGCAGCCCCGATATTCCGCCGCCGCAGCGCCAGCGCATAGATGATCGCCGCGACCCCGGCGAAGAAGAACCATTGCACCGCATAGGCGAGATGGTTGTTGGGGATGTCGGCGGCGCTAGGCGGTGCCACGGCCTTGAAACCGGCCGGCGCGCTTCTCGCGATCAGCATCGGCCGCAACGGCGGGGCGTTGCCCGTCACGCGGCTCAGGAGCGCGCGATGATCGGGCTCCTCGCTGATCCAGCCCTCCACCTGCCCGCCGGTCCAGGTCAGTGTCTGGTCGGGCTTCTGCCCGACGCCAAGCGCGACCAAGGCCCCTGGCCCCTCCGCTCCCGTCGCGCATTGCGCGATATGGCGATAGCCGGTCGAGCCGTCGGCGGCGCGGCCTGCCTCGACCTGCCACCCCACGACGCGCAGGCAATGGACGGACGATCGGCGGAACAGCAAGTCGGGCGAGACTGGCGGCAATTTGGGGAAGGCGACCGGCGCGCGCGCCGGGTTGGTCGCGGCAAGGTCAAGCGCCTGCGCCTTTTCACCCCGCCGCTGGAGCTGCCACACGCCGAGCGCGATCATTATGAGGATCGCGGCCACGACGATGATCGTGGGGATCAGGGGAATGCGAGATCGGACGGGCGCGTCGGTCATGGGATGGGTGATAGCGGCCGGCGGCGCAAAAGAAAACGGCCGGAGCTTTCGCCCCGGCCGATCATCTTTCTCAGTGGAGGCGAATGCCTCAGCCGCCGTGGACTGGCGCACCCCAGCCGCCCCAGACATAGACGGCGACGAACAGGAACAGCCACACCACGTCGACGAAATGCCAATACCAGGCTGCCGCTTCGAAGCCGAAATGCTGACGCGGAGTGAAGTGCCCCTTATAGGCGCGGACCAGATTGACGATCAGGAAGATGGTGCCGACCAGAACATGGAAGCCGTGGAAGCCGGTCGCCATGTAGAAGCTCGAGCTATAGGGATTGCCGCCGAACGCGAAGGGCGCATGGGCATATTCATAGGCCTGGATGCAGCTGAAGATCGCGCCCAGGATGATGGTGCACCACAGCCCCTTGATCAGGCCGTCGCGGTCGCCATGGATCAGCGAATGGTGCGCCCAGGTGACGGTGGTGCCCGAACAGAGCAGGATCAGCGTGTTGAGCAGGGGCAGCTCGAACGCGTTCATCACCTCCACGCCCTTCGACGGGAACATGCCTTCGATCGGCGCCAGCGCGCTCGGGAACAGCGAAAAGTCGAAGAAGGCCCAGAACCAGCCGACGAAGAACATGACTTCGGACGCGATGAACAGGATCATGCCGTAGCGCAGGTGAAGCTGCACCACCGGGGTATGATCGCCGGCATGCGCCTCGGCAATGACATTGCCCCACCAGCTGTAAAAGGTGAAGAGCACGCCCGCGACGCCGATCAGGAACACCCAGCCGCCGCCCGGACCCATCGCATCGGGGTGCATCCACATGATCGCGCCGAACGCCATCACCAGCGCCGACATCGAGCCGAACAGCGGCCAGATGCTGGGCGGGAGAATATGATAATCGTGATTCTTGGCGCCGGCCATGTCGCTCTCTTCCCCGTGGCTGTTATCGTGTCGTCCTTAGCCCGCCTTCTTGCCCTGCTCAACAGGGTAGAAGGTATAGCTAAGCGTAATCTGCTGCGTATCCTTGTTGTCCGGGTCGGCCAATATCTTGGGATCGACATAATAGAGGACGGGCATCCGCACCTCCTGCCCGGGCTTGAGCGTCTGCTCGGTAAAGCAGAAGCACTGGATCTTGGTGAAATAGGCCCCGGCCTGCGTCGGGGTGACGTTGAAGGCGGCAGTGCCGGTCACCGGTTTGTCGGAGAGATTCTTCGCGACGAAGATCGCCATCGACTTCGCCCCCACCGTCACCGTCTGGGTCGGATGCTCTGGCTGGAAGCGCCAGGGCATTCCGGGCTGGACGTTGGAATCGAATCGGATCGACATGCTGTGCCCGGTCGCGACCGGCACGTTCGTCGCCGCCTCCGCGCGCTGGGTCGTGCCGCCGAACCCGGTCTGCTCGCAGAAGATGCGGTAAAGCGGCACCGACGCGAAGCCCAGGCCCAGCATGGCAAGGCCGATACCCGCCGCGAACAGCATCGTGCGCTGGTTGCGGCGGTCCCGGTCAAAGGGCGATGGCGGCAGCGCGGCCATCAGATGTTATGGCTCGCGCCGATCTTCGCCAGGGTGATGGCGAAGAAGAGGATGACGAGGAAGCCGAGCAGCAGCCCGGTCATGACGGCGCGGCTCTTCTGCCGAGCGCGGATCTGTTCCTGTTCCTCGGGCGTCATGCCAGCAGCCAGCGGTCGACGACCACCGCTCCGAACAGCAGGAAGAGGTAGAGGATCGAATATTTGAACAGCCGCCGCTCAGGCATCATGCGGGTCGGATCGCTCTCGCGCCGGCGATAGACCTGAAATGCAAGCGCGGCGAAGACCAGCGTGCCGATCAGCGCGGTCGCGCCATAGATGAGGCCTGTGAGGCGCAGCAGCACCGGCGCGAGCGCGGCCACCGCCATGATCGCGGTATAGGCCCAGATCTGGCGGCGGGTCGCGACTTCGCCCGACACGACGGGCAACATGGGAATGCCGGCAGCGGCGTAATCGGTCTTCACGAACAGAGCGAGCGCCCAGAAATGCGGCGGCGTCCAGAAGAAGATCAGCATGAAGAGCGCGACCGGCAGCGCGCTGACGTCGCCCGTCACCGCTGCCCAGCCGATCACCGGCGGGAAGGCCCCGGCCGCACCGCCGATGACGATATTCTGCGCCGTGCGGGGCTTCAGCCAGATGGTATAGACGAAGACGTAGAACAGGATCGAGACGGCCAGCACCCCGGCGGCGAGCCAGTTGGTCGCCATGCCCATGAGGATGACCGAGAAGAAGGAGAGGCCGACGCCGAAATGCAGCGCCGCCTGACGATCCATGCGGCCGGCCGGCAGCGGGCGCGCGGCCGTGCGCTTCATCTTCGCGTCGATATCGGCTTCCCACCACTGGTTGAGCGCGGCGGCCGCGCCTGCGCCCAGCGCAATGCACAGGATCGCGGTGAAGGCGAGAACCGGGTGGATATGGCCGGGCGCGGCGAGCAGGCCGCACAGGCCGGTGAACACGACCAGCGTCATCACGCGCGGCTTGGTCAAAGCCACGAAATCCCGCCAGTCGGCAGGCATGGAGACAGGGGCAAATGTCGCGGTCGTCATAACTGTTCCGGCCCGCGCAACGGGCGGGCTTTCATGCGGTGCCGGGGGTCGGATCGCATCCGTCCCCCGGCGAAGTTCACACCGTCAATGGTGCGCGGCGTCGTCGATCACCGGCAGCGTTTCGAACTGGTGGAAAGGCGGCGGGCTGGGCAGCGTCCATTCCAGCGTCGTCGCGCCTTCGCCCCACGGATTGCCTTCCGCTTTCCTGCCGGCCGCGAGCGACCAGATCAGGTTGACGAAGAACACCGCCATGCCCGCTGCCATCACCATATAGCCGGTGGTGGCGACCCAGTTCCAATGCTCGAACGCGGCCGGATAGTCGGGGTAGCGGCGCGGCATGCCGCTGAGGCCCAGGAAGTGCATCGGGAAGAACAGCAGGTTAACGCCGATGAAGAACACCCAGAAGTGCAGCTGGCCGAGGAACTCGTTATACATCCGGCCCGACATCTTCGGGAACCAGTAGTAAAAGCCCGCGAACAGGCCAAACACCGCGCCCAGCGAGAGCACATAGTGGAAGTGGGCGACGACATAATAGGTGTCGTGCAGCACGTCATCGACGCCGCCATTGGCCAGCACCACGCCGGTCACACCGCCCACGGTGAACAGGAAGATGAAGCCGAGCGCCCAGACCATCGGCGTCTTGTAGCTGATCGACCCACCCCAGATGGTCGCGATCCAGGAGAAGATCTTGACCCCCGTAGGCACCGCGATGACCATGGTGGCGGCGGTGAAATACATCTTCACGTTAACCGACATGCCGGTCGTGAACATGTGGTGCGCCCACACGACGAAGCCGACCACGCCGATCGCGACCATGGCATAGGCCATGCCGAGATAGCCGAACACCGGCTTGCGGCTGAAGGTCGAGACGATCTGGCTGATGATGCCGAAGCCCGGCAGGATCATGATATAGACTTCGGGGTGGCCGAAGAACCAGAAGAGATGCTGGTACAGCTCGGGATCGCCGCCACCGGCCGCGTCGTAGAAGGTGGTGCCGAAATTGCGGTCGGTCAGCAGCATGGTGATCGCGGCGGCGAGAACCGGCAGCGCCAGCAGCAGCAGGAAGGCGGTGACCAGCACCGACCAGACGAACAGCGGCATCTTGTGCAGGGTCATCCCCGGCGCGCGCATGTTGAGAATGGTGGTGATGAAGTTGATCGCGCCCAGGATCGAGGATGCGCCCGCAATGTGCAGCGAAAGGATCGCCATGTCGACCGCCGGCCCAGCCGACCCGCTGGTCGAGAGCGGCGCATAAACGGTCCAGCCGGTGCCCGCACCATTGCCGGTGCCGCCGGGCACGAAGGTCGACCCCAGCAGCAGGGCGAAGGCGGGGATGAGCAGCCAGAAGCTGATATTGTTCATCCGCGGGAAGGCCATGTCGGGCGCGCCGATCATGATCGGCACGAACCAGTTGCCGAAGCCGCCGATCATCGCGGGCATCACCATGAAGAAGACCATGATGAGGCCGTGGGCGGTGATGAGCACGTTCCAGAGATGATAGGCCTGGTCCAGCGTCGCGTCCGGCCCGTCCATATACATGGCCCAGGTGTGCAGATACTGGATGCCGGGATGCGCCAGCTCGGCGCGCATCAGCCCCGATATCGCGCCGCCGATGATGCCGGCGACGATCGCGAAGATCAGATAGAGGGTGCCGATGTCCTTGTGATTGGTGGACATGAACCAGCGCTGGAAGAAGGCCGGCTTGTGATCGGCATCATGGTGATCATGAGCCCCATGGTCATGGGCGCCGCCGTGATGATCTGCGGTGATGGTGGTCATGGCGTTCCTACCCTATCAAATCTTTTCTTGGGCCGTAGCGGTCGCGGCGGCGGCGGTCGCGGCGGGGGCCGCGCCCTTCAGCGTGCCGCCCTGCGACTGGACCCACTGGTCGAACTGGGCGGGCGGCAGCGCCTCGACCGCGATCGGCATGAAGCCGTGCCGCGCGCCGCACAGTTCGGAACACTGGCCGTAATAGACGCCCGGCTTCTCGATGAACACGGTCTTTTCATTGAGGCGGCCCGGCACGGCGTCCATCTTGAGCCAGAGCGAGGGCACGGCGAAGGCATGGATCACGTCCGCGCCGGTGATGATCAACTTGATCGGCCGGCCGGCCGGCAGCACCAGACGATTGTCGGGCGCCAGCAGATAAGGCTCGCCATTGGCCTTCGCCTTGTCCTCCGGCAACATGTTGGACACATATTCGGGGATGCCGTTGTCGGGATATTCATAACCCCAATACCACTGATATCCCGTGACCTTGACGGTCAGCGCATCCTTGGGCGCGGGCTTGTACTGGTCGGCGAGCAGCCCGATCGAGGGCACGGCGATCGCCAGCAGGATCAGTACCGGCACCACCGTCCACACCACTTCGATGAAGGTGTTGTGCGACGTCTTGGACGGCACCGGGTTGGCCGCGCGGCGATAGCGGACCATGACATAGAGCATCAGCGCCAGCACGAAGATCGAGATGATCGTGATGATCGGCAGCAGGATGATGTCGTGCAGCCAGCGGGCCGTATGGCCGGTGGGGCTGAACTGTTCCTGCAACGTCATTTCGCCCGGACGCGGCATGCCGATGCCCTCGGTCGGCTTCATGCGCGGCGGCGCGGCGACCTTGGCGGCCGGCGCGGCGGCAGAAACGTTGGCGACATTGGCGTCGGCCGAATCGGCGGGCGCGCCGGGGTCGGACGATTTCGGATCGGCATCCACCGGAGTCGCCAGCGCCGGCGCTGCCGCCATGGCGCCATTGTCCTGCGCCAGCGCCGCGCCGCCCGCACCCAGTGTCGGCGCCAAGGCCAGCAGCCCCGCAAGAACGATAGATTTCACCGTCTTCATAGTGTCTTCGTACCCCTAACCCCTCGGCGCCGCTGCAACGAAGACGCATGGTAAAGCGCCCTATTGTCCTCGCCCGTCCGGTTCTGCGGCGGCTTATAGGCAGGCTTTTCCCTTGCCTCAAGCATCTGGGAGCAGATTTTCTTCGCTGTTGCAACGCTCCCCTTCGCCGCCTATCGGCAGAAGGCCGCGCATGGGGGCGCGATCGTGGCGGGTGGCAAGGCCCGCCATGCGAACGAATAGCGGCCGGCGGGCGTCTTGGCCGCCGCGCGACAGGACAGACGGAACGGCATGACGGACGAAGAGGTATTGGCGGAATTCCGGGCGGCGGGCGCGCTGCTCGAAGGACATTTCATCCTCTCGTCGGGCCGCCGCAGCGCCAATTACCTGCAATGCGCGCGCGTGCTCATGAACGCCGAGCGCGCCGGTCGGCTCGCCCGCGCGACGGTGCAGAAGCTGCCCCGTGAGTTGCGGCAGGAGATCGATCTCGTCGTCTCGCCCGCCATGGGTGGCCTTATCATCGGGCATGAAGTCGGCCGCGCGCTGGACAAGGATGCGGTGTTCCTGGAACGGCCCGAGGGCGTATTCGAGCTGCGGCGCGGCTTCACGATCGCGCCGGGTCAGAAGGTGCTGATGGTGGAGGATGTCGTCACCACCGGCCTCTCGTCCCGCCAGGCGATCGAGGCGGTGGAGAAGGAAGGCGGGGTCGTCATCGCCGAAGCCGCTCTGGTGGACCGGTCGGCGGGCGAAGTGGAGCTGGGCGTGCCCTTCTACCCGCTCGTGTCGATCAACTTCCCGGTCTATGAGGCCGACGCGGTGCCGCCCGAACTGGCGGCGATCCCGGCGACCAAGCCCGGCAGCCGAAAGCAGTAAACGGCTCCCATGTCCACGCCGCTGCGCCTCGGGGTCAATATCGACCATGTCGCCACCATCCGCAACGCGCGCGGCGGCGCGCATCCCGATCCGGTGAAAGCGGCGCTGCTTGGCGTAAAGGCGGGCGCGGACGGCATCACCGCGCATCTGCGCGAGGACAGGCGGCATATCCGCGACGAGGATATCGCCATGCTGATGGCGGCCCTCGACGTGCCGCTCAATCTGGAAATGGCGGCGACGCAGGAGATGCTGGACATCGCGCTCAAGCATCGCCCCCATGCCGCCTGCATCGTGCCGGAAAAGCGTGAGGAACGCACGACCGAGGGCGGCCTGGACGCTGCCGGGCAATTCGCGGCACTCCAGCCGGTCGTGGCGACGCTCACGCAAGCGGGCATCCGCGTCAGCCTGTTCATAGAGGCGGACTCGCGCCAAATCGACGCGGCAATCCGGCTCGGCGCGCCGGTGGTGGAATTCCACACCGGAGCCTATGCCCATCTCGACGGATCGGCGCGCGCCGCCGAACTGCGCCGCATCGCCGACGCCGCCGCACTCGCCGCCAAGAATGGCATCGAGCCCCATGCCGGCCATGGCCTGACCTTCGACAATGTCGGCCCGATCGCCGCCATTCCGCAGATCGCCGAACTCAATATCGGCCATTTCTTGATCGGCGAGGCGATCTTCGGCGGGCTGGAAGGCAGCATCCGCGAAATGCGCCGGCAGATGGATCTGGCGCGGTGAGTGAGGCTCTTCGTCACCCCAGCGAAGGCTGGGGTCTCGGGCCGCAGGCGTGGCACATAGCCGCACGAGACCTTGAAGCGAGTCACGTGCCTCACTTCAACCTGCGCCGGGGTGACGGCCTGGGGGGGCCGTCATGATCATCGGCCTGGGCTCCGACCTCTGCAATGTCGATCGTATCCAGAATTCGCTCGACCGTTTCGGCGACCGCTTCGTGCAGCGCGTCTTCACGCCGGTCGAGCAGGCCAAGGCCGCGCGCCGCCCCCTCACCCGCGCGGGCACGCTCGCCAAGCGCTTCGCCGCCAAGGAAGCCTTCTCCAAGGCGGTGGGCACGGGCTTCAAGGCCGGCGTGTTCATGAAGGATATCGGCGTCGTCAACGCTCCGTCGGGCGCGCCGACCCTCGCCCTCACCGGCGGCGCGAAGGCCCGGCTCGATTCGATGATTCCCGCCGGGCACAGGGCCATCGTTCATCTGACGCTCACTGACGATCACCCATGGGCGCAGGCGTTCGTCATCATCGAGGCGCTCCCCCTATGAGCGAAGACCTCCCCAGCGAAAGCCAGCCCGTGACGGCCATCGACCTTCCCGAAGAACAGCAGGCGGCACCCCCCAAGACGCCGGTCAACTGGTGGCAGGAGATGAAGAGCATCGCTCTGCTGATCCTGGCCGTGCTCGCCTTCCACAGCTTCGTCGCCAAGCCTTTCTATATCCCGTCCGAATCGATGATGCCGGTGCTGCTGACCGGCGACCGGCTGGTCGTCAGCAAATTTCCCTATGGCTGGTCCTATGTCTCGCCCAGCTTCCATCCGCTGCCTTTCCTGAAGGGCCGCATCCTCGGTCGCCTGCCCGAACGCGGCGACATCGTCATCGTTTCGCCGCCCAACCGGCGGGAGGATTATATCAAGCGCGTCATCGGCCTGCCCGGCGACATCGTGGAGGTGCGCGGCGGTCAGGTCATTCTGAACGGAACGGTCGTGCCGCAAAAGGCGCTGAAACCCCTGCGCATCCCCGTCGACGGCAACGCGCCCTGCCCGCCGTTGCAATTCCCCGGCGCGCTGGTGACCGACCGCGACGGCAAGAGCTGGTGCGAACTGCCGGTGCGGCAGGAAATCCTGCCCAACGGCAAGACCTATGTCACGATCGACACGGGGCCGAGCGCGCTCGACTGGTACGGCCCGGTCCGGGTGCCGGCCGATCATGTCTTCCTGATGGGCGACAATCGCGACAACAGCGCCGACAGCCGCGCGCCGCTGGAGGAAAATGGCCTGGGCGGCCCGGTGCCATGGGAAGCGATCGGCGGCCGGGCCGAGTTCATCACCTTCAGCCTGGACGGCAACGCGACCTGGAACCCGATCAGCTGGCTCCACGCCTTCCGGTCCGGCCGTGCGGGCAACAGCCTCCGCCCGGCGAGCGTTCCGCGACGCGACTGATGGAACGGGGGGCGACGCCTTCCCGTTTCTCTGTCATGATCATCGCGCGGAGAGGAGTCGGAACGCCATGACCCAGCATCTGGACAAGCAGAAGAAGCTGCATTTCGAACTGACCAATGTGGGCCTGCGCGCGCACGCCACTGCCGCCGGGCTGTTGCAGCTGTGCATGGAATTGCGTCGCGCCGGCGTGCTGGACGAAGCGGCGGTCGATCGCATCAAGAATGCCATCGCCTGCGACATCGAAGTGTCCGCCCCTCGGTCGGTCGCCACCACCGAGTATCGCCGCGACATCAAGGCCCGACTCGACCGCCTGTTCGCTGGTGAGGAGAAGATCGGCGACAGCGACCTGCTGCCGGCCAATGCGCTCGACGACGAGGTGTGTCAGGGTCACGCCTGACCGACCGGGCAAAAGAAAAGGGGCCGGAAACCGACCCCTCGTTTCTCTCGTCCGGCTTTGGCCGATCAGCGGCCAGGCTGCGGCGCCGCGCCCTGCTGCATCTGCTGCTGAAGCTGCATCAGCTCCGCCTTCGACTTGAAATCGTGCAGCGTCACGTCGAACACCAGCACCGATCCGGCGGGGATGGGGCCGGCCTCGCGGTCGCCATAGCCAAGCTGCGGCGGAATCCAGAGGCGGTATTTGCCGCCCTTCTTCATCTTCTGAAGCCCTTCGGAAAAGCCCGGCACCACGCCGTCGACCGGCATCGGCGCCTGCGGATTTTCATCGAACACCGTGCCGTCGAGCAACGTGCCCTTATAGCCCACCAGCGCCACGTCGGCGGTGGTCGGGCTCGGGCCGGCCCCATCGTCCAGCACCTTGTACTGAAGGCCCGATTCGGTCGTCACGACGCCATCGGCATGGGCATTGCTCGTCAGGAAGGCGGAAGGCGAAGGCTCAACGCCCTGCTGCCCGGCCCAGGCCAGTCCGCCCGCCGCCAGCGCAACCAGCGCGACGCCGATCCAGAGGCGCGTCAGCGAGCCCTTGGCGATGGGACGAAGTGGGACAGCCGTTGTGGACATGGGGCGTAAAGCTCGCTCGTATGAAGCAGGAAGTCAGGCTGTGGCAGGCCGGCGCAAACCGACCCCGCTAGGGCGGCGTCTTACTTGACGCCGTCGCGCTCGGCGCGCTTGCGCTCCATCTTGCGAGCGCGGCGGACAGCGGCGGCCTTTTCGCGGGCGCGCTTTTCCGACGGCTTCTCATAGTGACGGCGCAGCTTCATTTCGCGATACACGCCCTCGCGCTGCAGCTTCTTCTTGAGCGCGCGAAGAGCCTGGTCGACATTATTGTCGCGAACGATGATCTGCATAAGTCCGTCAATCTCCAATCGAAAACGATCGATTCGCCGGGACCATTACATCCTTCCCGACGGGCCGACCGAATAGCAAAGCCAGTGAGTCGTCGCGGGTCGCCCCGCGCCATGTGGGCGGCGCCCTACCAGCGCGAGCCCGCAAATTCAAGCCCAAAGCCCGCGCTCTCGACATTTGCGCGGGGGGCGGGAATAGTGCGGCCATAAAGCATAAGGAGGATCGCCATGGCAACCGCCGCGCAACGGCCCGATATGTCCGCCGCCGAATGGGAGGCACGCCAGCAGCTCGCCGCCTGCTACCGCGTCTTCGACCATCTGGGCTGGTCGGAACTCATCTACAACCACATCACCCTGCGCGTGCCCGACGAGCCGGCGGCCTTCCTGATCAACCCCTTCGGCCTTGGCTATCACGAAGTCACCGCGTCGAACCTGGTCAAGATCGACATTGACGGGCAAGTGCTGGACGGCAGCCCCTATCCCGTCAATCGCGCCGGCTTCACCCAGCATAGCGTGTTCCACCGCCATCTGCCCGACGCGCATTGCATCATCCACACCCACACCACCGCCGGCATGGCGGTGAGCGCGGTGGCCGAAGGGCTGCGCCCGATCAGCTTCTACGCCGCCGCCTTCATCGGCCGCATCGCCTATCACGATTTCGAGGGCGTCACGATCCGCCCCGACGAAGGCGAGCGGCTCATCGCCAACCTTGGCGACAGACGCATCATGATGCTGCGCAACCATGGCACGCTGGTGATGGCGGGGAGCCTGCCCGAAGCTTTCCTCCAGCAATGGCTGCTCCAGCGCGCCTGCGAAATTCAGGTCGCCGCCGGCGCTGCGGGGACGCCGGTCGATATTCCGCCCGAGGTGATCGCCGTGCATCAACGCGACCTTTCCGGCGTTCAGCTGCCGGTCGGGCCGGGCGTGCCCGATTTTCAGTCGCTGGTGCGGGTTATCGACCGGATCGATCCCAGCTGGCGGGAGTAAAATCGCGTTAGGTGCTCCTGCGAAAGCAGGAGCCTAGGGTCGGCTGGGTTGCCCTCCATCCTGAGCTCCTGCTTTCGCAGGAGCACGGCATCCTACATCAAGGCCGCGGACAACTCTGCCCCTCCGCCGCCAGCCGCCGCACCTCCTGTGCCGCGACCTGGGCGAGCCAGGCGCGGCGCTCCGCCTTGTCGGCATTCTCCTCGGCCAGTTTCCGCGCAGCCAGCGCCGCGTTGCGCTCCTTCACCGCCATGCGCGCATAAGTGAAGGCGGCGATCGAGAGGCCCGACAATACGATGATCAGCAGCAGCGCGGCGGCCGAAAGCCCCGCCGCGATCCGCCGGCTGCGGCGCTGGTCGCGGCGGTAGAGCGCGGCATAGGACGCGCCCAGCAGCCCGGCGATGAGCTTCAATTTCACCACATTGCGCTCATTCTTCTGAAGATCGGGCGCAAGCGGCTCCAACGGCCGGGTCCGGTCCAGTTCGCCATCCTCGTCCAGCGCGAACAGCAGCGGCGCGGGGAAACAGTCCTGCGCGGCGTCGCCCGGCGTTCCGGCGGCGATCACGGCGAAGACCGGCGCGTCCGGGTTCATCGTCTTGAACGCGCGGATTTCCTTGTCGACCCATTGGGACCGCGCGGCCGCCGGCGAGCAGATCACGATCAGCGCGTCCGACCGCGCCAGCGCCCCCTGCAATTTCGGCCCCAGCTCGGCCGCGCCCGCCAACTCGTCCTCGTCGCGGAACACCGGCCGCAGCCGCGCCGGGATCGGCCCGCGCTCGCCCATGGTGCCGACCAGCCCCTTGGGCACGCGATAATTCTCGATTCCCCGGTGCAGCCAGCGCGCGACCTTCATGTCGGCATGGCTGTAGCTGATGAAGGCGGCGTAGCGGCTGCTGCCGCCGCCCACCAGCGCGCTCAGTTGCTTGTGCGCGAAGCCGGCCAGTTCCGCGCCGCCCGCCAGCACTGGCTTTCCGACGGCGGCGGCGGTATCTACCGGGGCGGAGAAAATCTTGCCGAGGGGATTGGACATGATGCGCTTCATCCTAGTCGCGAGCGCCGCGACGTTGATGGCCGGCCCCGCGCCCGCGCAGCAGCCCCCGGTTGCGCCCGCCCCGGCAGCCAAGCCCGCCGATCCCTTCGCGCAGGCGATCGCCGCGCGGCAGGTCGCCGACTTCGCGCGGCGCGAGCGCGATCCCTACGCCATGCTCACCGCCGCGCGCATGTTGCAGCAGGTGCCGATGACCGATGGCGCGAAGCCGGCCGAGGGCGACGCCGCCTTCTCGCCCGACGCCTTGTTCGCGGAGGCCAGGACGCTGGCGCGCGACGACCAGGCGCTGCTGCTCCAGATCCGCATGGCGCAATCGTCCGGGCGCGGCGTCGTCGCCTCCGCCTTCGGCAAGGGGCTGGTGCGCCGCGTGCTCGACGTCGATCCGCGCAATGCCTATCGGTTCAACGTCACCGCCAAGGGCGGCGAGCCGCTGCGGATCGGCGCGATTGGCGACATTGGCACCAATATGTATATCCGCCTGCTCGACGCTTCGGGCAAGCAGCTCTGCCTCGACGACAATGCCGATTATGCGCCGGTCTGCGCGGTGACGCCGCGCGCGTCGGGTCAGTATCGCGTCGACATCGGCAACAAGAGCGCCGCGCGCAGCCGCACGGTTATCCTCAGCAATTAGGGGGCAGGCAGAGCGCATCGCCCCTCAATTCCCGGTATAGAGTTCGCCGATGGTCAGGCTCGCCTGGCCGCTATTCTTCGCCAGCACGTCCCGGATCGGCGCGACCAGCCGGGCCGACGCACGCTGATTCTCGACCGTCCGCAGCAGAAGGCGGAAATCCTGCGGCGGCTGCGGCGTCACCAGCGCGACGACATGGTCCGCGCCATAGGGCGGGATGACCTGGCTTTCGAGCACGGGCAGCGACTGGCCGGGCGCGAGCTCGCCGTCCCTGTCCTGCTCCGCCACGGGATAGAGGCGCTGCACCGTGCCGTCCGCCGCGATATTGAACACGGTGGCGTAGCGCGGCCCGCTCGCGACCTGCGTCTGGGCGAGCGCCAGCGTCACCGGCGCCCCGGCGGGGTAGCGCGCGCCATTTTCCTGCGGGCCGACCATCAGCCGCGCCGCCTGTTCGGACAGCATCGGCCGCAACGCTTCGAGCGCCGCCCACTTTTCGATGACGCCGCGCACTTGCGCCGCCGTCCGCACATTCTGCGCCACCACGTCGCCCGTGCGCCGCAGCATCGCCTGTGCGCGCGCGTCCCACACGAAGTCCGCGCCCTGCCCGTCGGTCAGGATGCGCCAGGGATAATCGCCGGTCACGCTCGCCCGCGCCTTCACGTCCGCGACATAGAGGCCGGGCAGCGGCGGGGGCGCGGGCGGGGCGGGCGGCGGCGGCACCGCGGCGAACAGCCCCTGCCCCTCGCGCCCCGGCGGAATGACGGTGTTGCTCTCCTGCCGCTGCCCGCTCAGCATCCGCACCTGGACGTTGAGATAGCTGCCCAGTTCCCCAATCGACAGGCTTCCGTCGCCATCCTGGTCGGCCGCCATGCCCCGCCCGTCGGGGCGCGGCGTCGTCAATCCCTGCTCGAACGACCAGGTCAGGAAACCGCGCGTCGGCGCGCCCTCCACCGGCAGCGCGTTTTCCCAGGCGATCTGGTCGTCGCGCGCGGCGCTGATGTAGAAAAGGTTGGGCAGATCGTCGCGCGTCGCCCCCGCCGGCGCAGCCTCGCCGGCTGCCAGCACGCTGGCAAAACGGGGCGCGGGCCGGGCCGCCAACTCGACATTGCGCGCGCCCAGCGTCAGGCGCGGGGCCATGCCGCGCACGCGGGGATCAACGGAGCGGTGCAGCGTGCCCGAATGGCACGTATCGGCCATCATCAGCACCTGCACCCCGCGCGGCACATAGAGCGACAGCCAGGTGTAGAAATCCTTGTCGACGATGAAGCGCTCGGCGTCCTGCACGTCGGGGTCGAAGCCGGGCAGCGGCAGGAACTGGTCGGTGTCGCCGTCGCGCGTTCCCTTGACCGCCGCTTCGGCGAGCGCGCCATGGCCGGTGTAATAGAGGAAGATCCAGTCACCCGGCTTCGAGCGCAGCCCCAGCGCATGGAGCGCGGTCTCGACCGTGGTGCGACTCACGCCTTCGTTGCGGAGAACGGTGACGTCCTGCGCGCCCTGCCCCCGGACCAGCGTCTCCATCGCGGCCAGATCATTTTCCGGTCCGGCCAAGTCCATGATAAGTTTGGATTTGAACTGCCAGGAACCGACAAGCAGCGCGCGCGTCTCGGCAAAAGCACAACCTGGATCAACAAATAGTGTGACAAAGGCCGTTAATACTGTTGCCCAGAGTCCACGTCGCCCCGTCGACATTGGATGTCCCCACGGTTTTTTATTGCCTCGACAAGGCTATATCCATAATCGTAGGAAGGTAATGAGGGCAATAACTATATCTTGACTCGGAGCGGACAAATGGCGGCATTTCGTTCCACTTTAGCCATTGCATCCTTTGGATTTCTTTTGACGGCTTCCGCTAACGCTCTGGCGCAGCAGGACAACGCTCCGCCTTCATCGCAACAAGGGGCGGCCGGTCGCGGCGTGCGGATCGTGCCGGCCGAGCCGGTTTCGCCGCCCCCCGTTGCAAATCCGCCACAGCCTGTCGCGCCGGTCGCCAATGCCGTCGCCAACGACCCGGCGGTCGCGCAAGGCCCGGCCGCGCCCGCCGCGCTCAAATCCTGTGATCGCCCGGTGAGCCGGCCGACGCTGCGTTTCGACCAGCCCGAAGGCTTCGATTCCCGCCTGCGCCCGAAGCTGAAGCGCGGCCGCGCCGTCGTGGTCGATCTCGCCACCCCCTATGCCGCCGACCAGGAAGCGCCGCTGCCGCTCGGCGCGTGGCTCAATGAAGTGAAGCAGAGCGGGGGTGCGGTCGAGGCGCAGCCCTATTGCGTCAAGGGTCGCGGCCTTGGCGGCTTCTTCGCCAAATTGTTCGGCGGCGGTCCGGCCGAACCCTATAAGGCCGCGCGGCGCTATGACGCGGTGCTGCATGTCGATGCGCTGGATCAGGTCGTGACCCAGGTCAGCTTCACGCCGCGCAAGGCGCGTCCGTGACCGATCGAGCTTCGCAGGGCGGGCGCGGCTGGCTTTGTGCGCTGCTGCTGGGCTGGCTACTCGCCGCCTGCGCCTTCGCCGCGCCCGCGCGGGCGGCGGAGGAACCGCGCCTCGCGCTCGTCATCGTCAACGGCGCCTACCAGTCCTTCGACCGGCTCGGCTCCACCTATGGCGATGGCGAGAAGGTCGCGACCGCGCTCAACGCCACGGGCTTCACCGACGCGAGTGGCGCGGGCGCGGTGCAGGTCCGCCGCGATCTCAGCCGGGCCGACATGCTGGCGGCGGTCGCCGACTTCCGCGCGAAGCTGGCGGCGGCTGGCCCCAAGGCGTTCGGGATGCTCTATTTCTCCGGCCATGGCGCGGCGCTCGGCAGCTATGGCGACGTCATGCTGCTGCCGGTCGATGCCGGCCGCGACCTGACGCCCGAGAGCGCCACCCTCACCCGCGCCGCGCTGACCCACAATCTGCTGGGTTCGGGCGCGAAGACGGTGCTGATCGTGCTCGACATGTGCCGCAACGTCCTGCCCGCCCCGCCGCCGTCTCTGACGCAGATGATCGCGGCCGAGACCGGCACCGAGGCGTCGGCGGTGGGGGACCTGGCGGGAAGCAAAGGTCTGCGCCGCATGATCCGCGCGCCCTCGGCGACGATCCGCCCGGACCAGGGCTATCTCGTCGCCTTTTCCACCAGCGCCGATCAGGTCGCGTTCGACGACGGCATCTTTTCCAAGGTGCTGGCCGAGGAAATTCGCCGCCCGCAGCAGAATATCGCCGATGCTCTGAAGCGCGTGTCCGATCGCGTGGCGCTGTCATCCGGCAAGAATTTTCAGAAGCCGACCTTCGATTATGGGCTTCAGGGCGCGCCGCCCTGCTTCATCTCCTGCGACCGGGCTGCGAGCGACCGTTTCTACGACTGCGCCAACTGCCCCTGGATGCGCGCCATCCCCGCCGGGCTCAGCCCGTTCGGATCGCCCGCGTCGGAGCCTGGACGTGGCGGCGACGAGGCGGTGCAGGCCGATGTGCGGATCGACAAACCCTTCGCTATCGGCGTCTATGAAGTCACGATCGCCGAATGGAATGCGTGCGTGCGCGACAATGCCTGCGCGAAGCTTGGCAGCTGGTCGAAGGAAAATCCCAATCCGCTGATCCCGGCGACCGACATCGGCTATGAGGATGCGCAGGCCTTCCTGGCCTGGCTCAGCGTCCAGTCGGGCCGCGCCTATCGCCTGCCGACCGAACAGGAATGGGAATATGCGAGCCGGGGCGGCGCATCCACCGCTTTCCCCTGGGGTGACGATATCGGCCCATCGATGGCGAATTACGACCATACCGCCCGCTATCGCGGATCGGAAACCGCACCCTATCGCGGCTATCCCGAAGCGGTGAACAGCTATCCGGCCAACGCCTTCGGCCTCAACCAGATGCAGGGCAATGTGTGGGAATGGACGTCGGGCTGCACCGACACGAGCTGTCGCGGGCGGATCCTGCGCGGCGGATCGTTCGAAAGCGCGCCCGACGCGCTCCGCTCCGCCAACCGCTTCACCGTGCCGCCGGGCAAGAGGCGGCAGGATGCGGGCTTGCGCGTCGTGCGCGATCTGGAGCCGGATGAGGTCGGCAGCACCGGCTAGACGATATTCAAGGGGTTCGCGCCGACGATGAAACCGGGGCGCAGCAAGAGGGGTAAGACATGAAGACGAAAATGATGGCCGCCACCCTGGCGGCGCTGCTTCCGGGCATCGCGCAGGCTTCGCCTTATTATGCGAGCATCGGCAGCCCGAACAGCCTGCAACACACCGCCGTCTCGACGGCGCTGAACCTCAACGATCTCGATTATGACGACGACCCGGATACGCCCGGCTTCGACATGGAGGGCGATGCCGACACGATCGGCGGGGCCTTCACCTACTGGGGCGGCGCCGGCGTGGAAGGGCAACGCTACGAACTGCGCTACCAAAAGGCGATGCGCGTGTCGGAGGGCAGCCGCGCCCGCGTGCTGATCGACCCGGTACTCAACGTCCTGCATGTCAACAACGGCCAGACCACGATCATGGGCACGCTCTCCACCGGCGTCGAGCTGCCGGTCCAGCCCAACTGGCTCATTACCCCGCGCGTCGCCTTTGGCGCGAACGACAATGACGGCTATTTCGGCGCGAGCAGCGAAGTGCTGACCCTGTCCGCCACCAGCCGCTACAAGATCGCGCAGGTCGGGCGCGGCGACCTCACCATCGGCAACATGGTCGGCTGGTCGACCACCACCGATATCGGCATCGGCAAGGATCCGGGCTTCTACTTCAAGGAGGATGTCTGGACCTTCCGCAACGGCGTTGCCTATCAACTGCCGTTCAAGGGCCGGATGTTCGGCGGCCGCCAGGGTTCGCTGCGCGCCAGCTATACCTGGACGAAGCTGACCGGCGATCCGCAATCCTATGAGGATGTGCACGAAGCCGCGCTCAGCGTCGGCATCCGCACCCGCGAGGCCGAACAGAAGAGCCGCGTCGAACAGCTGCGCATTGGCCTCATCTACACCCATGGCACCAGCAGCTTTTCGCACGATTTCGATTTCGACGCGGTGACGCTGACCGTGGGCTATCGCTTCTGACATAGGGCAAACAGGGGGAGGAACGGGCGATGACACGGCGTCTGATGACATGGGGCCTGCCGGCGCTGGTGGCATTGACCGCCGGTGCTTCCTGGGCACAGCAGGGCGGCGAGCCGGTGTTCATGACCGGGGCCGCGCCCGTTTCTCCCGAAGACTATGCGAAATTCCCGAAGCAGGGGCGCTTCCGCGCCTATCTGCCCAAGCGGGTGGACCTGTCCAACGCCTATCCCCCGCCCGGATCGCAGGGGCCGCAGCCCAATTGCGTCGCCTGGGCCACCACCTATGCCGCGCGCACCTTCCTCAATTTCCGCGACAAGGATGTGCAGCCGGCGCAGCCCGCCGACCAGATGAGCCCGGCCTATGTCTATAATCGGCTGCGCCCGCCCGGATCGCCCTGCACCGGGGCGATCACCATCGTCCAGGCGCTCACCCTGCTCAAGAATGAAGGCACGGTCAGCCTCGCCGAATTTCCCGACGACATGACCAAATGCGCGATCCCCGCGCCCGAAGCGCTGAAGGCCAAGGCCGGCGACTTCCGCCTGCTCGACTGGCGCGCGATCGACCGGGAGGTGAAGGACGACTGGCGCACCCCGATCATTCTGGATGACGTCAAGGGCGCGCTGGCGCGCGGCGCGCCGGTCATATTCTCGATGCCGGTCGCGGCCGACTTCATGGCGTTCCGCGGCGACGGCGTCTTCCGCCGCGCGGAAAAGCCGCAGAAGCTCAATTATCACGCCATGGCGATCGTCGGCTATGACGAGGACAGGCAGGCGCTCCGCATCATGAACAGCTGGGGTCCGATCTGGGGCGACAAGGGCTATGCCTGGATCGACTATGATACGTTCAAGCTGCTCGCGGGCGAAGCCTATTCGCTCGAAGCGCCGCTGACGACGACCCCGACCGGCCCCGCCACGCCGCCGCCCGCCCCGCGCACCGACGCGCAGAATTTCGCCGATCAGATGGCCGCCATGCCGTGCGGCGCGGTGTCGGTGCAGGGGAAGAGCATCACCGGCTTTTCCGGCGACTTGAACGCCATCGCCGCGCTCAAGGACGCCGCCGCGAAGGCCGATCCGCAGCTCAGCTTCGCGGTCCGCCACCTGCCCTGGCCGCAATGCGAGGCCGCGCTGACGCTTGCCCAGCCGCTGAACCGCCAGGGCACCACGATCGCCGCCCTTACCGACACCGGCGGCGCGCGCGAAGGCGATCCGGTGGCGATGAAGGAAAATGACATTTTCGGCGTCAGCGCGACGACCACTGCGGCACGCCCCTATCTCAGCATCATCTATCTTCAGGCGGACGGCAGCGCGGTGGAGCTTAATCGCAGCCACCCGGAACCCGATGCGAAGGGGCAGCGCCGGGTGACGATCGGCCTTACCAAGACGGCGCAGCGCTACCAGGTCGCGCCGCCCTTCGGCTCCGAACTGATCCTCGCCATCGCGTCGGACAAGCCATTGTTCGGCGACGACGAAGTGGTGACCGGCACCGAACGCCAGTTCCTGACCCGGCTGCGCGCCAAGCTCGCCGCGCGCAAGGGCGATGGCGTCGCCGCCGCGCTGGTCCGCTTGCAGACCAGCAACTGACTCCGGCCATGGGGGGCAGGGGGCGCAAGGGGATAAGAGGGCTGAAACTGCCCCATGTCGCGCCGGTCGTCCGTTTCGGCGCGATGGCGGTCGCCTTCGCGCTCGGCACCTGGGGCTTCGCGCAGGCGTTCGCGCAGGCGGGCATGGCATCGACGCTGACGCAGGATGCGCTGCGCGCGGTGCGGCTGATCGTCGGGCAATTTCCGCAAGCGCTCGAAAATCGGGATTTGCCGCTGGCCCTCAATGTGGCGCGCTGGGCGCTGCCTCTGCTCACTTTCTGGTCCACTGTTGCCCTCGCATGGGAACAGCTTCGCAATCCGCTGCGCCTCGCCCTCATCCGCGCGCGCGGCGACCATCTGGTGATCGCGGGCGATCCTGAGGGCGGGCTGGCGGCGCAGGCGGCGCATGGCGCGCTCGACGATGGCCGGCGGGTGCTGCTCTGGGCGCAGGACCGGCGCGTCCCCTGGATCGCCGACGCGCTGGAGGCCGGCGCGGCCGAGGTCGAGCAGGACGATGTAGAGGAAAGCGCCGCCGCCCTCGCCCTCGATAAGGCGCGCGCCGCGCTGCTGCTGTCGGGCGAGGCGCGGCACAATATCGCGCTTGCCTCCGCGTTGCTGGCGCAGGCGGCCAAGGTTCGCCCCGCCGGCGATCCGCTCGACATCATCCTGCGCGTCGACGATCTCGACCTGCGCCGCAGCATCGAGGGGCGGTTCGAGCATGGCGACCGGCGCACCGCGCGCGTCCGACTCGCGTCCCTGCTGGATATCGCCGCGCGCCATCTCGCCCTCGCGCGCCCGATCGACGGCTTCGTCCGCGTCGGCGACACCGCCCGCGCAGTCCTCACGCTCGGCTTCACCCCCTTGATCGAGCGCTTCGTCCTGCGAACGCTCGCCGGCGGCCATTATCGCGATGGCGGCAAGCCCGCCTTCACCCTGTGCGTCCCCGGCGGGAGCCAAGCGGAGGAGGGGTTTCGCGCCCGTAACCCCGGCGCGGATGCGCTCTCGCCCGTCCGCTTCGTCGAGGCCCGCCTCGATCCCGCGCGGATCGGCGCGCTGCTGGCCGACGCGGCCGATCCGGTCGCGATCCTGATCGACGCGGGCGACGATGATCGCGCCCTCGCCCTCGCGCTGGCGGTCGACGCGCATTATCGCGCCGCCGACCGCCCGGCGCCGCCGATCCATGTCCGCATGGACGGCGCGCCCGATCATCGCGTCGGCGCTGGCATCCTCCCCTTCGGCGCGCTCGCCCACCTCGCCGATCCCGACATGCTGCTCCAGGACCGGCACGACGCGCTCGCCCGTTCGATCCACGATTTCTATCTCGAAGGCCGCTTTACCGAGGGCGAGACGATCGGCGCGCGCGCCTCTATGCAGGAATGGGAGGATTTGCCCGAAAGCTTCCGCGACGATAATCGCCTCGTCGCCGACTGCTATCAGCTCAAGCTGCGCGACATCGGCGCGCGGCTGGTGGAGGGTGTCGGCCCCGGCCTGCACCTCACCCCCGACGAACTGGAAGAGCTGTCGCGTGCCGAACATGATCGCTGGATGGCGGCCAAGCTGGTGCAGGGCTGGACCCATGCCCCCGTCCGCGACGATGCCCGCCGGCTGCATCCCGACATCGTCCCCTATGACGACCTCAGCGAAGCGATCAAGGATCTGGACCGGGAACAGGTGCGGATCATGGCCCGGCTGCTCGGCGCGTCGGGCAGGCGCGCGCTGCGGACGCTGACGATCGCGCTACTGCCGGGCGGCACGGCGACCGATCCAGCGCCTTTGCTCGACGCCCTGGCCACCCATTATCCCGACCGCGCGCCGGTCCTCCTCGGCCTGTTCGCCGACCCCGCCACGCGCGCGCTGCTGATCGCCGCGTCGGCGCGGGGCGCGCTGGCGCAGATCGCGCTCACCGGCCACGTCCAGCCGATCCTCGATACGCTGCCCGCCAGCGAGGCCACCAGCGCGGCGCGGCTGGTCGATCGCGCCGATCGCATCCACGCGCTGCCGCCCGGCACCGACCCGGCCGCCTGGCTCGCCGCCCAAGGCGACCTGCTGCTCGGCGCATCCGACGCTCCGCGCACCATCCTGCTCGACGCGGACGGCGCGATCATGCGCGCGCCATGGACGCGCTGACGGGGCCGCCCAAGCTGATCGCCGCGATCGGCGCGGGCCTGTGGCTCACCCTGCGCGCCGCCAGCGGCATGGCTCGGCGCATCCTCGCGGGCGACACGCTGGCCCAGCGGCAGCTCGCGCAGGCCCTCCCGGTCCATGTCTGGCGACCGCTCCGCACCCTGCTCCCACTCGCCGCCCTCGCCGGCGCGATCGCCGGGACCGGCGCGGCGCGGCTGCTCGCGCTCTACAATGCCCAGATCCCCGTCCTGACGGCGCTTGCCGCCATCCTGCTGCGCGACATCGCCCCCCTGCTCGTCGGCCTGTTCGCCTGCGGCAGCGTGTCGGTCGCGCTTGCCGCCCGGCTCGGCGCGATGGCCCTCAACCGGGAGATCGACGCGCTGGAAGCGCTCGGCCGCGATCCCGTCGCCCACGCGCTCGGCCCCTCGCTCGCCGCCGTGCTGCTGTCGATCCCCATCCATATGGCGCTTGCCGGCATTGCAACGGTGATCGGCTGCGGCGTGCCGCTCGGCCTCATCGCCAACGTCAGCTGGCCGCTCTGGGCCAGCTACGCCCTCTCGCACGACGCCGCGCAGGCGCTGCTGACCGGCATGGGCAAGCTGCTGCTCTACGCGCTCATCGCCTTCGCCGTCGGCAGCGCGGTGGGCGCGAAGCCGGTGCGATCGCCCGCCGACATCGGCCGCCGCGCCATCACCGCCTTCACCGCTGGTCTGCTCGGCATCTTCGCGGCGGCGGCGATCTGGACGGGCCTTGCATGAGCACCCTGCTCGCCTTCGACCATGTCAGCTTGGTGCTGGGCGGCGCGCGGCTGCTCGATCATATCGACCTCGCGCTGGAGCCGGGCGAGCGTGTCGCCATCATCGGCGAAAGCGGCGCGGGCAAGGGCTGGCTGCTGAAACTCGCGCTTGGACTGACCCCCCCAAGCAGCGGCACCGTCACCCTGATGGGCACGGCCCTCGCCGACGCCGATGCCCGCCGCCTCGCCCGCGCCCGCTGCGGCGTGGCGATGCAGGGCGGGTCGCTGCTCGGCGACCTCAGCGTCGAGGAGAATATGCGCCTCGCCCTGGGCACCGCCGGCCCCCGCGCCGCGCGGCGGATCGACCGGCTGCTGCTGGAATTTTCGCTGGAACAGGCCGCCGCGACCCGCGCCGATGCGCTGTCGGTGGGCGAGCGACGCCGCGCCGAACTCGCTCGCGCCTTCGTCCGCGATCCCGAACTGCTGATCCTCGACGAACCGTTCGAGGGTGCCTTCGCGCGCGGCGATGCGCTAGAAGCCCAGGTGCGTCGCCGCATCGTCCCGCAGAAGCGCGCGCTGCTGCTCCTCACCCAGGACGACGCCCTCGCCGCCCGGCTCTGCACCCGCGTCTATCGGCTGGAGCGCGGCCGCTTGCTTCAGCAGGCCGCGGCCGATACGGTCCCCGCCGCCACATCCTGAACGAAGCCGGCGACCGCCTGCTCGATCGCCCGGTCGAACGCCGCCGCCCGCGCCGTGCCCGATGCGCCGCCTACGGCCGCGCTGCCGCAGGATCGCCCGGCCCAGATCGCCTTTCCGGCCGCCACCTGCGTGACATCGAACGCCACCACCGCCTTCGCGCCGCCCGGCTCGCTCACTTCCTCGAACCGGTCGAGCACTGCTACCACCCGCCGGTCGGCGGCCAGCGGCAGGTTCGGCCCGGTCACGCTGGCGTAGCGCGTCCGCAGCCCCGCAACCAGCGCCCGCGCCAGGCTGTCGGCCGGCGGCTCCTCCCAGAACAAGGTCGCCGCCTGCCGTATCTCCCCCGGCGCGGTGGCATCGACATAGGCGTAGCGCAGTCCGCCGATGGCCCCGCGCGCCTGTACCGGCGCAACCGCGAAGCTCGGCCCCGCCGCCACGGCGCCAGCGGCAAAGCGGGGCGACAGGCGCATGGTGACGGGCGTATCGCCGCCCTTCAATGCCGCGCAACCCGCAAGGCCCAGCATCAGCAGCGCCAGGAATCGCCTCATTTCGCACCCCCCGGCGGGGGCGGATCGGCATAACGCTGCCCCCGGATCGCATAGGTCGGATCGCCCGCCAGCCGCTCCGACAGGCTGCCCAGACTCGCGCTCGTCCGCTCCAGATTGGCGCTCGTCGCCACCAGAGAGGCCGACGCCCCCTCCAAAATGCCGCGCACCTCGCCCGCGCTGCTGCGCCCTTCGGCCAGCAGCCCGGCGATGCTCGCCTGATTCTGCGCCACCAGCGCCTGCGTCTCGCGCAGGATGCCGTTGAGCGCGGCGACATCGATCTGCGACGCGCGCCCCGTCGCCTGCCGCACATGCGAGAGGGTCAGCGCAATATCGCCCTTGCCCGGCGCAAAGCTGCGGTCGAGCTGGGTCGAGAGGCTGTTGAGCGCCGCCAGAGTCTGCGTGGCGTTCTGCGCCACCTGCGCCATATCGACCGCGCTCGATCCGTCGCCTTGCAACATGCCCGACAGCTTCTGCGCCATGGCGTTGGCGGTGCGCGCCACCGCCGCGGCCTCGCCGATCGCGCTCGCCGCGGTCTCGAACAGGTCGGCGGCGCGGCGGCATCCCGGCAGCGCCTCGCCGCTTGTCCCGCCCGGCACCGGATCGCACCCATAAGCCAGTCGCGCCGCGCGACATTGCGACGGCGGCGTTTCTAGCGCCACCAGTTCGATGCGCGGAGCGGTCAAAGGATTGGCCGACGCTACCGTGGCGAAGGCACAGTCCGATGGCCGCCAGCCCCGGTCCACCCCCATCCGCACGGCAAAGATGCGCCGCGCGCCGTCTAGGTCGATCGACCTGACGGTCCCGATCGGCGCGCCGCGAAAATAGACGGGCACGCCGGGTGACACGCCCTCCACATCGTCGAAGCTGGTGGCGACCACGCGCTGGCGAAAGAAGGGATCGGGCACCAGCGCCAGCACGGCGATGACCGCGACCGCCAGCAGCGCCGCGCCCAGCCCCCATCTGATCTGCGTTACCGAGTCCGGCGCCATGCCCCGCTCCCCCGGCCGCAGAACAGACTTGGCCGGGGTTCTTGTCAAGCGGCAACGTCTTGATCGGCGTCAGAGAAGCCCGAGGCGCGCGAGGTCGTTCAGCATCACGGGCGGCATCGCGTCCAGTTCGTCCGCCTCGCCGCCCTCCAGGTCCGGCGGCGCGTCCTTCGCCTCCAGATAGCGCCATCCCTGATGCGCGCGCTTGGGCGTCGATCGCACCGCGATCAGCCTCGGCTCCAGCCTGATCCAGTGCCGTCCGGTCCCGGTTTCCTCGAACCCCAATATCGGGCTGCGGCCGACGATGCGATGCTGGTGGATCCAGAACAGCGACCCGCCCGCCATCTCCGCCACCCGCTTGGGCAGGTAGCGGGTAGAGGTGCGCGCCTCGCCCGGCTGGCTTTCCAGCCAGGCGCGCAAGGTGGCGGGGCTCTCGGTCCCGAACGCGATCTTGGTCATGTTGAGCGGCATATTGAATTTGGCTTCCAGACGCAGTGCTCCTGCGAAAGCAGGAGCCCAAGGTGGATGGCACAGCACGCGCCGCCCTGAGTTCCTGCTTTCGCAGGAACACGTCATCTCAGATGGGGACTTGCTTCACCCCGTCAATCCCGCCGCCGTCGCGAGCCCCAGGAAAGCGAGGAAGCCCATCGAATCGGTGATCATGGTGACGAAGATGGAGGACGCGACTGCCGGGTCGAGATTGAGCCGGTCGAACGCCAGCGGCACCGCCGCGCCCGCCAGCCCCGCCGTCACGATATTGGTGACCATCGCGGCGGCAATCACCGCGCCCAGCGCCGGATTCTGGAACACCAAAGCCACGCCCAGCCCCAGCACCAGCGCCACCGTCGCCCCGTTCAATATGGCGACGCGAATCTCGCGCAATATCGTGCGCCGCGCGTTGGAGCCGGTGATCTGGTTGGTGGCGAGCGCGCGCACGGTGACCGCCATCGTCTGGCTGCCGGCATTGCCGCCGACCCCCGCGACGATCGGCATCAGCGTGGCGAGCGCCACCATGCGCTCGATCGTCCCCTCGAACAGGCCGATAATGGTCGAGGCTACCAATGCGGTGACGAGGTTGGTGAGCAGCCAGCGCACCCGCGCCCGATAGCTGTCCATCACCGGCTCGTTGATGTCCCCCTCGCCCGCGCCCGACAGGCGGAGTATGTCCTCGCCCGCTTCCTCGGAAATGATGTGGACCACATCGTCCACCGTGATCATGCCGACCAGCCGGCCGCCCGCGTCCACCACGGCGGCCGAGATCAGCGCATATTTCTGGAAGCGCAGCGCCACTTCCTCCTGGTCCATGTCGACCGGGATCAGCGTCTGCTCCCGCTTCATGAGGTCGGCCATGGCGATGCCGCGCGGGCAGGTCAGTATCCAGCTGAGCTGGGCATAGCCGACCGGCCGATGCGCCGCGTCGACGATGTAGATTTCCCAGAAGTCGCGGGTCAGATCGTCATTGTCGCGCAGATAGTCGATCACTTGGCCGACCGTCATATGCTCTGGCACCGCGACCAGATCGCGCTGCATCAGGCGGCCGGCGGATTCTTCCGGGTAGGACAGCGCGCTTTCGATCGCGGCGCGATCCTCCGGCTCCATCGCCTCCAGCACCGCCTGCTGGTCGGCCGCCTCCATATCCTCGATGATGGCGACGGCGTCGTCGGTATCGAGTTCGGCGGCGAATTCCGCGACCTGCTCGGGCGCGAGCGCGCCGATCAGGTCGTCGCGGACATAGTCGTTGAGTTCGGACAGAACCTCCGCGCCGACCAGATCGCCCAGCGCCGCCGCGACCTCGGCCCGACGCTCGGACGGGGTCAGTTCCAGCAGGTCGGCAATGTCGGCGGGGTGCAGCGGCGACACCAGCTCGCGCGCGGTTTCGCTGTCGCCTTCCTCCACCGCGTCGAGCACGGCGGTCAGGAATTCGGGCTTCAGCCGGTCGTCCTCGTCGTGGCTGGCTTCCGCCGCCTCGACCATGATCTCGTCAGTGTCGTCCCCATGCAGATAGGGGTCGGCTGTCTCGCCGCGCTCGCTCATCGCGCCCCCTACTGTCCGGTTCCTGTAACATATCATCGCTTTCGCCCAAGGGCAGGACAAATGCAATGGGCAGACGGCGCTTCCATCGCCCTCATTAGCCTTTATATGGGCACGACTGACCCCTTACCCGGCAAGAGAGGATTCCCATGGCCGACGACACGCTCACCCTCACCCTCGACAGCGGCGGCGATGTCGTCATCAAGCTGCGCCCCGACCTCGCGCCGGGCCATGTCGCGCGCATCGTGGAGAATGCCAAGGAAGGCTTCTACGACGGCGTGGTCTTCCACCGCGTCATCCCCGGCTTCATGGCGCAGGGCGGCGATCCGACCGGCACCGGCATGGGCGGCCACCCGGAAAAGCCCGACCTGAAGGCCGAATTCAGCCGCGAACCGCATGTGCGCGGCGTCTGCTCGATGGCGCGCGCGTCCAACCCCAACAGCGCCAACAGCCAGTTCTTCATCTGCTTCGACGACGCGACCTTCCTCGACGGCCAATATACCGTCTGGGGCGAAGTGACGTCGGGCATGGAGCATGTCGACGCCCTGCCGAAGGGCGAACCGCCGCGCACGCCGGGCAAGATCGTCACCGCGACGGTCAGCTAGAACATCGAGTATTTAATCGGATCCGTTCGCTTCGAGCAGGTTCGAGCGAAGTCGAGAACCGTCCGTCGAGAAGTCTGCGTACGCGTCCTCGATACGCCTTCTCGACGTCGCTCGAAGCCTGTCCTGAGCGCCTGCTGCAAGCAGGCAGTCGAAGGGGCTATTCGAACCGAACGGAGGTAGTTCGGATTTGAGGCTCGGCGCTGTCATAGCATCGTCACCCCGCACTTGGTCCGGGATGACGACAAAGTTGACGTGGTCCCGCGTTACGGCCGCTTGCGCGCCATGCCGTCGGTCATCGAAATCGGCTTGGCGGCAGTCGCATTGTCGGCCGCTGCCGGCTCCTCGGGCGCGACATAGGCGCCGATCCCCTCGATATGCCAGCGCCGCTGCTCGGCCGTCGATCCGGGCACGTCATTGACCCGGCGCAACGTCACCTGCCGCAGCGCGTAGAAGGGCTTGCCGGTCGCGGCGATGCGGCCATAGACCTGCACCGGAACCGTCACATAGCTGGAGCCCGCCGCGCCTTCGGGATCGGACGGCGCGCCGATATTGGCGTGGATTTCGCTGAACCCCCGGAAGCGCGCGGCAAAGCGGGCATCGTCCTGCGCGCCGATCGCCGATGTCGGGTTCCAGAGATCCTGCGCGTCCTCGAACCTTTTTTCCTCCAGCAGCCCGTAATAGCCCTGCACCACCTGCGCCGCGCCCTGCGCGCTGTCGGGGTCGATCGCGCCTTCCTCCAACGGTGCGGGATCGACCGGCAACCCGCCCGGCGTTCCCGGTTCGGGCGGGGTCAAGGGCTCCATCAGCGCCAGCGCCTCTGCGCGGACATTATTCTCCACCTGGACGCTGTTCGCCCCGTTGGCGAGATTGTCGATCGCGCTTTCCTCCCGCCCGTCGCACGCGGCGACGAGCAGGAGGGAGAGCAGTGCGGCGGCCTTCAGGTCAGCCCGCATCAGTCGGGACGTGCCCGCGGCCCGCGTTCTCGCCCGCCGCCCCAGCTCCGCTGCGGGCGATCGGCGCGCGGCGCATTCCCCGCCCCCCAATTACGCTGCGGGCGTGCCGTCTGCGGCTGGCCCATGCCGGGCTGCGGCTGCGGGCGAGCGGCGTCATTGCCGCGCCAGCGGTTGCGCTCGACGCCGGGCTGGGGCGGCTGGCCGTTCCAGCGCCCGCCATTCCACTGCCCGCGCCCCTGCTGGTCAGCGCCGGGCCGGCCGCTCCACTGGCCATCCGGCCGGCCGTCGCCCGGCCGCCCGTCGCGCCAGTTGCGATCGCGCCCGCGCCAGCGATCGTCATTACGCCCATCGGGTCTGCGGCCCGACCATTGCCCGTCGCGCCGGCCTTCCCACCGGCGGCCTTCCCAATAGCGCCGCTGACTGTCGTTCCAGCGATGCCGGCGACCGCCCCGGTCATAGACATAATAGCCGCTGCCCGGATAATAAAAGCCGTCATTCCAGCCATAATAGCCCGCACCAGCATAGCCCGGCCCCCAATAGGGGTCGTAGCCGCCGCCATAATAGCCGCCATTGCCGTAATAGCCGCTGCCGACGCTTACGCCGCCATAGCCATAGCCATCGTCATAACAGCCGCTGAGCGCCAACGCGCCGGCCAGACCCGCCAGCGCCAGTAACCGATGTCGGATGCCCGTCATCGCCTGTCTCCTGAATATAGTTCTGATGTCGGGGTAACGCGCGCGAGTTGAATTGGTTGTGAATGAAGTTTGCCCGTCAATATCGTTTATCGCCCGTTCAGATAAGGCACGTTTTGTTCATCCCCGTGACAGAAACCGTGCCGTTTCCGCCACAAAAGGCCATTTTGCCGGCTTTTCGCGATGGTCGGCGAAACCTTCGCCACAACTCGATCATTTTTCGCCTGTCGACGCAGCGCCGCTTGGAGCGAGCCGGTCGGCCCGGCGGGTCCACACCGCCGCTTGTCATCAAAACAGTAACAAGGGTCATACCTCATGAAGACACTGCTTTTCACGGCGGTCGCCGCCGCGTCCCTGTTCCCCGCCGCCGCCATGGCGCAGGAGGATGCAGGCTCCACCCGCCGCATCGAACCCTATGTCGGCGTGATGGGCGGCGTGCATAATTTCGACAGCGAAACCGGCAAGGAAGGCATTCCGCCCGTCGGCTACAAGGGCCGCATGGTCGAAGGCGTCGCGGGCGTGAACTACAACGTTGCCGGCCCCGTGGTCGTCGGCGTCGAAGGCACCGCGTCGAAGGGCGTGTCGGGCGACATCGACTGGGAATATGGCGTCGCTGGGCGCGCCGGGATCAAGGCCGGTAAGGACAGCCTGATCTTCGGCAAGGTCGGCTATAAGTGGGTCAATTTCGACGCGCTGGGCCCCGACAGCCCGGATTTCCACGGCACCACCTATGGCGCTGGCGTCGAACTTTCGCCGGCCGACATGGGCAGCTCGGCGCAGAGCAGCAACATTCGCCTGCGGGTTCAGGCCGACACGATGGGCAATTTCCGCTCGATCCGCCCGATGGCGGGCGTCGTCGCCAAATTCTGACCTGAAACGGGGCGGGTCCGCGCGACCCGCTCCGTCATCGCTTCGGCGCCTTCGGGCGCTGGGGTCCGGGGCGGCCATGGACTGCGGCCGTCCCGGACTCTATTTTCCGCGATATGCGGACCCGGCCCGGCATCTGCGCCAGAAAGGCGCGCTATCCCTCGCTGGAGGACGCCACCGCCGCCGCCCTGCGCGCCCGCGTCACGCTACGCCCCTATCGCTGCGAACTCTGCCGCGATTGGCATCTGACCAGCCGCACCAAGGGGATGCGTAGCCTGCGCCCCTGACCGCTTCAGCCGCTATTGCGCAGCGCCGTGGCGATCGCGTTGATCGACAGTTCGATCCCCTCCTTGATCCGCGCATCGTCCTCGCCCGCCCGGTGGCGCTTGAGCAACTCCACCTGCAACAGGTTCAGCGGCTCGATATAGGGCAATCGCAGCCGAATCGATTCATCGAGCGCCGGATTCTTCTCCAGCAGCCGACCCTGCCCCGTCGCCGCCAGCAGCCCGTCATGCGCCTGCGCCCACCCGTCGCGGATGCGGCCGAAGATCGCCTCGGCCTGCCCTTGATCCTCCACCAGGGGCAAATATCGCGCCGCGATCCCCAAATCCGATTTCGCCAGCACCATCTCCAGATTGGCGAGCGCCGACTTCAGGAACGCCCAATGCTGCGCCATGTCCGCCAGCAGCGCCTTGTCCTCGAAAGCGGTCAGCGCATGGCCCACGCCATACCAGCCCGGCAGCATCACCCGCGCCTGCGCCCAGCTGAATACCCACGGGATGGCCCGCAGATCCTCGATGGCCGTGCTCTTGGTCCGGCTGGCGGGCCGCGACCCGATCTTGAGGCCCGCAATCTCCTGGATCGGGGTCAATTGGCGGAAGAATTCCTTGAACCCTTCGGTGCCGTAAACCAGGTCGCGATAGGCGGAGAAGGCGGTTTTCGACAGTGCGTCCATCGCCCCGGCGAAGCGCTCGGCGTCGCGCGGCGAGATCGGCTCGGGCTCCAGGCTGGCGAGCAGGGTGGCGCTCGTCATCGCCTCCAAATTGGTGATGGCAACGTCGCGCGTGCCGAATTTCGCCGCGATCACTTCGCCCTGTTCGGTGATGCGGATGCGCCCCTGCACGCTCCCCCTGGGTTGCGCTTGGATGGCGGCGAAGGCCGATCCGCCGCCCCGCCCCACCGCGCCGCCGCGCCCGTGGAACAGTTGCATCGCCGCGCCCGCGTCGGCGAATACCGGCTCCAGCGCCTGGCTCGCCTTGTAGAGGCTCCAGGTCGACGTGATGTAGCCGCCATCCTTGTTGCTGTCGGAATAGCCGATCATCACTTCCTGGTGGCCCCGCGCCTTCACCACGCCCGCGATCTCGGGCAGGCCGAAATAGGCGGTCATGATGCTGGGCGCGGCCTCCAGGTCGGCGATGGTCTCGAACAGCGGGATCGCCATGACGGCGGCCTGCGGCGGCGCCCCGTCCACGCCCGCGCGCCACAGCCCCGCCTCTTTCAGCAGGATGTTGACCTCCAGCAGGTCGGACACGCTTTCGGCTTTCGAGATGATATAGTGCGTGATACAGGCCGGGCCGTAGGTGCGGTGCGCCTTCGCCGCGGCATGGACGATCGCCAGTTCGGACGCAGTCTCCTCGCTATAGTCGCTGAACGTCGCCCCTAGCGGCCGGTTGTTCGCCAGCTCCCGCCGCAGCAGCGCGATCCGCGCATATTCGTCGAGCGCCAGATAGTCGGCCTCGACTCCCGCCTGCTTCAGCAGTTCCGCCACCACCCGCTCATGCACGGCGCTGTTCTGCCGCATGTCCAGCGTGGCGAGGTGAAAACCGAACGTCTCGACCGCGCGGATCAGGCGTCCCAGAGCCCCGCCGGTCGCCAGCGCCCCGTCGCCCTCGCTCGCCAGCCCCTGCGCCACGGTGACGAGGTCGCGGCGCAAATCCTGCGGGCTGGCATAAGGTTCGCCTTTCAGCGTCGCCGGCCGCGCCGGCTGCCCGCCGGTCAGCGCCGTGCAGGTTGCGGCCAGCCGCGCGTAGATGCCGCTGATCGCGCGCCGATAGGGCTCGTCCTTGCGGCTCGGCGACGCGTCGCCGCTTGCCTCGGCCAGCGCCAGCACCGCGTCGGGCACATGGGCGAGTTCGGTCGAAAGCGACAATTCCGCCCCCAGCCCATGCAAGGCATCGAGATAATAAGCGATCGCCGCGCCGCAGCCTTTCCTGAGCGCCAGCTCCAGCTGTTCCGCCTGAACGAAGGGATTGCCGTCGCGGTCGCCGCCGATCCAGTTGCCCACCCGCAGGAAACTGGGCGGCCGCGCGCCCAGCACCCGCTCCCACCGTGCGTAGAGCGCCGGCAGGACGGGGAGGAAGGTGTCGCGGAAATAAGCGAGCACATTCTCGATCTCGTCGGCGACGAACAGCTTTTCGCGCCGCAAAGGGCGCGTCTGCCACAGCAGCGCGATCTGACGGAAAATCGCCTCGTCCAGATTCTCGCCCTCGTCGGTTTCGGTCCGCCCCCGGTCCTTGAGCAGCATCAGTTCGGCGATGCGGTTCTTGTGGTCGATCATGCTCTTGCGCCGCACCTCGGTCGGGTGCGCCGTCATCACCGGCACGATCAGCGACCGGGACAGCAGCTCCAGCACCGCATCCCGCCCCACGCCCTCCTTCTCCAGGCGGGCGAGCGCCGACGCCACGTCTGCCCCCGGCTCGGCCGCCACCCCCTGCCGGTCCTCGGCCAGATTGGCGAGCATCGAAAACAGCATGAACCCGCGCGTGAAAGCCAGCGTATCGTCCAGGCTCAGCGCCTCAAGGCCGGTGTCGGTCAGGTCCGCGCCCTGCACCCCGCGCGCCCGGTCGACCGATGCGGAGCGGATATATTCGGTCTGCTTGTAGAGCTTCTCCCCGCCATAAGCCCGGATGACATCGCCCAGCAGCCGCCCCAGATAGCGGATATCGGGGTTCTGCGTGATCGCCGGAGCGGACGGATTGGATGCCAGAGTCGCCATGACCGCGGATGCTGCATCGCAGCAAGGGGATGGTCAAGGCGTTCCGGGCTTGCGCCTCGCCCCCGCCATGGGCCAAAGACGCACCCGTGACCGCCAGCATCAGCATAGGAACCGACAGCCACGGCAAGGACGTGGCCGTGGACGTGGAGGAATTGCTCGCCACCCGCCTGCTTGTTCAGGGCAATTCGGGGTCGGGCAAGTCGCACCTCCTGCGCCGCCTGCTGGAGGAAAGCGCCGCCATGGTGCAGCAGGTGGTGATCGATCCCGAAGGCGATTTCGTCACGCTGGCCGACGAATATGGCCATGTCGTGATCGACGCGGGCGACTATAATGAGCGCGACATCGTCCGCATGGCGGCGCGCATCCGCGAGCATCGCGCCTCGGTCGTCCTCAGCCTCGATGCGCTTGAACTCGAAGCGCAGATGAAATGCGCCGCCACCTTCCTCTCGACCCTGTTCGACGCGCCGCGCGACCATTGGTATCCCGCGCTCGTCGTGGTGGACGAAGCGCAGATGTTCGCGCCCGTCTCGGCGGGCGACGTGTCGGACGAGGCGCGCCGGCTGTCGCTGGCCGCCATGACCAACCTCATGTGCCGGGGCCGCAAGCGCGGCCTTGCCGGCGTCATCGCCACCCAACGGCTTGCCAAGCTCGCCAAGAATGTCGCGGCCGAAGCGTCCAACTTCCTGATGGGCCGCACCTTCCTCGACATCGACATGGCCCGCGCCGCCGACCTGCTCGGCATGGAGCGGCGGCAGGCCGAGCAGATTCGCGACCTCGAACGCGGCCGCTTCCTGGGCCTCGGCCCCGCCATCGCCCGCCGGCCCGTCAATGTGAAGATCGGCGCGGTCAGAACCGGCACGCGCGGCGGATCGCACAAGCTGATGCCGCCGCCCGTCACCACCGGCGAGGATTTCCAGGAACTGCTCTTCGCCCGCGCCGAGGAGGACTCGCCGCCTCCCCCGCCCCGCGCCGATCCGCCGCCCCGCCCGGCCGAGGACATCATGCGCCAGCTCGCCGATGCGCCGCAGGCCAGGCCCGCCGCTCCGGAACTCGACTTCGGCCAGAACGAGCCGATCGTCGTCGCCGTGCTGGAGGAAATCGTCGCCGATCTGGGCGACGCCGCCCCCTCGGTCGCCAGCCTGTTCCAGGATTTCGGTGTCCGATGCCGCATGAAGGGCCTTAAAAAGTCCCCGCTCGACCTTCCCGCCTTCCGCAAGCGCTTCGCCATGGCGCAGGCCGGCATGGCCGACGCCGACGATCCCCGCTGGCAGGACGCGATGAAAGCCTCCGCCCCGGTGCCGGAGGATATGCTCGCGCCCTTCCTCCTCATCGCCCGCGCCGCGCTCGACGGCCGGCCCTGCCCGGACGACGCCGCGCTCGCGCGCGCCTACGGCACCAGCTCGCCCGGCCGCGTCCGCCGCCTCATCGACTATATGGAAAAACTGGGCGTCATCGTCGCCCGCACCGACTTTTCGGGCAAGCGCTCCATCGGCGTCCCCGGCCTCGGCCTCTCCACCGCCGCGGCCGAGGGATGATCCCCACCCCCGCTCGGTTCGAGCTTGTCGAGAACGATGCGCCGTTCTCGACAAGCTCGAACCGAACGGATGAGAACGTCGCGCGACTGTCCCAAAGCTGATCCCGATCAGTCCCGCCCCATCTTGACGCAGGCGGCAAGCCCTGTAGCTTCGGTGCCCTTATTCCTCAGCCGGCTGGAGCGCGTTTCATGTGCCATGCCCCGATGCTGATTGCCGCAGTGCCCCGCACCGGACTCCCGCCGTCCGGCCGCGCTGCCCCACGTCTTTCGCCCGTCCGTCATTCCCTGCGGAGCGGCCGATGATGTCATAACAGGGGGAGAGGATCACGCATGGAGATAGTCATTATCGCCATAGGATGCGGCCTGCTGGCCGTGCTCTATGGCCTTTTCACCAGCCGGCAGGTGCTGAGCGCCTCGCCGGGCAATGAGACGATGCAGGCGATCGCGGGGGCGATCCAGGAAGGGGCGAAGGCGTATCTGGGCCGCCAATACACGACCATCGCCATCGTCGGCGTGGTGGTGGCGGTGCTCGTCGCCCTCTTCCTTGGCATCACCTCCGCCATCGGCTTCCTGATCGGCGCGGTCTTGTCCGGCGCGGCTGGCTTCATCGGCATGAACATCTCGGTGCGCGCCAATGTCCGCACCGCCGAAGCCGCCCGCAGCACGCTGCAATCGGGCCTGACGGTCGCTTTCCGGGCGGGCGCCATCACAGGGATGCTGGTCGCTGGCCTCGCCCTTTTGGCGATCAGCGTCTTCTTCTGGTATCTCGTCGGCCCCGCCGGCCATGCGCCCGACGACCGGCTGGTCATCGACAGCCTCGTGGCGCTCGCCTTCGGCGCGTCCCTCATTTCCATCTTCGCCCGGCTGGGCGGCGGCATTTTTACCAAGGCGGCCGATGTCGGCGCCGACCTCGTCGGCAAGGTGGAAGCGGGCATCCCGGAGGATGACCCGCGCAACCCCGCCGTCATCGCGGACAATGTCGGCGACAATGTCGGCGACTGCGCCGGCATGGCCGCCGACCTCTTTGAAACCTATGTCGTCACCGTGGGCGCGACCATGGTGCTGACCGCGCTGCTCGTCACCGGCGTGGACAACGCCTTCCTGCTGAGCCTCATGGCGCTGCCGCTGGCGGTGGGCGGCATCTGCATCATCACCTCGATCATCGGCACCTACATGGTGCGCCTGGGCGCCAGCCAGTCGATCATGGGCGCGCTCTACAAGGGCTTCTGGACCACCGCGCTCCTGTCGATCCCGGCCATCTACTATGTCACCTGGCAGGTGCTGGGCGACATGAACGCGGTGTTCGGCGCGGACCTTGACGGCGTCGGCGGCTACACCGGGATGCGCCTCTTCTGGTCGATGATGGTGGGTCTTGCCGTCACCGGGCTGCTGGTCGTCATCACCGAATATTATACCGGCACCAATTATCGCCCGGTCCGCTCAATCGCAAAAGCGTCCGAAACCGGACATGGCACCAATGTCATCCAGGGCCTCGCCATCAGCCTGGAATCGACCGCGCTGCCCACGCTGGTGATCGTGGTGGGCATCATCGTCGCCTATCAGCTCGCCGGCCTGATCGGCATCGCCTTCGCCGCGACGGCGATGCTGGCGCTCGCCGGCATGGTGGTGGCGCTGGACGCCTATGGCCCCGTCACCGACAATGCCGGCGGCATCGCGGAAATGAGCCACATGGACGACAGCGTCCGGGTCAAGACCGACGCGCTCGATGCCGTCGGCAACACGACCAAGGCGGTGACGAAGGGCTATGCCATCGGATCGGCGGGCCTTGCCGCGCTGGTGCTGTTCGGCGCCTATACGGAGGATCTGAAGTTCTACAATTCGGCGCTGGGCCTTACCGCTCCGGTCGATTTCAGCCTCTCCAACCCCTATGTCATCGTCGGCCTGCTGCTGGGCGCCTTGCTGCCCTATCTGTTCGGCGCGATGGGCATGACCGCCGTGGGCCGCGCGGCCGGCGACGTGGTGAAAGACGTGCGCGACCAGTTCGCCACCAACAAGGGGATCATGGAGGGCACGTCGCGGCCCAACTACGCCCGCACCGTGGACCTCGTCACCCGCGCCGCGATCAAGGAGATGATCGTCCCCAGCCTGCTGCCGGTACTGGCGCCGATCGTCGTCTATTTCGCCATCGCGGCGGTGGCCGGCACCGACAACGGCTTCGCGGCGCTGGGCGCGCTGTTGCTTGGCGTCATCGTGTCGGGGCTGTTCGTCGCCCTGTCGATGACCTCGGGCGGGGGCGCGTGGGACAACGCCAAGAAATATATCGAGGACGGCCATCATGGCGGCAAGGGCAGCGAAGCCCACAAGGCGGCCGTGACCGGCGATACGGTCGGCGATCCCTACAAGGACACTGCCGGCCCTGCGGTCAATCCGATGATCAAGATCACCAACATCGTCGCGCTGCTGCTGCTGGCCGCGCTGGCGCATGGCGGCTGATCGACGGGCCTGAACGCGACGACGCCCGGCCGAACCCTCGGCCGGGCGTTTGCGTGCCCGTCATGGGGTTCAGCGCTGCGCGACCTGAACCACCGGCTTGTGATGGATGGTGAGCCCATCCAGCGCCCACTCCGCCTTGCTGCGGCAGGTGGTGGCGGGGACCAGCGAGCCGGTGCGGCGCTCGCGGAAGCAATACCGGTCCTGCGCGGTGTCATAGGTCACCTTGGCGTCGCCGAACCGCCCTTGGGCCTTGGCGAAAGCGGGGGTCGCGGCGGCCGAAACGGCGATGGTGGCGGCGACGACGGCGGCAACGAAAGCGATGGTCTTCATGGTCAAATTCCTTCCCTGAAACTCTGGTTGTGACCCTTGCTGGATCATGATCTCGACCTTGCAGGGGGCGTGCCAAATTCAAGAAATGGCGGTTTTCGGTCGATCCTTGACCCGCCTAACATTCATCGCCTGTAAATAATGCGACAATATGGGGCAAAATACCAAATAGACGGGAAAAATCCTGGCCGATTAGGGATGATCCGCTTTTACCCTTTTTTAAGTAAGCACGCGCAGGCTGCCGTGGCGGTCGGCCCTGGGGGTGAAACCGTCCCGCACCCCGCGCAAACAACGCAGGTCGATATGGGTGACACAATGACGCCGCAGGGCAGACTGGATGACGAACAGGGCCGCCTCGCCGCCCTGCATCGCTACGATATTCTCGATACGCCGGCCGAAGGGGCGTTCGACAAGATCACCCAAATGGTCCGCAGCATCGTGGGCGTGCCGATTTCGGCCGTGTCGCTGATCGACCGCGAACGGCAATGGTTCAAGTCGATCGCCGGCCTCGACATCGCCGGGACGCCGCGCAGCATCGCCTTCTGCGATCATACGATCCGGCAGGAGGAGCCGCTGGTCGTGCCCGACGCGCAAGCGGACGCGCGCTTCTTCGACAATCCGCTGGTCACCGGCGATCCGGGCATCCGCAGCTATGCCGGCGTACCGCTTCGCACCCCTGACGGCTATCAGATCGGCTCGCTCTGCGCCATCGACACCAAGGCGCGCGATTTCTCCCCCGAACAGCTCGCCGTCCTGAGCGGCCTCGCCCCCATCGTGGTCGAGCAGATGGAATTGCGCCTGCTGGCCGAACGCGATGCGCTGTCCGGCGCGCTCACCCGCCGCGCCTTCATCGCCGAAGTCGACAAGCAGATCGCGCTCTTCCTGCGGCACCAGCGCCCCTCCGCCCTGCTGCTGCTCGACATCGACCATTTCAAGGCGATCAACGACAGCCATGGACATGGCGCGGGCGATGAGGTGATCGCCGCCGTCGCGGATCTCTGCCGCAGCCTCTCGCGCCCAAGCGACTCGCTCGGCCGGCTGGGCGGAGAGGAATTCGGCCTTCTTCTGCCCGAAACGAGCGAAGCGGACGCGCTCGCCGCCGCTCAGCGCTTCTGCGACACGCTTGCCCGCCATGTCGTGCCGCACGATCCGCCGCTGACCGTCACGGCCAGCCTGGGCGTGGCCGCCATCGGGCGAAACCGGCTGACCAGCGCCGGCTGGATCGCCGCAGCGGACGCGGCGCTCTACGCTGCCAAGCGCGGCGGCCGCAACCGGGTCATACTGGCGCCCCAGGACACGCTGCGCGCGGCGTGATCCGGCGCTAACTGCCCGTTCCGGCGTCATGTTTTGCGTGACGCAGCTAAAACTGTCCTTTATCCTCCCACCGGGGACAAGCGAACGGGCGGGGGATTATGAAGGCGATAGCGGCATGGCTTGCAGGCGCGGCTCTGGCTGCGGCGGGGATGGGTTATGCCCAGACGCCGCCGGCACCCACCACGCCGGCAGCACCCAAACAATGGACGATCGAGGATTTCGCCGCCCTGCCGATGATGGACGCGCCGGCGCTGTCGCCGGACGGCCTCCGCATCGCCAGCCGGGTCGCCGTGGGCGGGGAGCAGAAGCTGGTCATCGCCGATATCGCCGACGGCCCCAACCGCGTCCGCGCACTGGCGCTGGGCGAAAATGACCTCAACTGGTGGAAATGGGTCAATGACGATTGGCTGATCGTCGGCCTGGGGGCGGAAACCAACGTCAATGGCTATCCCTGGTATATCAGCCGCGTCGCCGCGCTGAAGCGCGACGGCACCAAGATCAACATGATCGCCAAGAATACCGCGGCGCAGAGCGCAGACGACGTCATCTGGGTCGCGCGCGACGGCACGCCCCGCATCCTGCTCTCCTACCAGACGTCGATCTTCTACAACGAAACCGGCTTCTGGCCGCGCGTGGACGAGGTGGACGTCAGCACCGGACGGATGCACAACGTCATCACGCCGCGCGAAATGGTGCGCAGCTGGTATGCCGACGCCAGCGGGACGGTGCGGATGGGCGTGGGCTATAATGACAGCACGCGCACGTCCAAGCTGCTGTATCGCCCGGACGTGAAAACCAGCTTCCGCGTCGTCGACCGCGCCGATCGCCGCCAGGACGAATCCCTTGTCATGCCGCTGCTCTTCACGGCGGACCCCACCCGCGCCATCGCCAGCAACGACCGCGACGGCACGGATGCGCTGTACGAACTCGATCTCGGCACGCTGGAACTGGGCAAGAAGCTGTTCGAGGCCCCCGGCTTCGATCTGGACGGCATCGTCGAAGACGCGGCCGGCAGCGGCCTTGCCGGCGTCCGCTACACCGGCGATGCGGCGGCGGTGCACTGGTTCGACCCCAATATGGCGACGATCCAGGCCGATCTGGACAAAGCGGTCGGAACCCGGCGGGCGCGCATCATATCGTTCAGCCGTGATGGCCAGAAGATGATCGTCCATGTCGGCACGCCCGACCAGCCCGGCGTCTATTATTTCTACGACACGGCTGTCGGCGCGATGAGCATGCTGGCGCGCGTCAGCAGCCGCTTTCCCGGCACGAGCCGCCTCGCTCCGGTCAGGACGATCCGCTACAAGGCGCGCGACGGGCTTGAAATCGCGGCCGTCCTGACCGTGCCGGCGGGCAAGGAGCCGAAAAATCTGCCCTTCATCCTGATGCCCCATGGCGGTCCCTTCGCCCGCGATGCGGAGGAATGGGACTGGTGGGTGCAGTTTCTCGCCTGGCGCGGCTATGCCGTGCTCCAGCCCAATTATCGCGGATAGTCGGGCTATGGCACCGCCTTCGCGGAAAAGGGCGAGGGGCAATGGGGCCTTGCCATGCAGGACGACCTCAACGACGCGGTCGACTGGGCGGTGAAGCAGGGCATCGCCGATCCCAAGCGCGTGTGCATGGTCGGCGCATCCTATGGCGGTTACGCCGCGATGCGCGCGGCGCAGCGCGACGGCGGCAAATATCGCTGCGCCGTGTCCTATGCCGGCGTGTCGGACCTGTCGGCGATGATGCGCTATGACAGCCGCTTCCTCTATCACAGCAGCCGCAAGGCGTGGATGAAGGAGCAGGCGCCCAATTTCGCCGCCGTATCCCCCATCAACTTCGCCGCGCAATTTTCGACCCCCATCCTGCTGATCCACGGCAAGAAGGACCGCCGCGTCCAGGTCAGCCAGTCGCGCGAAATGGCCGAAAAGCTCAAGGCTGCGGGGAAGGACTATATCTATGCCGAACAGCCGCTGGGCGACCATCATTTCTCCCGCGAGGCGGACCGGCTGGACTTTCTGCAAAGGCTCGACGCCTTCCTGAAACAGCATAACCCGGCCTGAACGCGATGGCGGCAAGCGGTCGGCCCCTGATGGCGCTGCTGATGCTGGCGGGCTGCGGCTCTGAGGAGGCGGCACCGCCCGCGCCGACGCCGGCACGGCAAGCGCCGATCGCGGAAGCGGTCCCGGCCTCGCCTGGTCCATCCAAGGATGTGGCACCCCGCCGGGTGCACCCCGCCCCCGCATCGGACGGCCCGCCGACCGATCCCCCCGCACCGCCGCCCGCTGACTATCGCGCCATCGGCACCGAACCCTTCTGGGCCGTGACGATCCGGGGGAGCACCGCCACACTGGAACGACCCGACCATCCGCCGATGCGCTTTCAGGTCCAGCGCGACGCCGACGACCGGGCGATCCGCTATCGGGGAGACGGCTTTTCGCTCACCGCCACCGAAGGACCGTGCAGCGACGGCATGAGCGACGCTGTCTGGTCCGACCGCGTCCAGATCGCCTTTGCGGGCGGCTCGCTCAAGGGATGCGGGGGCGAGCGCGCGGAACCCTAATCGGCACGCATCGCCTCGGCGACCAGAGCCTCCGCCTCCATCAGCAGCGCGTCCTCCGCTGCGCTCTGCGCCACCTGCTCGCGGCCGATCAGGATCAGCACCGGCACCGCGAGCGGGCTCACACGGTCGAGCGTCACATGCAGCATCGTGCGTGCCGCCCGGTCGATGAGGTCGCCCAGCCGCCCGACATCGGTCATCCGCGCCCGCGCGTCGGCCCATGCCGCTTTCAGCAGCAGATGGTCGGGCTGATATTTCCGCAGCACGTCATAGATGAGGTCGGTCGAAAAAGTGACCTGCCGGCCTGTCTTGCGTTTCCCCGGATGCTGCCGCTCGATGAGGCCCGAGATGACGGCAACGTCGCGAAAGGCGCGCTTCAGCAGGCTCGACTGTTCGACCCAGTCGATGAATTCATGGTCGAGAATGTCGGCCGAAAAGAGGCTCTTGGGGTCGGTCACGGGCTTCAGCCCATAGACCGCCAGCGCATAGTCGTTCGCTACGAACCCCAGCGGCATCAGCCCTTGGGCGTCCATGCGGCGGGTCAGCAACATGCCGAGCGACTGGTGCGCGTTCCAGCCCTCGAAACTGTAGCAGAGCAGATAGTGGCGCCCTTCGTGCGGGAAGGTCTCGATCAGCAGTTGCCCCGGCTGCGGCAGGGCGGAACGGAGCTTCTGCATCTCCAGCCATTCGCGCACATCCTGCGGAAAGCGGTGCCATTCGCCCGGTTCGGCCAGGAAATGGCGGACGCGGTCGGCCAGCCGCGTCGACATCGCCATGCGCGTACCGCCCCAACTGGGGATGCGCGCCTGCTTGGAGGTCGCGCGCACGAGGAGGTCGGTCGTGTCCATCCGCACCACCTCCAGCGCCGCGCCGGAGAAGAAGAAGCTGTCGCCCGGCCGCAACTGCGACGCGAAGCCCTCCTCCACCGTGCCGAGCTTGCGGCCATTAGCGAAGCGGACGTTGAGCGCGGGCTGATCGACGATGATGCCGGCATTCAGGCGATGCTGCTGGATGAAGCGGGGGTGAGAGACCCGCCAGATGCCGTCTTCCTCGTGCGTCAGCCGCTTGAAACGATCATAGGCGCGCAGCGCATAGCCGCCGCCCTCGATGAAATGCAGGACGTTGGCGAACGCCTCCTCCGTCAAGGCGCTGTAGGGGGTGGCGGAGCGGACCTCCGCCAGCATCTCTTCCGCGCGGAACGGGCCGGCGCAGGCCAGGCCCATGACATGCTGCGCCAGCACGTCCAGGCTGCCGGGGCGGAAATCGTCGGCGTCGCGCTCGCCCGCCTCCACCGCATCCAGCGCGGCGCGGGCCTCCAGATATTCGAAGCGGTTGCCGGGGATCAGGATCGCCTCGCTCGCCTGATCGAGCCGGTGGTTGGCGCGGCCGATCCGCTGGAGCAGGCGCGAGCTGCCCTTGGGCGCACCCATCTGGATCACGCAATCGACATTGCCCCAGTCGACGCCGAGGTCGAGGCTGGCGGTGGCGACGAGCGCGCGCAGCCTGCCCGCCGCCATCGCCGATTCGACCTTGCGCCGCGCCTCGATGGACAGGCTGCCATGGTGGATGGCGATGGGCAGATTCTTCTCGTTCGCCTGCCACAGTTCCTGGAAGATGAGTTCGGCCAGGCCCCGCGTGTTGCAGAAGACGAGCGTGGTCTGCCGCGCCTCGATTTCCGCCATCACCTGTTTCGCGGCATATTTGCCCGAATGGCCGGACCAGGGCACACGCCCTTCGGGGATGAGGATCGCGACATTGGGATCGACGCCGTCCTCCCCCAGCACCGGCGCCACCGTGTCGATGTCCCCATCGGGCGCGAGCCACGCGCGATAGGCGTCCACATCGGCGACGGTGGCGGACAGGGCGACTCGGCGCAGCGCCGGGTTGATCGCCTGTAGCCGCGCCATCGACAGGCTGAGCAGGTCGCCACGCTTCTGGGTGGCGAAGGCATGGACTTCATCGACGATCACGGTCCTGAGCCGGTCGAACAGCAGGGCGGCGTCGGGATAGCTCAGCAGCAGCGACAGCGATTCGGGCGTGGTCAGCAATATCTGCGGCGGGCGGACCCGCTGCCGCGCCTTGCGGTCGGACGGCGTGTCGCCGGTGCGGGTCTCGACCTGGATGGGCAGGCCCATCTCCTCGATGGGGGTCAGCAGATTGCGTCGCACGTCGACCGCCAGCGCCTTCAGCGGCGAGACATAGAGGCTGTGCAGCCCCTCGGCCGGATTGCGGATCAGGTCCACCAACGTAGGCAGGAAACCCGCCAGCGTCTTGCCCGCCCCGGTGGGCGCGACCAGCAGCGCATGGTCGCCGCGCTCGGCCGCGTCCAGCATCTCCGTCTGATGCCGGCGTGGCCGCCAGCCGCGCGCCGCGAACCAGTCGTCGAGGATGGAGGGAAACGCGGCCATGACAGGGATGTAGGGTCCGCCCGGCGCGCTGTCACCGGCCGGGAAAGGACATCGGAACAATGATGCGGCAAAAGGACATAATATTTCAATCGCCCTCTGGCCCCTCCGCCTGCTCCTGCGTTAGACTGGGCCATCAGGAGCGGCGCAGCAGACGCCGCCATCCCAGCAGGAGAAATGACATGACCGGCGAAACAGAAGCCGACCTGACCGGCGCCGAACCCGCGCGCAACCGCCGCCGTCCCAAGGCGCCCATCATGGAAATTGACGGTCGCAGGCTGAAACCCGCGACGCTGATGATGGGCCATGGCTATGACCCGACCCTGTCCGAAGGCTCGCTCAAGCCCCCGATCTTCCTCACCTCCACCTTCGCCTTCGACAGCGCGGCGGCGGGCAAGCGCCATTTCGAGGGCGTGACCGGCATCCGCCCCGGCGGATCGGAGGGCCTCGTCTATTCGCGCTTCAATGGCCCCAATCAGGAGATTTGCGAGGATCGCCTCTCGGTCTGGGAAGAGGCGGAGGATGCGCTGCTCTTCTCCAGCGGCATGTCGGCGATCGCCACCACCTTGTTGGCGCTGGTGCAGCCGGGCGACGTGATCGTCCATTCAGCGCCTCTTTATGCAGCGACCGAATCGCTGATCGGGCGCATCCTCGGCAAGTTCGGAGTGCAGTGGCTCGATTTCCCCGCCGGCGCGACTGCGGAGGAGATCGGCGCGGTGATCGAGAAGGCGAAGGGGCTGGGGCGCGTCGCCTTGCTCTATCTCGAAAGCCCCGCCAACCCGACCAACGTGCTGGTCGATCTGGAGGCGGTGGCCGCGCGACGCGACTCGCTGTTCGCGGGCGAAGCGCATGTGCCGCCGATCGCGATCGACAACACGTTTCTCGGGCCGCTCTGGCACAAGCCGCTGACCCATGGCGCGGACCTCGTCATCTACAGCCTCACCAAATATGCCGGCGGTCACAGCGACCTCGTCGCTGGCGGGGTGCTGGGCGGCAATGCGCTGATCAATTCCATCCGCCTGATGCGGAACACCATCGGCACGATCCTCGATCCCCACAGCGCCTGGATGCTGTTGCGAAGCCTGGAGACGCTGGAGTTGCGGATGAGCCGGGCGGGCGAGAATGCGGCCAAGGTCTGCGCCTGGCTGCGGGACCAGCCGCAGGTGGAGAAGGTCGTCTATCTGGGCTTCCCGGAGACCGATCGGCAGGCCGACATCTACCGCCGCCATTGCACCGGCGCGGGATCGACCTTCTCGCTCTATCTCAAGGGCGGGGAGGCGGAGGCGTTCGCCTTCCTCGACGCATTGAAGATCGCCAAGCTGGCCGTGAGCCTGGGCGGCACCGAAACACTGGCGAGCCATCCCGCCGCGATGACGCACCTGTCCGTGCCGGCCGAGCGCAAGGCGGCTCTGGGCATCGGCGACAATATGGTGCGGATCTCGATCGGCTGCGAGGATGCGGACGATCTGATCGCCGACTTCGCCCAGGCGTTGCGGCAGGTGGGTTGAGCGATGGAGCGGCCCTTGCTGATGGTGGGGCAGCCGTTGCTGGCCCCGCTGCTGCCGATGCTCCAGCCACGCTACGACGTCATAGCGCTGTGGGACTCGCCCCCGGCCGAACGCCTGGCGATGGTGGAGGCGCTGGTGTGGGCCGGCGAGTTTCCGCTGGGCCGCGACCTTGTGGATGCCATGCCGCGCCTGTCGCTGATCGCCTGCTTCACCGTGGGCTATGACGGGGTCGACCTCGATCTGGCGCGCAATCGGGGCATCGCGGTCGCGCATGGCGGCGCGGCCAATGCGCAGGATGTGGCCGACCATGCCATCGGCCTGATGATCGCGCACAGGCGCTGGATCGTGGAAGGCGATCGCCAGTTGCGGAACGGCGGCTGGACGATCGAGGCCAAGACGCGGACTCGCTCCATGAGCAGCGCGCGGCTCGGCATCGTCGGCATGGGTGCGATCGGCGTCGCCATTGCCGAGCGCGCGGCGGCGATGAAGATGGCGATCGCCTGGTGGGGGCCGCGCGACAAGCCGGAACTCCGATGGCCGCGCGCCGAATCACTGCTGGCGCTGGCGGGGGACAGCGACATACTGGTCGTGGCCGCCCGCGCCGACGAGCGTAATCGCGGGATGATCGACGCGGGCGTTCTGGAGGCGCTGGGGCCGGACGGGCTGCTGGTCAATGTCGCGCGCGGGCAGTTGGTGGACGAGGCCGCGCTGATCGCGGCGCTCGAAGACGGCCGGCTGGGCGGCGCGGCGCTCGACGTGTTCGATCCCGAACCGACCGATCCGGGGAAGTGGGCGAACGTCCCCAATGTCGTGCTGACCCCGCATACCGGCGGGGCGACGCATGAGGCGGTGGCGCAGCTGGCGGCAACGCTGATGGGCAACCTCGCCGCGCATTTCGCGGGGGATGTGCTGCCATCGCCGGTGCGGCAGACCGTCGGATGCGATTCCAGCTAGTCGCGCTCACACCCATCAGCGATGCGATTACCGCATCCTGTAAAACCGATGACGATCGCGCTAGGGCATGTGAAAAATGGTGCTGCCGGTGAGGATTGAACTCACGACCTCAGCCTTACCAAGGATCGAAAGCGACATTTCCGTTAGCCGCCCAAAACCAGATTTCATTCTATATTCCTCAATATAACAGTCTCTTATCCTGATGAAACCGACCTGAACCTATCCGAAGCTATCCGATCGTGCGATTACCTCATTATTACTTTTCTCCTGGCGCCCGATGACGTAATATCAGGCTCGGAGGTAAAGTGCGATGCCCGGTAAGCTGACAACCCATATGATCGAGAGCGCGACGGTGCCCGCGACGGGTCAATCGTTCCTTTGGGATGGAGAACTGAAGGGCTTTGGCGTTCGGGTGGGATCGACCGGCGTGAAGTCCTATGTGCTCCAGTACCGCAGCCCGGACGGACGCCTGCGGCGCAGTGTATATGCGCGCTTCCCGGTGTTCTCGGTCGACCAGGCACGGAAGGAAGCGATCAGAATGCTTGCTGACGTGACGCGGGGTGTCGACCCGGCGGACGTCAAGGAATCGAAGCGGACGGCGCCTACGATTGGCGAGGTCTGCGACTGGTATCTGGAGGAGGCCGAAGCCGGTCGCCTTCTTGGACGCAGGCGCCTGCCGATCAAGGCCTCAACGGTTAGGATGGAACGGAGCCGCATCGATCGGCATATCCGCCCGCTCATCGGCCACCGTAAGGTGAACGGGCTGAAGCCGGCGGACATCGAAGCCATGCAGGCCGACATCGCGACGGGCAAGAGCGCGGCCGACAAGGGCAAAGGCCGGGGACGAAGGACGACGGGCGGGGGCGGCGCGGCCTCGCGCGTGATCTCCACTCTTCATTCGATGTGCGAGCATGCGGTTCGCCTGGGTATAATCGATGCCAACCCCGCAAAGGGCGCGCGGAGGATGGCCAGCAATCGCCGTACGCGGCGATTGAGTGCGATCGAATTGGGGAAGCTTGGTGCAGCCATGCAGATCGCCGCCACACGCGATGAGAATCCGACCGGCTTGGCTGCGGTTCGCTTGATCGCGCTCAGCGGGTTCCGGCTTTCGGAGGCGCAAGAAATCGAGCGCACCTGGGTCGATCCCGAAAGGGCGGCCGTGCATTTCCCCGACACGAAGTCCGGCGCACAGGATCGGCCGGTGGGCAAGGCTGCGCTGGAGGTGCTGTGCGCCCAAAGCGAGATTGCCGGCTGTCCGTTCGTATTCCCGTCGGACTACGGCAACAGTCACTACAAGCAGGTTCCGGACGTCTTGCAGCGTCTGTGTATCGCTGCGCGGATCGAAGGCGTGACTCCGCACACGCTGCGTCACACGTTCAGCAGCGTCGCGGGCGACATGGGCTATTCGGAGCTCACGATCGCCGCGCTGCTTGGACACGGGAAGCGCGGGGTAACGCAGGGGTACATTCATATCGAAGAGGGGCTGCGCGAAACGGCGGACAAGGTCGCCGCGAAGATTGCGGACCTGCTCGACGGTCGTGCCAGCAGCGTTCGCGACAATGACCGGAATGATGTTGAACGGGCACTCGCCGCATGAACCCCGCCGACCGTGGAGCGCGCCGAAGGCATCCCAAGCCTATCCGGCGGCTTCTGGGCGGCGCGCTTTGGCAATCTGTTGTGGCGTGATTACCGCGATTCCGGTAGAGCGGATGGAGGGGGAACTGATCCGTTCGCGCTCGGACCACGCTCTTGGATCGCGCAAGAAAGGAGCGCTGATGTCTACAAAGCAGATCGTCGCGCTGCTGAACTCCCATGTCGAGGGAGATGAAGAGCAATTTCTCTCGATCGCGCTTCAGATTGCGGCGCAACAGGCGCGCCAGGGCAATGAAGAAGATGCCAACCGGCTGAAGCGGCTGGTTCAGAAGGCTCGCGAGCGGACCGCCGGCGCGCCTTCGGGTCAGACGCCGATCCCGCTCGCGCGGCCGCGCGGCGAGCTGCAGGGCCTGGTCGAAAGCATCTATCCGAAGATCAAACTCGACAGCATGGTCCTCGCTGACGAGGTGCTATCGCGCCTGCAGCGGGTCGTGCGCGAACAGGCCGAGCGCACGACACTGCGTGACCACGGCCAGATCCCCGCGACGCACCTGTTGCTGGTGGGACCGCCGGGAACCGGCAAGACGATGACGGCATCGGCGATCGCCGGTGAACTCCGGCTGCCGTTGTTCACCGTGCGTCTCGAAGCCCTTTTCAGCAGATTCTTTGGTGAGACCGCGGGTAAGCTTCGCCTGCTTTTCGATCAGATCGCGCAGATGCGCGGCGTCTATCTTCTCGACGAATTCGACGCGATCGGCGCGCGGCGCGGTGATCCCAACGATGTCGGCGAGATCCGCCGCGTGCTGAATTCGGTGCTCTCCTTCATGGAGGAACCCAACGCGACAGACAGCATCGTGATCGCCGCCACCAACCACGTCGAGATCCTCGACAAGGCGCTTGCGCGCCGATTCGATGAGGTCGTCGAATATGTGCCGCCGGACAGCGATGCGGCGCGCAAGATCCTGACCCGCCGAATGGGGAAGCTGCGGCTCGCTGCCAAGGCGTGGTCGTCGATCGGACCGCTGACCGAGGGTCTGAGCCAGGGCGAACTGGTGCGGGCAGCGGACTCGGTCGTCAAGGATGCCATTCTCGAGGGTGCGACGAGCATCGCTCCGGATAGCCTGAGGCGTGCGCTTCAGGATCGCCAGTCGTTCCAGCGGCGCTTCCATCGCTAGAAAGACATCAGAACCACAGCGAGGACCGTCGACTTTTACCGCGAATGACTGAAGTGAGGGGGCAATGCCCAACGGGGATGGAAACGGGGGCCACAGGCTCCCGCATATCGAGATCACGCGCTGGCGAGAAAGCGCTCAGTATGTCTACCCGCGCATGCGCCGTGATCAGCGCGATCGGCGGGAGGACCATCACGAGCACGCGGAGGTGTTGCTTGAGCAACTGACCCGCGCTCTTGGCGAACTGCCCCGACGCGATCAGGATCAACGTATCGCGGTCGATGGGCTTAAGCGTGGAACGCTGGTCGAGGTCGAGACGATGGTGCCGACCGCTCGGGCGAAGGCGACCAAGACGCCGCCGCTGGACTTCCCCGGGCAGGAGATCGTCGTCCTACGTTCTGAGCGCAACGAGAATCGCACGGAAACAGCAGTGGTGTTCGTGCCGGACGACGCGCGCGCCTTCCTGCAGAATCGGATCAGCGCTTATGGGTCCGAGAATCTCGGCAACCAGCCGCGTCCGGACGTCGACAAGTTCGAGGTCATCGAAACGATCCGCGATGCTTTGGGGGCGCTCGCTTCTGACAGCAGCACCGGATGATCAGGATGAGCGTGGGTGGTGGGAGCTTTGGCTTCGCCGGCCGGACACACAGCGGGCCGATCTCATAGCGAACGCCGTTGTCGAGGGTGTCCGTCGCGCCGGCCTCGACGTCCATCCCGAGCGGCTCACCTTTCCGGACACCGCGATCATCTTCGCGCATGGCAGCCAGAATGAGATTGTGGGGATCGCGGATCGGCTGAACGGCGCTATCAGCGAAATCCGTCCGGCGGCGGGCAGTATCGAGCCGTTTCTCGATCTCGGCGAGAATGGCCTCGGGCAGCAGGCGCTGGTCGAGGACTATGCGGCGCGGGTCGATCCGCCCGCGGATGGCGCGCCCGTGGTCTGCGTCATCGATAGAGGCGTTGCGGCCGGGCATCCCCTCGTTGCCCCGGGACTGGCGGGTGCATGGTCCGTCAACGATGCCTGGGGCACGGACGATCATGCCGGTGGCGGCGGTCACGGCACCGGTATGGCGGGACTCGTGCTGCATGGCGATCTTGCGACGCCGATGGCGGATGGCCGGCGCGTCCAGCTCGGCCATGCGGCTGAGTCGGTGAAGTTCTTGCCGCCGGCAGGGTTCCCGCCGAACGAGCCCGCTCGATACGGCATCATCACCCAATCGGCTGTGGCGGTGGCCGAGGTGGAGCGGCCAAATGTGCCGCGCAGCTTTTGCATCGCTACGTCTTCCGATCATTTCGACCCGGACGGGCCGTCGAGCTGGAGCGGTGCCCTCGACCAGATCTGTGCCGGCGCGATGCCCGGCGAGCGGTTGGATGGGGTTGCCGCCAAGGACCATCCCAAGCGGCTGGTTTTCGTGGCGACCGGCAACATCGCGGGCGGCATGAAGGCGGATGTCGAGCAACATCATTCGCTCGAAGATCCATCACAAAGCTGGAATGCGCTCTCGGTCGGCGGATACACCGCCAAGATAGGGCCCTCGGCCGACGATCCTGAACTCAATCCGCTGGTGGCGGCGAATGAGAAGAGCCCGTTCAGCCGGGGATCGAAGCTGCTTCCGGTGGACTTGACCCCGATCAAGCCCGAGGTGCTATTCGAGGCGGGCAATATGATGGTGGATGCGGGTGGCTTTTGTGGCTGGCATCCTGCCGTGTCGTTGCTCACGTCGGGCAAGGACGTTGCCGCACAGCCGCTGGTGCCGTTCTGGGCAACGAGCGCCGCGACTGGGGTCGCCGGAAACTTCATCGGTCGGTTGAAGGCTGGGCTACCGGAGCGGTGGCCCGAGACCTACCGAGCGCTGACCGTCCATTCGGCGGAATGGCCGCAGCCGATCCGGTCGAAGCTCGTTGGCCGCGGCCGCAGCTGGCGCACGATCTCGAAGGGTGAAAAGCAACAAATCATCCGCGAGGTGGGATACGGCGTTCCCGACCTTGGGCGAGCGCTGGCATCGGCATCGAATGATGTGACCTTGCTCGTGGAGAGCGAGATTCAACCCTATGCGCTCGGCGCGGACGGCCGCGGCGCGGTGTTCAACGAGGTCCATTTCTTCGCGTTGCCCTGGCCGCGTGCCGCACTCGAGGCGCTGGAGAATGCGGCCGTCGCGATGAAGGTGACGCTGTCCTATTTCATCGAGCCCAATCTAACGGGACGGGCGGCGACGCGGCCAGATACCTATCGCTCTTTCGGGCTGCGGTTCGCGATCAAGAAGCGCACCGAAACGGCGGCCGACTTCCGGCGGCGGTTGAGCAATGCGCCGGGCGAGCGCGCTGAGAATGACGGCGAGGCGGATTATTGGCTGCTCGGCCCCCAAGCGATGCAGGCCGGGTCGCTGCATTGCGACCTTTGGCGCGGTCCTGCCATCGATCTCGCCGCGCATGACCAGATCGCGATTTTCCCCGTCGGGGGCTGGTGGAAATCGCATGTCGGGCAGCGGCGGATTAGCGATCGGGCGCGCTACACGTTGGCGATCTCGATTTCGGCGCCCGATCAGGACGTGGATCTTTATTCCGAGATTGCGGCTGCGATCGAGGCACGGGTCGCAGCCGAGATAGCGGTAGGTGCCGCGCCTGGAGAGGGATGATCGCGGCCGCCGTCATGGCGTCGATATGGTTCGAGCGGTGCCGCCCGCGCGTCGTCGGCACCGACTCCGCAAACGCCCGCGATAATTTTTTGGGGGCGACCTTCCCGTTTTCCCGTCGAGCTCCGCAACGACATCGAAAGGATGGTGCGAGCAGCCCGATGGCCGATGCGGTTGAAACTCTCTCCCTAGAGGAGGTCGGACGGGTTTTGGGCAGGCTTCGCCAGGCCGACCTGCTGCGACTGGCTGCGCTTGCGCAGACCTGGGTGAGCGGATTGCCGCGTCGTGACGCCGGGGACCTACTGAACGAAGCGCTCGCACGCATCCTTTCCGGGCAGAGACCTTGGCCGGCGGATGTCCCGCTTTCGGCCTTCCTGTCACAGGTGATGCGCAGCATCGCCAGCCAATGGCGGCATGAGGATACCCTCCGCACCATCCAATCGAAGCGCGACCGGAAATACGTCGGCAGCGGCTGTGACCGGGCTTACCTCACCGTAGGAGGTGCCCTCCAACCTCGTCCGTCTCATGGTCGTTGGGCCGAGCAAGCGCTGCGACCGAAGCGGCGCGCGAGATGGCTTGAGACGGATGCGGCATACATCCGTTGCCGCGAGGCCGTAGGGCTGTGGTAGCGCCTATGTGTTGATTTCCGGTGAGATTTGACCCGGGATTTCCATCGAGAGTTGACCCGGGTGGGTACTATGTCCCGCGATGCGGGGACTGGGTCAAGCGGGCGATTTTTCCTTTCAGGTTTTGGGCGCTGCCGAGCTGGCTCGGAACCGGAAGCTGTCGTTTCCGGTCTCGAGGATGTGGCAATTATGGGTGAGCCGATCGAGCAGCACCGTGGTCATCTTGGCATCGCTGAGCACCCCGGCCCATTCGCTGAAGCTCAGGTTGGTGGTGATGATGACGCTGGTGCGCTCATAGAGTTCGCTGAGCAGGTGGAAGAGGAGTGTGAAACCTTGCGATCAAGTCGTGCGATTTATATAACGGTCATGACCCAGCCAGCCCCCTCTCCCCCCACGGGCAACCCCCTCGACCAGTTCCTGTGCTTCTCCGTCTATACGACGGGCCTTGCCTTCAACCGCGTCTACAAGCCGCTACTCGATCCTTATTGCATCACGTATCCACAGTACCTGGCTCTTGTGGCGCTAAGCAGCAAGGACGGTCAAAGGGTGAGCGAACTGGGCGAGACCTTGCACCTCGAATCGAACACCCTCACCCCGTTGATCAAGCGGCTGGAAGCGGCTGGCCTGGTAACGCGCACGAGGGACAAGCAGGACGAGCGCGTCGTCCGCCTCAGCTTCACCGCATCGGGCGCCGCCTTGGCAGAGACAGCACTCGGTTGCGTTCCCGCTGCCGTGCTCAAAGCGACCGGAAGGGACCGTGCAAGTCTTGAGAGCTTGAACAAGGAACTCGCAGCGCTGGGCAAGGCCCTGCGCAAGAATGCTGCGAAATAGCAAGCGGCCCGTCCGCCCGTCCGACATGGCGCAAGACCATGGCTAGATGCCGTAATGGGCCTCGCGGACCATGTCCGCCTTGCGTTCATCAGACGTTCGTCCGGCGCGCCAACTGTTCGGCGCAAACCAGCAGATCGAGCGTGAGTTGGCCGAAGAACTCGCCATAGGCTTGGCTGGCCCTACCTACGAGCGCCTCAGCATACTTTCGTTCCAGCAAAGTCGCCAGCTTGAACTGTGCCAGGATCATGTAGTAGTCGATGCGGTCGATGGGTAACCCAGTCTGTTCGTGATAAGCTTCTGCCAGATCTTCGCGCGAGGGATAGAACGAAGGATCGAACAGATTGGCTGGTGGCGGAACCCCAGCTGGATCGCGCGGAGCGAAACAATGGATCGTCCAACCAAGATCCAGTAGCGGATCACCAATGGTGGAAAGTTCCCAGTCGATCATTGCGGCGAGTCGACAGGGCGTGGTCCGCGAAAACAATGTGTTGGGAAAGCCATAGTCTCCGTGGATGATGCCGATGCGCGGGCTTTCAGGAGTGTTGGCGCTGAGCCAGTCAGCGACATAGTCGTAGCCGGGGAGATGGCGCCCCGCATAGCCTTCGGTATCATGGTACATCGCCAATTGACCCCGCCAGCGATCAACTTGACGCGCGAGAAAATTGCCTGGCTTGCCAAAATCCGAAAGGCCGACGGCGTGGTAATCCACGCAGGCCAGATCTGCTATCCCGCGCACCAGTTCGAAGGCCATGCCGGCTCTCTCCGGTCCGGCCCTTTCGAATGGTTCCGGAAAGGGCGCGTCCCCGTTGGGTGTCCAGCCGTCGACAAAGCTCATTACATAGAACGGGCTGCCGATGACATCACTGTCGGGGCACCAACCCCACATCTCGGGGGCCGGTACACCAGTACCGTTAAGCGCTTGGAGCACGCGTGCCTCTCGTCCAAGGATCTTGGCACTGTCCGGCCTGGGGACGCGCGGTGGACGGCGCAGCACGCCCGTGTCGCCACCCCGGCTCACGCTGTACACTGCGTTGCTCGACCCACCGGTAAGGAAGCGGAGGTCGAGAGGGCCATGCCCCAACCGTGGCACATGCTGGTCGGCCCAGGCTTCGAATCGGGGGACGTCGACGAGGTCGAGCATGTTGCCAAAACCCATTTTTGCCATATTCATGCTTTGGCCTCGCCTTGTTAAAAATTGGGTAGATAACTGTCTAATGAAGTTTGATCAATCTGATCTGTCGCATGGCGCTCCGGAGGTCCCTTCGACACGTCAATCTCAGAAGGAGGCCACGCGGCGCAGCCTCCTGCGGGCGGCGCGAGCCTGTTTCCTGACCGACGGCGTCACTAAGACCAACTTTGACGACATTGCAGGCCGCGCGGGCGTCAGTCGGGCGACGGTCTACCTGCATTTCTCCAGCAAGGAGCAATTGCTGATGGGCCTCCTTGAGGAAGACTGGGCCGTCCAAGTCCAGTTGTTTGAGGGGCTTTCGGGCACGGCCTGCGCAGCAGAAGATTTCGCCCTTTGGTTGAGGCAAGTTAGCGAACGCTACCGCGCGCGAAGCCCGTCAATGGGGCTTTATGCTTTGGCTTTGGCGCAGAATCCTGAAATGTCGGACCTGATCGATCGACAGCGCCAACGGCTGGTGGCCGCACTCGGACAAAAGTTCGCTGCATTCGCTTCGGCCGACGGCGCCCCGCCGGATCGGTGCGTGGATGCGGAATTCATGGTGATCCAGATCGAGCATGTTTGCCTGATGGCCGCTCGGTCACGGTGGGTTCATGCGATCGATGCCGGGATCACCCTTGTCAGCCAGCGCCTCGCGGCGTTCGTTGCACGGGGATAAACCGTGGCGGCGCGGAAATGAAACCCTGATGTCCTTGCTCTCGAGCGCAACAGGGGCTCGGGCCTGGCGGAGCAACACACCAGCGGCTTGCTCGATGCCCTCTACATGGCAGCCTATCCGAGACCGACGGCCGTCGACCCGGCCTTCGCGTGGCGTCACGCCGGATTGATGGTGAGCACCGTCACCCGGACCGCGGTGGACTGGTGTATCCTCCGGCGCTGACGTACTCAGCGTGAGGCAGTCTTGTGGGCAGGCCCATTGGCAGGAGCGCTGATGTCCCTAGTCGGCGCCGAAGTCGTGAAAGTCGAGGGCCGCCATCGCCTCGATGGCGCGCGCGCAGGCGATCCTAGATACTTCGATGTGCTGAATGGGCAAAAGCGATCGGTCGTGTCCGACTTTCATGATCAGGAGGATCTGGCGCTGTTGCAGGCGCTGATCGATCAAGCCGATACCGCGATCCAGGCCAGCCGACCGCCTGCACTGGCTCGACTAGAGATCGATGCACGCTCGGTCGCGGCCCGAGGCCCCGGGGTGAACGCAATTCCTGCTGGACAAGGGCGACCAAATTAGACAATTGTCTAGTCAAGTCACTTGGGGACGGCACGAGACAATGATCGACTTTACGCTTAATCCCGATTTCGCCGCCAAGCTCGAATGGGTCAAAACATTTGTGGCAGAAAAAGTGCGCGCGCTCGATGCGCTGTATCCGGAGCATGGCGCGCCGTGGAATCCCCGGGATATGAAGGCCATGCGGATTGTTCGCCCGCTTCAGCAGGAAGTTCGTGCACAGGGTCTCTGGGGTGCGCACCTTCCGCCTCATTTAGGTGGACCGGGATGGAACGCGGTCGAGCTGCTGCACCTGAACGAAATTCTTGGGGGCACTGTCTGGGGTCCGACCGTGTTCGGCTGTCAGGCGCCAGACAGCGGCAATTCCGAAATCCTTGCCCGCTTCGGTACGGACGAACAGAAACAGCGGTATCTAAGGCCGCTGCTCGAGAACGAGATCGTCTCCTGTTTTTCCATGACCGAGGTGGAAGGCGGATCCGACCCCACCCAATTCCGCTGCCGGGCTGAACTTGATGGCGATACCTGGGTCATAAATGGCGAAAAGTGGTTCTCGTCCAATGCGCGATTTGCCGAATTTTTCCTCGCAGTCGTGGTTACCGATCCGGAGGCGGAACTTTACAAGCGCATGTCGATCCTGATCGTGCCGCATGACACGCCGGGGCTCACGATCCTGTCCAACCCCGGCCTGCCCGGCGAACCTTTCCCGGAAGGGACTCATGCCCATCTGCGCTATGACAACGTGCGCGTTCCCAAGGAGGCCCTGCTGGGACCCCGTGGCGGCGGTTTCATGGTCGCGCAGGCGCGACTTGGCGGCGGGCGCATTCACCATGCCATGCGGACGGTTGGGATGTGCCGCCGGGCGATCGAAATGATGGCTGCCCGGGCCAATAGCCGCGTGACCAAGGGCGAAATGCTCGCCCGCAAGCAACTGGTTCAGGTCGATATAGGCCAATGCTGGATAGAACTGGAGCAATTTCGACTGCTGGTGATGCGCACCGCTTGGATGTTGGACAACCACATGGAAAAGGAAGCCCTGCCCTGGATTGCCGCTTGCAAGGTGGCCTGTGCCCAAGTCTCGCATAACATCGTGTTCAAGGCGATGCATCTGCTCGGCTCGCTGGGCGTCTCGAACCAGACGCCCTTGGCGGGCATGTGGTCTTCCGTGTTGGCCATGGGCATGGCCGATGGCCCGACCGAGATTCACCAGATGTTTGCCGGCCGGGCAGTGTTGAAAAAAATTCCAGGATCGACGGGGCGGTTCCCCGAAGATTTCATCCCCCATCAACGTGCGAGGGCTGTGGCCATGTGGGGCGAACGCGACGATGTCGACGCTGCCGCATTCAACGGCCCGATGTCCGTCTGTTGAGCTGAAGGATCACGGCTCGCGGGAAGCGACGTTCAGACCATTGGTGTAGAGCGGATCCTCCGGGGCATCGTCGGTCCAGCGCACGGAACCGAACGGACGCTCTAGCAAGCGCCGGACGCGCACGTCGGATCCAGCCTTGAGGTAGCACCGTGACGACCGCTGGATCTCCACTTCATGGGGCGTATTGCGATCGCGCTGGCGCAGATAGTCGTGCCAGGTCGGGCACTGAAAGCGTTCGATCCAGAGCTCTGCGTCCCCGATATCGCGAGCAATCGACCAGTCATATGCACCGTTGCGCTGACGCACCGAGCGCAAGGCCTGCATTACGCGGTAAAAGTCGCGGGCCTGCTCTGCTGGCACGTCATATTCGATCTGCACGACAATCGGCCCTGACCGCCCAGTAAGGTCGAGATTGACTTCCGGCTCCGACAGCTTGACCGGATCAAGGCTCGCATTGCTGATCGATGGCAGGGGCAGCAGGCGCCCGAGCAGCAGGCTGACGGCAAGGTAGAGTGCGGCGAGCAGCAGGCCGTACTCCACCGACAATGCCTCGACGACCCGCCCCCAGCCCCAGCTGCCGAGGGCCACTCCTCCGGCGACCGAGGTCTGATAGGCCGCCAGCAGGCGTCCGGAAACCCAGCGCGGAGCCGAGGACTGGACGTGAACATTGCACAGTGCCAAAGCCACCATCCACCCCGCACCGGCGACGAGCAGGCTCGCGGCAGTAAGGACAGCCGAAGTGCTGGTTGCGACAACGACGATTGATCCGGCAAGGGTGATCGTGGACAGAGCGATCACCTGTTCGGCGGTGCAGGTCTGCCGCAAACGGTTCAGCCCGATCGCCCCTACAACGGCACCCAAGCCATAAGCCCCCAGCATCACGCCGAAAACCTGCGCTCCGCCGTGCAAGAGATCGCGGGTAACCAGCGGCATCAATGCCGAAAGGCAACTTCCCCCGAAACCAAAGCAAAAGGTCCTGACCAGCACGATTCGAATTGGCGGAGAGTGAAGGACGTAGCGAATTCCCGCGCTGACCGCCCTATCGATCCGTTCAGGCGGCAGACGCGAAGGCACGCGCGGCCGACGCCAGAACAGCATGACAGTGAACAGCGGGACGTAACAGATTACTGTAGCTGCGAAACTCGCCGAGGCCCCGGCAACTGCAACCACCAATCCGCCGAGCGCCGGTCCGAAGCTGCGCGCGATGTTGAAGCTGATCGAGTTAAGTGCGACCGCCTGCCCCAGAACCCGCCGCGGCACCTGTTCGCTGACCGAAGCCTGCCATGCCGGATTAAACAGTGTCATGCCGGCGCCGGTCAGCGTGCAGAATCCAAGCAACAACCAGGGGGAAGCCAGACCAAGCGACGTGAACACCGTCAGTGCGGCTGCCGAAGCCATGGACAGAGCTAGGGAACACAGGCCGATCCGCCGACGATCGTACATGTCTGCGATCGCGCCGGCGGGGATGGACAGCAGGGTCATCGGCAGCATCATGGCCGTCAACACCAGTGCGACCATCCCCGCATCTGCGGTAAGCGAGGTCATCTCCCAGCCGGTTCCCACCGAAAGGAACATGTAGCCGAGGTTCGACAATACGCTGGCAACCCAGATTCGCCGGAACAGTGGCACCTGCAGGGGCGCAAGGAAACCTGGCGCCCGCTCCTCCGACGCTATGCTTTCGTTCATTGGGTCAACTTCCATTCGCCAAGCATTGTGCGCTGTTCAGCAAGTGCGGGCAAAGGTCCAGCAGGTTTATCCAGACGACGTCAACGAAGACTATCGGTCTAAACAGGATCTAAGTGCATCACCGCAGCGTGAATGGCGATTTGACAACTTCCGAACGGTCCAGCCGCGACAGGCGATTGCCGATCTGGGTGTACTTGTAAGAGTTCCGCACCGCTGCCAGGTAGGGCATGTCGAGAGCTTCCCACAGGGCCCGGACAGTTCCCTGGGTTGCCACCGTCGGTTTCTCCGCGATCTTTGCAGCCAACGCCCGGGCGGTGGGCAGAAGCTCTTCACGGGGCGTCACCTGAGACACCAGTCCGATGCGCAGTGCGGTTTCGGCGGAAATTCGTTCATCGTTACCCATCAGCACCATGCGAATGATGTCGCCATATGGCATCCGGTGCAAAGCGCCGATAGGCTCACATGCCGAGACCAGGCCGAAACTGACGTGAGGGTCGAAAAACTGCGCGTCGTCGGAGCAGATGATGATGTCGCACTCGTTCAGGATGTAGAACGCACCCCCGGCGCAGAGGCCGTGGACTGCCGCGAGTACCGGCTTCCAGACGAGGTTCTGTTTCGGACCCAGTGACTCGCCAGGATCACGCTCGTCGAAAGGCATGTCCGGGTATTCGTCGATCGAATCGATCACGTCGACGCCAGTGCTGAATGCTCGGTCGCCTTCTGCTGCAACGACCGCGCTCCTGAGATCCGGATCTTGCTGGAACAGATGCCAGGCCGAGCGCATTTCATCCAGCATGCGCTGATTGAAGCTGTTCATCCGCTGGGGACGGTCAAGGGTTAGCGTGAGGACACGATCTTCACCTTTTTCGTAGCGGATCGTCTCGAACTGCGAGGCTTCGTAGGTCTTCATGGGCATCCTGCTGGGGAAAATAGGACGGATCGGCTGCGAGCCTTGGCGGCTCAGACGTCAGCACCATTGGCGGCTTCTGGCGCGGTTTCGCGGAAATTGAGTTCGAGCACAACTCCGTTGGGGTCGCAAACAAGTATCTGGGTCAGGCCGAGGCGGGGAAAGCTAACCTCGCGGAATGGAACACCGCGGTCGGCAAGCCTGCTGCGCGTAGCGGGAAGACCATTGCAAGCAAACGCGACATGATCGATCACACCGGAGCCGCGCCGATCGAGGTCGACCGGTGGGCCGAGATCGCCTAGCCGAGCGGAGATGCGCGCTATCTCCCTTTCGCGCTGACTGCAGTCGAGCCGGACGACGTGGACAACGGGAATGTCTGTTTCATCATAAAGCCATGCACCGGCCCCGGGCTTGCCGGGAAAGGGACCGGACCGCAAACCCACCACGTCTTCGTAAAACGCGATTGTTCCGTCGAGATCGAAGGTGCGCAGGTTCCAGTGTTCCAGCCGGGGCATTTGTCAACCGCTCCGCTTCGTCAGTCTTCGATGATTTCGATTGCCCGCTCCGGACAAGCCCGGGCACCGCGTTGGGCCAGGGCTTGGTCTACCGCATCGACTTGCGTCTCTTGCATGGCGATGTAACCATCGTCATCGAGTTTGTAGATTTGGGGAGCCACTGCAGCACAGCGTGCATGACCCGTGCAGCGGCCAGGAACGATCCGGATTCTCATTGCGATATCCTTTTCTGATGTGGCCTCGCCAGCAAGCCATTGATCGAGGCAATCAGTGCGGCCGGCTGTTCCAGCATGATGTGATGGTTCGCGAGGGGAATCTCCACCGGCGCACCGCAGTCCGGCATGTGATGCAGGAAGTTGGCGATGTTCTCGGCAGTCATGAAGCTGCTCTCGCCGCCGTAGATGAGGTCAACCGCCAGGGGCTTGAAGCGCATTTCGTCAACCATGCCCCAACGGTCCACCGGGTCGATCGTTTCGGGATCGAATTTCCATCTCCATCCGTCCGAACTGCGCGCTACCGAGTGCGATGCGACATAGGCAAGAATATCGGGATCCAGCCCCGCACTCGGCGGAATCAGCCGATAGCGGGAAACCGCCTCCTCGTGCGTGGGGTAGATCCGTTTCTGGCGGCCGGGCAGATGCTTGCCGGTATGCTCGCGAAACACCCGCGCATCGATCGCAATCACCCGCTCGAACAGGTCGGGAAAGTGCAAAGCTGCGTAGAGTGCAGGCGTTGCGCCGAAACTGTGCGCGACCAGCACGACGTTCCGAAGACCGGCATGGCGCGCCACGCCAGCCAATTCGCGCGCATACTGCGGGCGGGAATAGGTCGGCCGCCTGGCGCTGTCACCCATACCCGTGAAGTCCAGCGCCACCACGCGAAAGCGGGCGGCGAAGCTGGGCGCGATATGGTCCCACCAACGCGCATGCGCGAGCGCGCCGTGGACCAGGATCAGGCCCGGCTTGTCCGTCTGATCAAGGCCCCAGGCGCGATAGCTGACTTGAGCACCCTCGACGTCAACATTCCTGACTTCGGCCTCCTGCCTCCAGGCCTGATCAAGCCACGCCTGCAGCCCGCTCCTGTTTGCAGCGGGTTCCGAGCCCGACGGAAGCACCTTATCCATGGCCGCACACCATTGCGGTCATCCGGCGTTGAAACTGATCGATTTCATGTAAGTGAATTCGTTCAACCCTTCGATGCCGTATTCGCGACCGTATCCCGAGCGTTTGATGCCACCAAACGGAGCGTGGCTCGACATGGTGCCCGAACCGCCGTTGATGGAAACCCCGCCCGTACGGATGGCTAGTGCCATTTCGTAAGCCTTGCCGGCATCGCGCGAGTAAATGGCGCCGCCCAGTCCGAAGTCGCTGTCGTTGGCGAGTTCAACCGCCTCCTCGTCGCTGTCGAACCCGATCACCACCGCAATCGGGCCGAACACTTCTTCCCGGGCGATGCGAAAGCTGTTGTCGACATTGTCGAACAACGTGGGTTCGAAGAAGAAACCCCTATCGAGATGGGTGGGGCGTTGCCCGCCCATGACCAAGGATGCGCCTTCGGACCTTGCGATCTCGACGTAGCGTTCGCTGCGTTCACGCGCCGCTTCGCGGATCAGCGGGCCGACCGCCACCGAGGGGTCTGCCGGGTTGCCGATCTTCATCCCGCCGATGATCTGCCCGACGGCCGCGATGTAATCGGCCTTTACCGAATTGTGGACCAGATGGCGGGTGGTTAGTGCGCAGCCCTGCCCGCAATGCATGGTGAAGCCCATGACCCCGGCTGCTGCTGCTTTCATGAGGTCGGCATCGCTGCGCACGACAAGGGCCGATTTGCCGCCGAGCTCCAGCAGTACGCGCTTGAGCGTCGGGGCGGTCTGCGCCTGGATTGCCGCGCCAACCACGTCCGATCCGGTAAAGGTTACGAGATCGACGCGCGGGTCCGTTGTGAGCGCCGAGCCGACGTCCGCGCCACCGGTAATAACGTTCAGCACGCCGCGCGGAAGGCCGACTTCCTCGGCGATTTCGCCGAACAGCAGCGCCTCGAACGGAGTGTAGGGCGAGGGCTTCAAGACAACGGTGCATCCCACTGCAAGTGCAGGAATGACTTTGCCCAGATTGAGGAAGAAGGGATAATTGTATGGCGTGATCGCAGCCACCACACCGACCGGCTCGCGCGACAGCACGTTGGCACCGAGCACCGTGGTGCCATCTGCGGCGGGAGTGAGGTCGATCGGCAGGCTGGTCTGTGCCGGTCGCAGCATGATCTCCACGGTTGTTCGCGCATGTTTCATCGGAATGCCGAACTGTAGATATTGCGCCAGCCCCACGTTGGCGCCAGCTTCGGCCACAATCAGATCGACAATCTCGCCCGTCCGACGTTCGATGGCGTCAAGAAATGCCGTGAGGCGCGCCTGCCGTTCCACTGGCGACATCCGGGGCCAGGGTCCGCGATGAAAGGCATCGTGGGCGGCGGCAATTGCAGCTTCGACATGGGCGGTATTGCCAACAGGAGCGTGCCCCAGGACAGACTCGTCAGCCGGATTGATGACAGCCTCGAAGTTTTCGCATTTTACCCATTCGCCGCTGATGTAGAGCGACTGACAGTCCGTGATCATGGCTTCCTCATCCTTGTGCCGCTGTGCGGTCTTGCGCTTGCACCCTTCTTCGCCAAAGCTCCCGCTCAATCCGATTCACGGGCTTGACATGCGAGGCTGACTTTCACGCTTGATCTTGCTCAAGGCCATTTGTGACACCCTGTCAAGTCTGCAACGACTGCTCATGCTGGCGAACGCCCGAGGCCAACAAACCAGAGCCTTCGTCGCGATATGCGCGATAACTCAAAGAATCGCTGGACTTGACGGTTTTGTCAGTAATACTTCCGTCACGTCAACCCTGGCCTTCATGTGCTCGGGAAACGCCTAAAAAGAGGCTGGCATGAGCCAGACAACCTCCGGGTCTGCCGGAAAGAGAGGTAGTCAGTGCCCAAACCTTATCCGGCGATCACTCCGGAAACTGAGTTCTTCTGGACGGCGGGGCTGGACGGAAAGCTGCGCTTCCAGCGGTGTGACGCGTGTCGGACATATGTTCATCCGCCCCAGCCCCGGTGCCCGGAGTGTCTGTGCGACGGGTTATCCGTGACCACTGTCTCGGGGCGCGGGACGGTGTCTACGTACACGGTCAACCAGCATCAATGGCATCCCGAATTCCCGCCGCCATATGTCATTGCCATCGTCGAGATCGACGAGGCTCGCTATGTCCGGCTCACGTCTCGCCTCATTGGCTGTGACCCGTCCGAGGTCACCTTCGGCATGCCTGTGCAGGTCCTGTTCGAGCAGCAGGGCCCGGCCTACCTCCCCTTGTTTGCGCCTGTGCGGCCATGATCGACAAGTTTGAAAGCAAGGTGCGGATCACCGGGATCGGCCAGTCGCAGATCGGTCGCCGGTTGGGCGCCAGTCCGATCGGCCTGGCGGTGGATGCCTGTCTGGCGGCAATGGCTGATGCCGGTCTGGAACGATCCGACATAGATGGACTGTCCTGCCACCCTGGACCGCTGACGCGCGATGGCTATTCGGGTGGCGGCATCGCAGATGTCGAGCGGGTGCTGCAGGTCCACCCCCGCTGGTTCAATTCTGGGCACGAATTTGCCGGTCATACCGGGGCGCTGGTCGAAGCGGCCATGGCTGTTGCCGCCGGGCTGGCGCGACACGTGATCGTCTGGCGCTGCACCTGGGAATCCTCGGCGCAGCAGCGGCAGACCACGAACCCGCACAGCTCGCCCTCACCGGAAATCGCCGGTGACTTCCAGTGGATGATTCCATTCGGCGCCTTCTCCGCCGCGAATTGGATCGCGCCCTATGCCAATCTGCACATGCACCGGTACGGCACGACCCGCGAACAACTCGGAGCCATCGCGATAAATGCGCGGGCCAATGCAGCGCACAATCCCGCCGCAATCTATCGCGATCCGATTTCCATGGACGATTACCTGTCGGCGCGGATGATCTCGACACCGCTTGGCCTCTACGATTGTGACGTGCCCTGCGACGGCGCTACCGCGGTAATCGTCTCCGAAGCTGCAGCGGCTCGAGACACCCGCGGTCAGTCCGTACGGATCGAGGCATGCGGAACGCAGTTGGTCGAACGCGTGAGCTGGGACAACGGCGTCCTTGACCAGATGCCGCTCGCCCGAGGCGCAGCACAGTCGATGTGGCAGCGTACCGACCTCAAACCTGCCGATGTCGACGTCGCGGAGTTGTACGACGGATTCACGTTCAATTGTCTAAGTTGGCTTGAATTGCTCGGGTTCTGCGCGATCGGTGAAGGTGGCGCCTTCGTGGAAGGCGGGAAGCGAATCGCACTCGATGGCGAACTCCCGCTCAATACCCATGGCGGACAGCTTTCCGCCGGACGTCTGCAGGGGTTTGGCTTCCTGCACGAAGCCTGCGTCCAGCTTCGCGGCGAAGGCGGCGCCCGTCAGGTCCGCGACGCGCAAGTGGCGGTCGTCACCACAGGTGGAGGGGCTCCAGGCGGAGCGCTGCTGCTGACGCGCGACTGACCCAGGCACATCTGGCGGAACAAGGAAAGGAAGGCGGACATGCAATGCGAGGCGATGAAGCGGGGATTTGGCGCCGTCCTCAGCGGTATCAACATTTCGGATGGCCTGACCGCCGGGGACATCGCCACCATCCTACGGTCGCTCTATCGTCATCGCTTTCTGATGATTCCCGACCAGGAGCTCGATACCGAAAGCTATCTCGCCTTTGCCCGGCGCTTGGGGCGTCCGATCGTGTTCTTCGATCCTGCCCAACGTGATGGCGGGACGCCTGAATTGATCGTCATCTCCAACAGTCCCGACACGATAGCGGAAAACCGCGACTTCGCTCTGCATTGGCACTCGGACGGGTCCTACGAGAATCCGCCGGCAAGCATCACGACGCTATATGCAGTAGAGGCACCAGCCAGCGGCAATGAAACGCTGTTTTGCGACATGGTCGCGGCTTACGATGCACTCGACGATGCGATGAAAGCTCGGCTTGAGGGACTGATCGTCGTGCATGGAAAAGGCGACAAGCGGCTCATGGCGGATGGTGAGTATCGCGGTCGGGCGAACGTGCCCTCATTGCCGCAGGTCCATCATCCCTTGGTCCGGCAGCACCCCGTAACGGGCGAGATGCTGCTTTATGCACCGGCTGGCTCAGCCGCCGGCATCGTTGGCATGGCCGAGGACGAGGCCATCGATCTGCTGAGGGAAGTGAAGCGGCATGCAACCAGTCACCGCTTTCAGGCAGAAGGCGCGGCGCGGACGCGCGGCCTGCTGATCTGGGACAATTTTGCAGTGCTGCATTCGGCAACGCCCACCAACTACAGCGACAAGGACGGCGAACGGCGGCTGATCTATCGCATCAGTACCCGCGACATTCCCCAGATGGCCGATTTGGCGGAGGCTTAAGGAATGGACCAGACCATGCTGACAAAGGTGTCCTTGGAAGGGAAGACCGCCGTGGTTACCGGCGGCGGCGGCGGCATAGGCCGGGGCATCGCCAGAGCTCTGGCGAGAGCGGGCGCTGCTGTGGTGATCGGCGAAGTCGAGCCCGAACGCGCGCAAGAAGTCGTCGCGACAATTGCCGCCGAAGGCGGACTGGTCGAAGCGGTGGCCATGGATGCAATGGACAGCGACCAGGTCCGCGGACTGGTCGAAGCTGCAGATCGCAGCTTTGGCAGGGTGGATATCCTTGTCAACAATGTCGGCGGCACCTCATTGCGACCCTTTCTTGAACAGAGCGAGCGGAGCTGGCGGCGACATATCGACCTGAACCTGATCAGCCTCCTCGCAGCGACCTCTGCGGCTGCTCCGGTCATGATCCGAAGCGGAAGAGGCGGTTCGATCATAAACGTCAGCAGCATCGAGGCATCGCGCGCTGCACCAAATTTCGCTGTTTACGCGGCCTGCAAGGCGGGGATGGAGAACTTCACCCGGACCATGGCGCTGGAGTTGTCCGAACATGGCATCCGGGTGAACGCCATCGCTCCTGATCACACACTGACTCCCGGAGTAATGGGCAACCGCAAGGGGCCGGTCGACCCGGCAACCTGGCGTCAACGCTCCGAGGCGGAGGTGGACGGTCTGCTGCGCATCATCCCGCTGGCCCGTGAAGGAACCGAGGAAGAGTGCGGCGACGCCGCCGTGTTCCTCGCCTGCGATCTGTCCGCTTACGTGACGGGTGTCGTGCTGCCCGTCGATGGGGGCACGTCTGCTTCGTTCGGCTGGATGAGAAACCGTGATGGCCTGTGGACCTTAACCGAAGATTTCGATCCCCGGATGGGCGGATGATCAGCGGCGAAAACTTTGGCAAGGTATGGCGGGCTGATGACCCAAGACGGAACTTGACAATATGTCAAATATACTCGCTTGTTGGCGTGTGGTCCAAAATTCGTCCGTGTCGAAATTCTTTTTGACGGGCTGACCGAAGAGACAGAGTTGGGAGAGTTGTGATGAGCCTTGTCATGAAGGGCGTTCGTGTTCTGGAAGTAGCCCAGTTTACCTTTGTTCCGGCTGCGGGCGGTGTGCTGACGGACTGGGGCGCCGAAGTCCTCAAGATCGAGCATCCCGAGCGCGGAGATGCACAGCGCGGCCTCAAGGTGTTGCAGCGCTGGGCGGTAAACCCGCTGCGCGCCACGACCATGCATCATCCCAATCGCGGCAAGAAAAGCGTCGGGATCGACATCGCCACGGAAGAGGGCGTGGAACTGCTGTACCAGCTCGCGGCAACCTGCGACGTGTTCCTGACAAACTTCCTGCCCTCCGCCCGACAGAAGCTCAAAATCGATGTGGAGCACATCCGCAAGGCCAATCCGAACATCATTTATGTTCGTGGTTCGGCGCTGGGCGACAAAGGGCCGGAACGCAACAATGGCGGTTTCGATGCCAGCGCGTTCTGGGCGCGGGGCGGTTCCGCCACCCTGGTAACTCCTGTCGAACTCGATGCTCCACTCCAGATGCCTGGGCCTGCTTATGGTGATACGATCGGAGCCATGTTCATCGCTGGAGGCATTTCGGCCGCACTCTTCCATCGCGAGCGGACCGGCGAAGCGACGGAAGTCGATGTTTCACTCCTGTCATCGGGCATCTGGGCCACCGCGATGAGCACCGACGTGGCGATGGAATTGGGGGCCGTGCCCTTCACCAACCCGCTGCCGGTGAACGGCAAGGTCGTCGAAGGCACCCGCAATCCGTTCATGGGTGTCTATGCGACACAGGATCGCCGCATGATCAACCTGACGGTTCTTCAGCCCGGACCATATATGAGGGATACCTTTGAACACCTAGATCTGGCGCACCTGCTGGAGGATCCGCGCTTCTCAACGGTCGAGGCGCTGATGGACAACGCCGAACTGTGCGTTCCCTATATAGTCGAGGCCATCGGGTCCCAGCCGCTCAGCTACTGGAAGGAGCGTTTGAAAACGATGCGCGGGCAGTGGGCCGTCTATCAGACTCCGTTGGACGTGGCGGAGGACCCGCAGGTCTTGGCGAATGGCATGATCTACGAGGTTGAATCGGCCGATGGCGGAAAGCCGATCCGACTAGTTGCCAATCCGGTGCAGTTCAACCAGCAACCCGCGCAGAACGTGCGTGGCCCCGAAGCCAGTGAACACACCGAAATGGTGTTGATAGAAATGGGACTGGATTGGGACCGGATCGAGGCGTTGAAGGCAAAGAAAGCGATAGCCTGACGCCGTACCCCCGTCGTCTGGTTTCCGACAGATTTGCAAAGGTGACAAGATGGTGCAGCAGATTGAGATGACGGGCCGCGTTGCCGTCGTTACCGGAGCCGCGGCGGGACTGGGACGGGCCGCCGCGCTCCGTCTGGCAGAGGTCGGCGCACGACTGGTGCTGGTAGACGTAGATGCAGATGGTCTGGCGGCTACGGCCGAAATGATCGGCAGCGTGGAAACCGTGCGACATGTGGCCAATCTTGCCGATCCAGACGCTTGTTTTGGTACGATCGCCGCCGCAGTGGAGCAATGCGGTCGGATGGATGCGTTGTGCAACATCGCCGGGATCATCCGGATGGCGCATAGCGCAGATATGCCACGCCGTGACTTTGAATTGACCATGGCGATCAACCTTCATGCACCATGGTATCTGTCGCAGGCAGCGATCCCTCACCTGCTTGAAACCAACGGGGCGATCGTCAACTGCGCTTCCTCGGCTGCCTACATCGGCGAAGCCTACTGCGCGGCCTACACCGCAACCAAGGCTGGGTTGGTCAGCATGACCAAGTCGCTGGCAATGGAATACATGCGCGCACCGATCAGGATCAACGCTGTGGCGCCCGGCGCAATGGCGACCGACATATCTAAAACGATGACTCTCCCCGCCAATCCCGATGCCGAGCTCATGGCCCGGTTCTATCCCATCCGCAGTCTTGTCGAGCTAGAGGATGTTGCGGAACTGATCGCCATGCTGGCCTCTCCAGCCGGCCGCTCCTATCATGGCAGTTGTGTATCAATCGATGCAGGCCTCACGGCCGGCTAGCGCTTGCAGGCGCTCAAAGCGAAGAAGGCGGTCCTCTCGTTCGACGACACGCCGTTCGGTCGATTTTTTACGCAGAGGCCCTGTATGAGGGAAACCGGTTCGCTGGAGGTAGTATCGCAAGGTCAACCACAAGACGGGCAGGCAGGTACAGCAGTTCAACGGCCACATTGACGTCACTGAGCTATCGCGCTGAGCAAAAACGCGCTTAGCTCCGTCAGAGTCACCCAAAAATCGGGCGCACAGTAAAGCCTCGACGCACAGACATGTAGCCGACCGAAAACGCAGGCCAATCAGACCATCAGGAATGCGGGAGTGAATGTTATGCGCCAGCCTGGAAGCTGCGAGCGACCGGACCTTGGTCTTGCGGCGGTAGTCGGCGCCGGGGCGATGGCTAGGGCGATCGCCCGAAGGCTGGGTCAATCCTATCGCTTATTGATTGCCGATCGAGATGCGGATGCGCTCGATCGGCTGTCCGGCGCCATGAAAGACGAAGGCCTCGACGCCCAAACTCATCGTTGCGACATAACCATTGATGACGATGTGAGCGGCCTGGCTGCGCGGGCCGGTGATCTCGGGCCGCCGCGAGTTCTCGTGCACGTGGTCGGGCTGTCGCCCAGCATGGGTGATTTCGATGCGATCATCGCAGTCAATCTGATCGGAGCCCGTCGGGTCGAGCGCGCGTTCCTGCCTCTAGCCGTACCGGGCACGTGTGCGATCTTCATCTCCTCGATGGGTGGGCACGTAGACGATGTTGCTCCTCCGGTCCAAGCCTTGATGGATGAAGATCCACTGGCCCCCGGCTTCGCTCGACGTTTCGCCGAAGCGATCAATCAGCCCCGAACGCCTAATTTAGCTTATCAGCTATCCAAGTTCGCGATGAACCGGATGTGCCGCCGAGAGGCTTCTGCCTGGGGACAGCGCCTAGCGCGGATCGTCTCCCTCTCGCCAGGCCTTATCGCGACGCCGATGGGGGCGCTCGAATTCGCGCGGCAGCCGATGAAGTACGACCTGCTTTCCGCTACGCCCCTTCAACGGGAAGGAACGTTGGCGGAGATCTCCGGTGTAGTCGAGTTTCTTGCGTCGGAGCGGGCATCCTTCATCACCGGGACGGATATTCTGGTCGACGGCGGCTTGGTCGCAGCATTACGCCACCCCTCGGCATAGGCGTTGCACCGCGGCAAAGGTGATTTGGCGTCAGACCCGGCCAACGACGGGAATGCAGGCGCCCGTCACCGCAGAAGCTGCGTTGGAAAGGAGGAACGAGATCACTTGAGCAAGTTCCTCCGGACGAACCCATCGGTCTGCCTCGGCATCGCCCATGTCAGCGCGGTTCACTGGCGTGTCGATGATCGAAGGAAGCACCGCGTTGACCCGGATCTTCCCTTTGTGCTCCTCGGCCAAGGCTTCGGTCAGCCTTGCCACGCCAGATTTGCTGGCCGTGTAGGCGCCCATTCCCGTCAGGGCTTTGAGCGTGCCGGCCGAGCCTACATTGACGATGCCCGCCCCCGGATTCAGCAGAGGCACGGCTGCCCGTGCTGCGTTTAGGGCCGTCCGGACGTTGATACGATAGAGGAAATCCCAGGATTCCGGGCTTCCATCCATGACCGTTTCCCAGCGAAAGCCGCCAGCAATGCTGGCCAACCCTGCTATCCCGCCCGCTGTTGCCGGCCCGCCAAATGCCTTGCTCGTGTCGCTGGCATCGGTCAGGTCCACCCCCCCAATGAAAGTGCCAGGGAAATCTGGTTGTTCTTCTACCAGATCGATGCCAACCACACTAAGCCCCTGTTCGGCGAGGTATCGTGAAACGCAATTGCCGAGAAACCCGGCTGCGCCTGTCACCACCACAGGATGGGTCATCTTCGCGTCTCCTCAAAAGATCTGGGCCGATAACTCGAACGTGGCTGAGGCTAATCAGTCTGAAGCCGGTAGCGGCTTGGCTTCCTTAACCGTCAGGGCGATTCCGTTGACACCCAGCGAGCCCTTGCCTGGCTTGACGCAGAGCAGTTCGAACTGGCCTTCGGCATCGACGTAGCGCTTGCCCATCATCGTCCCGGAAGCAAAATCGGGCGAGAGCGGTGCAGCCTCGTCTGGTCTGACTTCAGCCATAGGCGACCCACCGCACTCGACAGTGCCGTCTCCGCAGCGGATAACCATGACTTCGGTGTCATCTGCGACGCTCCGCAAACGAGTTCCGGGCTTCATCTTACTCTCCTCTAGTCAATGTTCGATCGTGAGACTGCCCATGATGCTAATGGATTGCTCCGCTGCAATCGGTAGATAGCCAGTTTCAGTCCCGTGGGCGTCCATAATACCGAATGATCTGTTCAGGCGAAGCACTCTTCATGCTGCTCTTGTCCAGGTTTGACAACTTATCGACAACCTCGAGAGCGCGAATGGTCGCCGGACGGGCTGCCACCCGATCATACCACTCGCGCGTGGCCGACGCGAACTCCACGTCGGGGAAAAACCGCGAACAGGTCCTCATCCAAGGGAACACCCCCATGTCGGCAATATTGTAATCGGCTCCCGACAGATACCCCGTTTGCTGCAAGGCTCCGTCTATGACATTGCACAGGCGAACCAGTTCACGCTTGTAGCGCTCGACCGCATAGTCGTTGCCTGTCGGCCGATCACGAAAATGGATCGCCTGTCCAAACATCGGCCCGACACCGGCCATCTGGAACATGAGCCATTGCATGGCCTTGTAGCGCCCCGCTCCTGATCCAGGCAGGAACTGCCCTGCCCGTTCGGCCAGATAGAACAAGATCGCCCCGGATTCGAAGATTGTCAGCGGACCATCGGCAGCACTGTCGTCGACGATTACGGGCACCTTGGCATTGGGATTCATCGCCAGAAAACGGTCGGTGAACTGCTCGCCCAGAATGACGTCGCAGCGTTCGAAAACGTATTCCTCGCCCAGTTCCTCAAGAATCAGGAGTACCTTGACGACATTCGGACTGCTCATCCCATAAAGAGTTATCATGCGGGTTCCAGTTGATGTCTGCATCGCCTCGGCGGTCCGTCCGAGGCGATGCCTTTGCAAGGTCAGTTAGGCTGAGTGTCAGCCAGCCTCAGCCGCATCTTTCGCGAAATCGAAGTTCATGCCGACCATGTCGCCGCTATCGCGCCAAGCTTGGAAGTTGGCAAAGAACTTCCGGATGCCGCCGCCATAGACATCGGCGAAGAAACCGTTGTTGTTGGTGACGTTGCCTTCGTTGTTGAAGAACCCGGGCGTGCATTCCGCCCAGTACCGGTCGGCCTTGCGCTTGTGCGACCAGAAGTCATCCAGGAAGTTCTGGACAGATTCCGGGCTCGGTTCTACTGCGGCGGCCCCGCGCTTTTCGGTCTCATTGATCATATGCACAACGTGACCGATCTGGCGCGTGATGCCGTATAGCAGGTTTAGCGAGGCACCGCTCTGCGTCCGGCCGAGCAGGAACAGGTTGGGGAACCCGTCCACGGCCACGCCAAAGAAGGTGCGTAGTCCGTTGGACCAGTAATCCGAAAGCTTCCGCCCATCCCGGCCGACCACGTCATAGCCTGCGCGGTGGACATAGGACGTCTCCGTTTCGAAACCGGTCGCAAAGATCAGGCAGTCGAGCGGATACTCCGTCCCGTTGGTCACGACTCCTTCGGGGGTAATCTGTTCGACCCCGAGCCCGTCCGTATCGACCAGGTGAACGCTGGGCCGGTTGAACGCTTCGAGATAGGTATCGTGGAACGTCGGGCGCTTGCAGAACTGCCGATACCAGGGCTTCAGCGATTCGGCGGTTTTCTGATCCTTGACGATGCTCGAAATCTGATCGCGGATTCGGTTCATGTTCTGGTAGTCATAAAGTTCGAGCAGCTGGCTGCGCTCTTCACGGTTCAGTTTGCGCCCGACCTGCTCCGCCGCCTTTTTCAGCGCCGGGCCGAAGGCTTTCCGGTAGAGCACCGTCCAGCCGTCATTGACCAGGTCGACCTCGACGTCGGGGATGCCCTCGAGCACCTCGGCGAAATTGACCATGCGCTCCCACTGCCAGCCAGGCTTGAGCGAGGCCGCCCACTCCGGATCGGTGGGCTTGTTGTAGCGCAGATCCACGCACGAAGGGGTGCGCTGGAAAACGTACAGCTCCTTGGCTGACGCGGCGAGATGGGGAATGCACTGGATCGAGGTCGCCCCTGTCCCGATGATGCCGACACGCTTGTCGCGCAATCCGTCGAGTCCTCCCAGAGTGTTCCCGCCGGTGTAGCCATAGTCCCAACGGCAGGTATGGAAGGTGTGGCCGCGGAACGAGTTGATCCCGGGAATGCCCGGAAGTTTCGGCTTGCTGAGCGGACCGGTCGCCATCACGACGTACTTTGCCTTGAAGTTATCGCCGCGATCAGTCGTGATGACCCACTTCTTGACTGTATCGTTCCACGTCATACCGGTGACGGAGGTCTGGAACATCGCGTTGTCGCGCAAGTTGTACTTGTCCGCAATGCGATTGGCCTGCGCAAGAATTTCCGGCTGGTACGGATACTTGCAGGTGGGCATGGTGCCCGTATCCTCAAGCATCGGCATGTACACATAGCCTTCGGTGTCGCATTGGGCACCTGGATAGCGGTTCCAGTACCAGGTGCCGCCAACGTCGGCCGCCGCATCGATCAGACGGATGCTGCTGGGCTTGGTGTGACCGCCCTTGCGCAACTGGGCACCGAGCACCAACGAACTGAAGCCTGCGCCGATCAGCAGGAAGTCAACTTCGTCGTTGATCGGGTCCCGCGTGAAATCAGGATCAGCGTGCGGGTCTTCGCAGAAATGCGAAAGTTCGCCAGCGATCGGCTGATAGGAACGTGCACCTCGCTCAAGCCGCTTGTCGCGTTCAAGTAGATACTTCGCGTGAAGGGCATCGGGATCGAAATCGATCTCGCCAATGATCTGGTTTACAACCGGTGCAATTTCCATCGTCCTAGTTCCCTACACTCAAGCGCCCGAGACGATGCCCGTGGCCTGCCTGACCCATGATTGCAGCAGCCCCCTGGACCGGACTTCGATCGCCCGGCTGCGGTTATGAGCCGACGGCGGACTTCTCCACCTGAGGAACTGCAATGAACATTTTTGACATGACCGTCAAATCATTTCTTTTCCGAGACGGCCTGATCTCCAAAACCACTCATGAGCAACGTTGTATCTGCCGCACCGGCTTTGCCAGCAGATGCACTCGCCCATTCTCCGCTACTTGACAACCTAGTCAAACGTACACTGTGTAGTTGAGGTGAGTCGATGCCACGCGGAGCCCCAGATAGTGCAATTCAGACCCGTCGATACTCTTGCTGGAGGCACGATTCCCGTCGATGTGCGCGTTGATGTCTGCGACCGGATTTATCGATATGCCTATTGTTGCGACACGAAGCAGTATGACGCCCTTCCTGGCTTGTTCGCGGAAGACGGCGTTTTTGACGAGAGGTGTCTGGGGTTCCCGCTCGTGAAAGGTCAGGAAGAATTACGCCGCGTATTTTCTGTGCCGAGCGGAAAGTATGTCTATTTTGTGCATTTCATCAGCAACGTGATGCTGCACGGGTATGATGGTGAGTCTGTCCGGGCAATTTCCTACCTGCGTGGGGAAGGCCTGCTTGCAACCGGCGCGAGGCCAATCATCCTGGGATATTACGATGACGTCTTCGTCAGGCGGGATGGCGATTGGCTGATTGGCTCGCGCTGCCTCGTACCGTTCGCCGCACCTTCGGGCTTCAGCGTTACCAAATGATCGCTGTACATTAGGAGGGACCGCCATGCAGGAATCGCTACAGAGAATCACGATGGATCCTTCCGAGCCTGGGCGCGACTGGTTGGAAATACGGGCCAAGTTGGATCTCTACGGCTTTGCGGTCGATGCTCTGCGGTGGGATCTGTTCGAGCAGATTTTCTCCGGGCCTGCAGTCTTCGTGAGGCACGCCGACAACAGCGCATACACCAGCCTCGCGGCCTTCGTGGAGGGCTTCGACCGTGTTCACCGCTGCTTCGACCGGACAAGGCACAGCATCACAAATGCCATCATCGACATTGCCGATAATCAGGCTCGGAGCCTGACTTACGGCCAATGGCGGCTGATCAAGCAGGGTTTTCCCGGGGGAGACGTCTGGCGCAGCGAAGGCTGGTATGAGGACGAATGGACGCGCGGTCCGGCTGGCTGGAGAATTGTCCGACGCCAGTCGTGGGAGTTATGGGGAGAGGGCAACTGCGCAATCATCGGGGCTGATGCCGAGCATTTTGCCCGACGTTGCCGACCATTGGCGACCTCGACGTTTGCCCGTAGCATCGGGGCAGGCTGAACAGACACGGGGGACTGCCCGGCCCATTCGAAGGCGTCTCAGGCGGTGCTACGCCGAGCTTCCTCGATCAATCCGCGTATTGCGGCATGCACTGCGAAGGGCTGATCGATCATCAGATGGTGGCCCGCGCCGAAAATCTCTATGAACGGCGTGCCGGCAGGTGCCTTGGATTTCTGCAGCGTGACCATGTCTGCGGTGACCAGCTTGGAATCGGCGCCATAGATGAACGCAAGCGGACACCGTGCCTTGCTCAGCGTGTTCCAGCCATCATAGCGAGCAAGGTGATTCCAGAACTGGGGGTCAAAGCTCCAGCGCCAGGCGCTTTCGCTGTCCTTGACCAAACCCTTTCGAGCAATATCATCGATGATGAACAGGTTGCTGTGTTCCTGCGGCGGCGCCAGCCGGAACCGTGCCAAAGCGTCCTTCTCGCTCGGATAACTGCGACCTTTGGTGGTAAGCACCTCCTGGTCAAAGCTTGGAGCGACCCCGCTATCTAGCAACAGGGCCCGGGCGAAGCGCTCGCCCTGAAGCGCTGCGATGAAGATTGCCGGTTCCGCGCCATAACTGTGCGCCACCACCGACGGGAGTTCGGCCGCGGCGAACAGTTGTGCGGCTTCCGCTACCGCCACCGCTTCAAGCACCTGCATTTCCACCGAATAGGTTTCACGCCAGCCAGAACCACCCATGCCGGCCAATGACATCGCACAAACGCGGTAGTCGCGACCGAGCAGCGGAGACAGCGGCCCCCACCAGTGCGCGTGGGCAAAGTTGCCATGTATAAGCAGAATGCCGGGCTTACCCACTTCGCCCCAGCAGAAGAATTCGATCTCTGCACCTGCGACTGCAACACTCTGGCGCTCGGGCTGAACCGCCATGACATCGGTAAACCATTGCGGCGCAGGCGGGCGCTTGCCAGCAAAAGCAGCAAGGGGGTAGCGGTCGGTATGGTCAGTGGTGGCGTTCATGGCAGTCCATTAGCAGTTATTAAGCACAGGCCGAGATGATGAGGGCAGATAGCGTCATATGCCACCTGCCCTGCCACCCCGTTGCATGTGTCGATCAGAATTTAACCTGCAGTTCACCTGCGATCGAAGCTGGCCGCGCCACGACGCCACGCGTACCTGCGGTTGCGATCGCCATGGCCTGGTTGTACTTCGAATTGAAAACATTGTTGCCGATCAAAGAAACACTTACCTTCTCGCCCGGCCAGATCCACGTCGCCCGCATGTTCGTGACATTGTAGCTTGGTTGCTTGACCGTGTTGGCCGCGTCCCAGAAGAAGCTGCCGCTGAAATAGGTGTTGCCCGATATTTCGATTGAAGACGCGCCAATCGGCTGGGTGTAGTTGGCTCCGAAACCCAAAGTATAATCGGGCTGGCGTACCATGGCATTACCAGAAGCCGTGGTATTGCTCTGGACGTTGCCATTGCTCGTGCCATTGACCGGATTGACCGTCGAGGAAGGAATCAGCGCGATCGCGCCAATGAAATCCCTGTAACGGGCGTGCGAGTACGCGGCTGTAGCAGTGAGCCTGAGGTGATCGGATACGACGAAACTCATGTCTCCATCGATGCCGGTGATCCGGGCGCTGGCTGCGTTCTGCAAGCGCGTAACGGCCGTGGCGTTACCCACGAACGAGCTCACCTGAATGTTGGTATAATCATAATGATAGGCAGCGGCGTTGAAGGTGAGGCCGTTGCGCGCGACCTTCAGCCCGGCCTCGTATGCCGTGACCTTTTCGGGATCGACTGCCCCGATAGTCGCGAGGGGATCTGCCCCTCCGGGAACGGTGCTGGAATTGTAGGCCCCACTCTTGAAGCCCTGACTGAACGTCGCGTAGACGTTAACCCGGTCGGCCAGCTCATAGCGCACAGATACTCGGGGCGTGAAGCTGTTCCAAGTCTTGTCCAGGCGGTAGACTGGACCGGACGTAGCAAGAGCTTGCGACGTCAGTCGCTTGTTTTCCGTGCTGTACCGCACCCCGGCGATGAGCGAGAGCTGGTCCGTGGCCTGGACGTTGACCTCGCCGAACAGACCCAGGGCCTTGGTCAGTACGTTTGAGCGCAAAAAGGCCGTATCGTTGATCACGTAGGTAGGCTGATCGGCATCGTCGCGGAACAGGAATACGCCGCCGACCCAGTTCAGCGTCCGGTTGCCCGATGAACCAATCGTCAGTTCTTCCGAAAGGGAATCGCTGATATTCCGATAGAAAATCTTCTGGATGGGCAGTGGGCCGCCGTCGAGGTCGGTGAGGTTCCGCAAGCTTACGTGCTGGTAGCTGGTAAGCGACTTGATCGTCACTTCGCCGGTATCGTGCTGCGCTGTCAGGCTGATCCCGCTTTGGTTCACCCGATTGAATGGATCAAGCGACAGAGCGGTAGTCCCCGGCGTGCGCGCATAAGGCTTGCTGGCATCGTTGAATGCCGACCGCGAATTGTTGAGTACGAAATAGGGAGTCAGGACCGAGTTGTCGATCAGGTTAGCAACGTTCCCCGTCAGGATCACCTTCGTGTGATCGGTAGGAGCCCATTTGACCTTGCCTATCACGCTCATCGTCTTGTGCGCGCCGACAGTAACGTTCCGGTTCAGGTCGCGGACGTAACCGTCGTCCTGACGATAGACCGCTGCAACATTGGCAGAAACGTCATCAGAGCCTGTACTTGCGTAGGCCTTGATCCAGCGGTCATTGAACGATCCGAACCCAGCACTTGCCTCGACTGCCGTACCGGCCTGCGGCTCGCGGGTGTGGATCTGGATTGCGCCACCAGTGGCGTTCCGCCCGAACAGGGTCCCTTGAGGCCCTTTGAGCACTTCGATCCGGTCGATGTTGTTCAGTTCGAACAAGCCGCCGAGCATGGTTGCCTGGTAAACGCCATCAACATAGGTCGCAACGTTCGCGCTGTCGCCAACGTTCGTGCCGGTGGTTCCGATGCCGCGGATGGTCGGCTGCGTCAGGACGCCGGTCTGGCTGTATTGCAGGCCAGGTGTTACCTGCGTCAGCCCTTGAACGCCGTTGATGCCAGCGGCAGTCAGGGACTTGTCGCTGAGCACGCTGATCGACAAAGGCACGTCGACCTGACGTTCCGATCGCCGCTGCGCGGTGACGATAATGTCAGGTTCCGAAGGCGTCGCGGCCGTTGGTCCGGTCTGGGCATAAGTCGGCACGATCCCGACAAGCGCTACCATGGAAGCGCAGGCCAGCAGTCCAATCTGGTCTTTCAGATGCGTCATCAGGAACCTCCCCTTTGGTTCTCCAGCCCAGCAAGCGCAGCTTCTTGGTTTCTGCGTCCCTTTTGCGTGAACTCAGGCGATTTTCGCCATATGCCCACGGGGTAATCCGTTTGACGAAGTTGTCAACTTTAATATAAGTATGCCAGATACACGGGCGGGCACCTGCCACGCCCGGACAAGGGCGGGATGACAGATGGCTAATGCAGAACGTCCTGGACGGAGCGGCACAGAGGCTCGCGACCGGTGGTATATCGTATTCGTCCTCGTATCGGCCGCGGTGCTTTCATACCTCGACCGCGGTATAGTCGGTATTCTCGTGCCGGACTTGCGCCGATCCCTTGACCTTAGCGAGGTGCAGATCAGCATTGTCCAGGGATTTGCGTTTTCGTTGTTCTTCGCAGCCGGCGGCCTGCTGATCGGCACTTTGACCGATCGCCTGAACCGCAAGATGATTGTCCTCTGCGGCGTCGCGGGATGGAGCATCATGACGATGCTGTGCGGTCTGGCACAGAACTTCGAACAATTGTTCGCAGCGCGCGCTGGAGTCGGGATCGGCGAAGCGTGCCTGTCTCCGGCAGCCTATTCCATGATTTGCGACCTGTTTTCGTCCGAGCGCCGCGGCCGCCCGATGAGCTTCATGGTGATGGCGGCGGCGATCGGCGGCGCCGCCTCGTCCCTGTTGGGTGGCATCGTCCTCAAGGCTCTGGGGGGCAGTGGCGAAATCGAGCTCCCGTTGCTGGGCGCGCTGGAAGTCTGGAGGGTTACTTTTCTGCTGGCTGGCGCGCCAGGATTGCTGATGGCCCTGCTGGTTCTGACGATACGCGAGCCGACTCGCGCGGCTGCAACCCGCCCGGCTGAATTTGGCACTAACTATGCCAGGTTTGTCTGGAGCAATTGGCGAGTGACAGTATCTCTGAAACTCATGATAGCCTTTACGTTTGCCACCTCGTACGTGGCGACCGCGTGGGTGCCGAGCGTCCTGATCCGCAACTTCGGCCAAAGTGCAGCCGATGCCGGGATTGCCCTTGGCATCATCATGGTGCCCAGCAGCGTCCTTGGCGGATTTCTTGGTGGACAGCTGGGTGACTGGATGGCGCGGGAGAACCGGCCTTATGGTCGGCTACGGGCCTGGCTGGGCGGAACAGTTCCGATCGTGATTGGCGCCATGATGATGGGTTTCGGATCAGAGCCAGCGTTTTACGCCGGCACCCTGATTGTGCTTGTCACGAGCGGACTGCTTTCGAGCCTCAGCTACCCGGCGCTTTACGACATCACGCCTGTGCAATTCCGTGGCCGAGCGATTGCCGTATTGCTGCTGCTGGCCAACGTGATCGGTATGGGCGCGGCGATCACCGCTGTCGCTGTTCTGACAGAATATGTGTTCGGAAACGATGCGGCGGTCCGTGGCTCGATGTCAATCGTGATCGCGACCGCCGCAATCATTTGCCCTTTGCTGGCCCTGTTCCAGCTTAAACCCTATGAGGCTCTACGGCTCGCTGCTCAATCGACGCCGACAGCGGTAGCGGACTGAGAGGTCAAACCGCAAACGATCCTGTCGGGCGATAATGGCATCGTGGTCCAGCGCTGATCGAACGGCGCCAACGCATCGGCAAGGGCATTGACCAGAGTTGGTGGAGAGATCATCGCCCCACCCTCGCCCACACCCTTGAACCCGCCGGGCGTCGATGATGGCGTGCACATATGACGGTATTCGATCTTGGGGACATCCAGGGCCGTGGGCAGCAGGTAATCCTTGAGCGTGACCGCCAACGGCTGACCATTTTCGTCATAGCGGATATGCTCAAACAGTACCCCGCCGATGCCCTGTACTACGCCGCCTGCGATTTGCCCTTCGACTATTGCGGGATTAATCAGCTGGCCGCAGTCTCCGCCCGCCACCCAGCGCAGGATGGAAACCTTGCCCGTAACGATATCGACTTCGCAGATACAGGCATGAGTCGCGTTCGCGAAAACCATCGGAGGCGGGCGAAAACGGTACTGTGCCTCCAGCCCCATCTCCATGTCAGGCGGCAGGCGGTCAGGGGCGACGTAGGCCAGCATCGCGATTTCCGCGATCGAGGAGCGAATTTCCGGCGAGCCGTCCACCGTAATCACCCCGCCCTCGATCCTGATCGATTCCGGGCTTGCGTTATAGGCATATGCAGCGATCCGGCCGATCTTGTCGCGCAACAGGTCTGCAGCCTTGATGGCCGCGCCACCTCCGGCGACAGCCTGCCGGCTTCCTCCTGCACCTGAGCCGAAGCCTGTACGTGAGCTGTCGCCCTCAACGACTGTCACGTCCTCCATTCTCACGCCGAGACGTTCCGCAATCACCTGGGCGATCGAGGTGGCAGTGCCGTGGCCCTGCGAGAAGGTCGTGGTCATGGCTGTGATTTGCCCGTTCGCCTCGACCCGAACGTGTGCGACATCCGACGCGAAATAGCCGAACGACACAGTTGTTGGCTCTATCCCGTTGGCAATGCCCAGCCCGATGTAGCGACCGTTCTCGCGCGCTGACGCCTGTTCGCGGCGAAAGGCAGTCAAATCGAAGGCCTCGAGAGTGAGTTCCATCGTCTCGCGCGGGCTGAGATCGGTAAGCACCATCCCTGCGGCAGTCTGAAAAGGCTGATCTTCCTTGCCAATGATATTCTTGCGTCGCAGCTCGACGGGATCCACACCCATTTGTCTCGCCGCAATGTCGAACATGACCTCTCGCGCGAACATTTCCATCATCCATGGACCGCGGTAAGGCGCAAGACCAGTGGTGTTGGTGTGCCAGCCGCGAGCCTTCCAGCGGTAATGCGGCAGCCGGTACGGTCCGGGAAACATCGGCGTGACGAGGCTTCCGCTGGATTGCACGGCGTACGGATAGGCGCCAAAGTCGCAGTCATACTCAATATCCGCGGCGAGCAGCCGATGATCGGCATCGAACGCCAGCCTGACGCGCATCTGGTCTTCGCGGCTTTGCCCGGCGGCGATCAGATTTTCCAATCGATCTTCTATCCATTTGATCGGTCGCCGGATCAGGATTGCCGCAGCGATCACGGCCAGATCGTCCCGCTGCGGTGACATCTTGAGGCCGAACCCTCCGCCTACGTCCTGCCCGACCACCCGAACCTGCTGCTGAGGCAGGTTGAAGACCTTCGAAATGTGAAGGGACGACAGATGTGGACTTTGGCAGGCCGAATACACGGTGAGAGCGCCGCTCCCATTGCGCGCCGCGACGAGGCCACGCGGTTCCATCGGCATGTGCGCCTGCCGGCAATTGCGCACCACGTCCTCGACCAAATGGGCAGCACCGGCGAAGATGGCGTCGATTGCCCCATTCTCTCCGCTGTCTTGCGCATTCGAGAGATTGCTCGTCAGGTTTGGGTGTAACGGCCCCATGGCTTTGGCTGCATCTATGCCGATTACCGGGGTTTCGGTCGCATAATCGACCTCAACCAATGCGGCACCATCTTCGGCGATCGCGCGCGTCTCCGCCACGACAAGTGCGACGGGATCACCGACAAAGCGAACGTCCGATCGCGCGAGCAAGCCATTATCCGGGCCGGGACATTCCGGCATATCAAAAACCGGATTGCCAACCTGATAACCCAGACGATCGATATCGGCTGCGGTGAGTACCGCGACCACGCCAGGAAGGTCCCGCGCACGCTGGGTGTCCATGCGAATGATTTGGCCACGCGCCACGTTGCTACGTACGAAAGCGGCGTGCAGCATGCCCGACAGAACCACGTCGTCGATATAGGTCCCGGTTCCGGTAAGCAGTCGACCGTCTTCCTTACGCTGCACGCGCTGGCCGATGAACCGTGCCCCCGATTGTGTAGCCAGATCGTTCACTTGCCCTGCTCCGCCAGCCGCTCAACCACTCTGAGCACTCCCTGATACCCGGTGCACCGGCACAAGTGGCCAGACAGCGCGGCGCGCATCTCTTCTCCAGTGGGGCGCGGCTCCAGCCGATCCATTGCGACCAGCGTCATCAGGAAGCCGGGCGTACAGAACCCGCACTGCAGCGCGAACTCTTCGCGAAACAATTGTTGAACGGGGTGCAGTTCCTCGCTGCTCCTCGCAAGACCTTCCACTGTTTCCACGCTCTTACCGTTCGCCTGCACAGCCAGCATCAGGCAGGCACGAACGGGATGCCCATCGACCAGTACGGTGCAGGCTCCGCACACGCCATGTTCGCAGCCTGCATGTGTTCCGGTACACCCGGCATCAACGCGGATGAAGTCGAGCAGCGTCCGTCGCGCTTCTGCCGTTCCCTCGACTGTCCAACCGTTCAGCTCGAATTCGATGAAGTGGACGCTCATGCCGCGACCCTCCCGCCCAAGGTTTGTATACTGCGTTCGAACAGGCGTGTGGCCACGGTCTTGCGATAATGGGCCGACGCATGAAGGTCGTCGGCCGGTTCAACCTCCGCCAATGCGATCCGGGCGAGTTCGCGTGGATCCAGATCGGACAAGGCGACGCCGGTCAATGCTCGTTCCGCCGCAAGGCCGGCAATGGGCGTAGGCCCCATCCCGAACCAGCCAATTCCGGCCCTCGCAATCTTCTGGTCGCAGACGTCGAACAGCATGATCAAACCGACCAGCGCAAAATCACCCGCGCGTCGCGCCACTTCGTGAAAGACAATTTGAGTACCAGCGGGCCATTGTGGAAAGTGCACTGCTACCAGAACTTCATCATCGGCCCGGGCGGTGAGGTACGATCCCAGATAAAAATCGCGCGCCGGGACGAGTCGGGCCCCTCTTGTTGACCGCAATTCGATCATGGCTCCCATCGCTACCGCCGTTGCAGGTTGCTCTGCTGCGGGCTCGCCAAGCGCGATCGAACCACCGACCGTTCCCCGGCTCCGGGTCTGGTAATGTCCGACATGTGCGATGGCGCGGGTCAGGGCCGGAGCGTGGCTCGCCACAATCGGACTGGTCAGAGCGGCCGCCTGGCGGGTTGCAGCGCCGATGCGGACACCCTTTTCGCCCGAGGTAATCCCCGCCAGGTCCGCCGCCGGGTTGATGTCGACAATAACCGCTGGCGTCGCCATACGCAGCGCGAGCAGTGGCATCAGGGTCTGCCCTCCTGCGAGGATTGCACCTTCCGCGCCGGTTTCGCCCAAAAGGTGGACAGCCTCGTCCGCGCTGCCAGCCTCCACATAATCAAACGGTGCAGCTTTCATCAGCGCTGCCTCCCCACCGCATCCGCCAGCCGCGCAATGGATTCATCGTCCAGCCGGACAGTCGCAAGAGACCGGCCAGAGCGTCGGCCAACTATAAAGGCTGTTGCAGCCACCACTACACCCAGTAGCGCAGCCACGATAAAGGCCAAGCGTTCCAACCCGGACGAGTTCGCCACTAGCCCGCCGATCAGCATTCCGGTCGCGAGCGCCGCCAGCGAAATGACGAGGCAGACGCTGGTGGCGATGCCGCCTTCTTGGATTGCCTTCTGCGGAAGCGAGATGTGCTTGGCCACCACCGCTGCCGGTTGGGCTGGATCTGCAGCCATGGCCACCGGCGTGGACGCGGGACTCGCACCCTTGACGACTTCCTGCGCAAAGCGGGAAAAGAACACTCCGGCGAGTTGCTTGGCCGTAAGGTCAATCAACTTGCCGCCAAGTTGCGCGAGCCTGCCGCTTACCTCCGCCGAGGCCTCATAGTGCAGGATCGTGTCAGCCCCATCCTCAACAAGTCGGACTTGTGCCCCGCCTTTGGCCGCGCCGGCAGCACCCCCGCTTCCCTCTCCACTGATCTTGTAACCGTTGGGTGGATCGAGATCGTACAGCCGAACCTTGCCGCCGAACCGAGCGCTGATCGGGCCTACCTTGATAGTCGCGGCAGCCTCGAACGCATCGTCGCCAATCGGAACAAGGGACTGGCAACCTGGAATTGCCTGTCGCAGGATTTCGGGGTCGTTGAGCGCCGCCCAAACTGCCTGGATTGGAGCCGAAATCCGCTCCTCGCCGGCCATCTTCATTGGTAAAAGTTCCTTTTTTTGATCAGTGATTTGATCATTGAATGGCGCCGGCCGGATGCCAAGACATCCGGACTAGCGAACTCGCAGGACGTCATCAGGTGTTTATCACAGCCGCGGGAGGCCTTTGCTTCATGGCAAGATTGCATACGGCTGCGACGGCGAACGCTGGCATCGCGGCAATCAGGAACGGGGCATAGCTGCCAGCCCAGTCGAAAGTGGCACCTGCCAGCAAAGAGCCGAGGCCAGCGCTCAGGCTCATCACTCCGGCCAATGAAGCAAGGACCGTACCGTAGATCCGCATGTCGAAGCAGCGGGAGCAAAGGTACGCGAGGCAGGCTGGTCCCGCACCGTTGAGCAAGCCGAATACCAACGCCGCCAGTGCGCCGGTCATGACCGAGTGTTTCGTCAACAGAAGGCCGGCCGCAATGACGCCGCAAAGCAGGAAACCGGCAAAAACCCGATTTCCTGGTACCCGATCCAGCAGCCAGCCCGAAGCGGCCTGCCCGGCCAGAGAGGCCCCCCCGATCAATGCCGCGAGGCCAGCTGCCGTTTCAGCACTAATCCCGTCCTCGCGCAGCAGGGGCACGAAATGTATGTTTAGCGCGCTAAGCGGCAGGAAGGTCGTTACGCAAATCAGCAGAAAGCCCAGGAACGTGCGGGACCGGAACAGGTCTCTCAGCCGTGGAGTGCCAATGACGGGCGCGGTTGGTGCCGATGCTGTGATCGAGTGGGCCTTTTCTACAGACGGGTCATTAAAGCACCACAGAACCAACGGCAACGCGATTGCGGCCTCAAGCGCTGCAATGGCAAGATAACCGGTTCGCCAATCGGCATAGTGGAGAGCCACGGCCGCAAGCGCTGGCATGCTTATGCCAGCGAGACTCGTGCCACTGAGCGCCACGGCAATCGCCATGCCACGCCCCCGATCAAACCGCCGCGAGACGCCCGCGGCCCAGACATTGAACTTCGCCAGCGCGCCGCCCGCCCCGAGGATCACCCAAGTGGCCCACCAGCCCCAGATGGAGGATCCGGTCAGACCGAGAGCGGCCACTGCAGCCAGGTATAGCGTCAAGCCCGGCAAACCCACTCGACGCGCTCCGAACCGATCCACCAGCATTCCGACGAAGGGCGATGCGACGATCGACACGATGCTGGAAAGCATCATGCCAAACGTGATTTCAGACCTTGTCCACCCCGTTTCAGCCTCGATTTCGGGCAGGAACACCCCCAGCGTTCCAAAGTGGATCAAGCTAGCCATGATCGCAGCCGACGCGGCAATCGGCACGGGCCAGTTGGCGCGCCATTCTGCGAGCACTGCCTCGCGACCGGGCGCCCCCCCAGCGTGGTCTTTGTTCTGCGACATCAGGCGGACTCTCCCAGAATTGTTCTCGCACGCTCGAACCGCCGACGAATCGAGAAGATCATGATCCAAGCGGTCAGACTTGCGCCAACCGTGACGATCATCAGCGACCAGTGAATCATGGCCTCGTCCTTGAATGCACGGTCGTTGAGCAGGGCCGGCAATGTCGGCCCGATGCCGAAACTCACAATATTTGCGATGGTCATGCAGTAAGCAACGCTTTGCCCACGCAGCTCCGCCGGAACTATATCGTAGATGATCGGATAGCTTGCGCCTGCGATTGCAGCTCCAGCGATTCCAATCAGCCAGAACCCTACCACAAAGGCAGTTTCCGTCCCCGGCCAAACGAGTAGAAGCCCACCCAAGCCCAGCAACGGCATCCCCAAGATCCAGATGTTGAACCGGCCGTAACGCCCGTTCGCCCGGCTCAACATGTCGCCGATCACGCCGCCCGCAAGGGACCCAAGCACGTGCGACGCAAGCTTTGTGAAGCCGATCAGCATACCCGAGGTGGCAATATCGACGTGATGTACCCTGGTCAGTGCAACCACAATCCAGATCGAGGTAACGGTCGTGGTGGTGAAGATCAGAGCCACGACAACGAATGTCGCGCCGTACAGATAGGGATCCCGGCGCGCAAAGCTCAGGAATGAAGGGCTGCTCTTGGCAGAAGCCTGGACGTAATTGCCACTCGGCTGGCGCTGCGGCTCCCGAAACGCCAGCAGCAGCGCTGTGAGCGCCACCCCGAAGGAGCCAAAGACAACAAAGACGAAGCGCCAGACCAGCAGATCTCCAAGCAGGGGGACGACAACATGTGAACTCCCCGAGACCGCCTTAAGCAAGAGTCCACCAACAATGTTGGACAGCGCTCCCCCAAGCGATGCAGCCGCTACCAGCAGGCTCATCGCCCGGCCGCGCCGCTCGCTCACGAAGCAATCCGCCACGATCGAATAAGCCGCCGGGATCAGGCTTGCCTCGCCCACGCCTACGCAAGCCCGTGCGATCAGCAGTTGGGGATACGTCTCCGCCAGACCACAGGCCATGGTTGCGCCGCTCCAGAACAATATGCCCGCGATGATGAGGTTCCGGCGATTCATCCGATCGACGAGATGCCCGACCGGGATCGAAGCCAAGGAGAAAAAAACCGAAAAGGCCATCCCCTGGACAATGCTGATTTCTGTATCACTCAGACCGAATGTGGCTTTCAGGTCCGGGATAAGAAGCGCGATGATGCCCCGATCCATGTAGGACACAACAGTGGCAAGAAACAGGGTGAACAGGATCTGCCCGGCAACGGCCCGTCCCGGATATGCGCCCGATTCCCCTCTGACAAAGGAGGCAGAAGAAAAGGAATCGCGGTCTGCCATCAATGGCTTCGCAGGGCGTAGGGATAGCGCAGAGGCGAGTTCATCAACTTTGTCGAAGTGTCGCTGTTCCAGGCTTCACCCGCTTGCCTGGGATGGCGAAACGGATGAGCTGACTGCGCAGCTGCGCCGCGCAGCGCGTCGAGCTCGGCACGGCACTTGAGCAGTCGCTCGATCAATTGGTCTTCCGCTGCATAGTCGAACGAATCGCCAAGCTTCTGTTCAACCTCCCCGCCCCTTTCAGGCGGATGATCACGCCACCAGACTGCGGCTCGGGCCAGTGCGTCGAGCAGGGGCACCTGATCCTTGTAGTCAAGCCGGGCGCGGATCTTGGTCGTGTCGAGTACCTGATGAAAGCCCATCTGCCCGCCATAAGTGCGGTGGCCCAGCCACCCCGCACAGTCGACAAATTCAACCTCACGGCCAAGCGCCCGGGCCATTGCCAGAACAGTCTGACCTAAGCTCAGCTCGGGCGGAGAGTGCGCCACGTTGAAAATCTCGCCGCGACTTTCCGCAGCCTGATCAACCGCCAGCAGAACGGCATGGGCAGCATTGTCGCGATAGGCGCGGGAGCGCAGCATCAGACCGCCATCCGGCATGAGCAACGAAGTCCGACCGTCGAGAATGCGCCTCAGGAAACCCCAGTCTGCAGGGAGGATCGAGCCGGGCCCGTAGATCGCCGGAAATCGCAGGATGGTGACATCGTAATGGCCTGCCTGCTGATGAGCCATGATGGCCTGTTCGGTGGCGAAAACGCGATGGCCCAGCCGATCGGTCTCCGGGCTGTCGGAAAAAGGACTCTGCTCCGAGGCTGTCCAAGCGCCGATCGGCCCCCAACGCGGGTCATCGGGACAACCGTAGTAATAGCGGGCGCCGGAAATGCTGATCAGGCGCTCTGTCTTGCCAACCAGCACATCGGCAACGACTTTGGCCCTGCCATACATACAGATCACGGCGTCGAAACGCCGCCCCGCGAGCGCTGGTTCGAGCGTCTCTGCGAAATGCGCATCCGCGTGGATATGCTCGATCGGAGGTAACGGCGGCTCGTGCCGGCCCGAATGAAGAATCGTTACGACATGTCCGCGGTCGACTAGCCCCTGAATAACCAAGGGGCCGGTTTGCCCAGTCCCGCCGATGACGAGGATATTCACGAAGAACACTCCATCCTGAGGTGCTGGACGTATGACACGGGTTCGTCGCGCACAGCCTCAGGCCGCATCAGCGTAAGTCAATGCCCGGCCCATGCCATAATCGCCGCCAATCGTGGTTCGCCGCATCACCCGGACCTCGTCCGTGGGACCACCGGTCACGGCATGGATCATGCGCCAGTTGTCCCACAGGACCATTTCATTATCGCCCCAGGCATGGCGATAGAAGGGGCAGCTCTCGATATGGTCGACAAGTTCGTCGAGCAGTGCGCCGCCTTCCTCGCGATCCATCCCGACGATGCCCTCCGCGAACAACGGGGAGATATTCAGGACCTTCCGGCCGGTTTCCTGCTGCACATAGACAGCAGGATGAGCTACCGGCGGGTAATCCGTATCAACGCGGCGCCTCAGAGCTTCCAGGGTGGAAGATGCCCGGATTAATTCGACACCGCGCCGCCTGACGTACCGCGTGGTGTCGATGATCTTGAGTTGATAGAGTATCTCAAGCCCATCGACCCGCTCCTTGAGCGATTCTGGCAGCCGGTTGTAAGCTTCTATCTGGTCGCTGAAACACGTCTCGCCGCCCCAACTGGTCGCCTGCGTAACCCGCAGCAAGCCGCCTCGGTTGACCTTCTGTACGTAGGTGAGATCGGAATGCCACGGGATCCAGTTGGCGACTTGCTTCCCGTCGATCTGAAAAATATTCCCTGACTCTGGCCGGGAAGACAGGCTGATGAGGTCCGGCGCCCCGTCCACCCACAGTTCCTTGACCGGGTGCGGCTCCAACTCACCGAAACACCGGCTGAGCGCGATCTGGAACTCTGGGGTCTCGTCGATCTCGCGGAAAACGATCACGCCATGCTGGATCCACAGTTCGCGCAGTTCGCTTACAGTGGCAACACGCTTCAGGTCCGCCGGACCGAGGCCCGCTACCTCTACTCCGAACGGCAATTCCGGCCTCAGCTTGGTGACCTTCATCGCTATGGCATCCTCTGGATAAAATGTGCTGATGCGAAAGCCGGTCGGATTTTCACACCCGATCTTCAGCCTTCTTTATCGCGAGGGTGATGGTTTTTGACGTACATGTCAACAATTGTTGTCTTGCTCCGGAGACGGAACCGCACCCTGCTCCCGGAGAGCTTCAACCTCTTCTTCCGAGAACCCAATTTCGGCGAGGATCTCGTCACTGTGTTCGCCGATCGTCGGCGCAGTTGCGGGAGTCGGAATGCGCTCCCCGCTCATGACGAACGGGCTCGCAGCGAGCATCATTTCAACGCCGTCAAGATTGATCGGAATGGCAGATGCCTCCGCAGTGCGAATCCCCTCAGCTACGGTATTGATGCGTCCGGCGGGAACGCCAGCCTTGGCCATGGCAGCCAGCCACGCGTCTGCTGACGCCTTGCGGAAGGCATTCTGCAATAAACCGCGCAGCACACCCACATTTTCAGCGCGTGCATCGGGAGTGCCGAAGCGGGGATCATGGACCAGTTCGGGACATCCGACCAGTGCATCAATTGCGGCAGCGAACTTCGGGAAGAAGTGGAGTACCGGCTGAACCAGCAGGACCTGTCCATCGGCAGTCTCAAGCACGTTGGTTGCAGGTGGCCCGGACGACGTTGTGACATTGGCCGTCAGATGCAGGTAGTTGAGCAAACCATCGAGCATGTTGATATTGATGTGCAAGCCCCGGCCCGTACGCATGCGGCCAAACAATGCTGCGGTGATCGCCTGTGCCGCTGTCGAACCGGCGATGGCATCGGCAACGATCAGAGGCACCGGTTCCCCGAAACGCCCATCCCTCCCCGTCAATTCGAGCAATCCGGCATGAGCCTGCACCACTCCGTCCGTAATCGGTCGCCGGGCAAGCGGACTATCCTCGCCGAAGCCGGTTATGGTGCAATGGATCAGGCCCGGATTGATCGCTGACATTGCGTCCCACGTCACGCCCAAGCGCGGCCCGACTCCCGGCCGGAAATTCTCGATCAGCACATCGGCTCGCTCGACGAGTCGGCGAAGAACGGCCTGTCCGCCTGGCAATTTCAGGTCTGCCGCTATTGCCCGTCGACCGCGGTTGCAGGCGATGAACGGGAACCGTCGCTTGCCCCGGGCCTGCGGCCCGCCTCGCAGCGGATCGCCGTCTGGTGTTTCCAGCTTGATGACGTTGGCGCCCAGATCCTGCAGCGTCCGGGCGGCGAAAGGGGCAGAGGCGATGACGCCCAGATCGAGGATCCTGATCCCCGCCAGCGGCGTCAAGGCGGGATCCCAACCAGCGGTCACCAATTAGATCTCCCTTCCCACGCTTCATGCTTATGGCGAGGCGTCGACACTCCGCGGCTGACAGCGTCAACCAATGTCCGCTTCTGGTGTTACCAAGCGGTTCCCATCCGTGGACGGGTGCCGATGAGGTTCTCCGCCTCCAGCCGCGCCACGTCTTTCTCGCTCACGCCAAGCAGTTCTGTGAGGATCTCAAAGTTGTGCTGGCCGAGCGTTGGCGCCGGACTGCGATGGATACGATCCGGCCCATGTTCGAAACGTGCAGGATATCCGACGATCGGGACCATCCCAAGAACCGGTTGGTCGACTTGCTCGTAAAGATCACGAGCGACCACGTCGGGAAGCAGGTGCAACCCGGCCTGGGTAGCGAAGCGGGACGCCGGTACGCCAGCCTTGACCAGTATCGCAACGGCCTCGTCGGCCGGCAGCGGGCGCACCCATGCGGCGATTGCCCGATCGATCTCGTCGTGGCGCTGCATCCGTCCCTGAGGCGTTGCCAGTTCCGGGTCAGCGGCAAGCTCGGCTGCACCGATGACTTCGCAGAGTGAAGCCCATTCCCTGGGTGAAGTTACGCTGACTGCTACCCAATCATCCTTAGGCATGGTGGCATAGGGTGGGTCCCAGTCGGCCGCCCGGTAGGCACCTTGCGGTGCATGGACCCATGACCGGTTGCCGTTCCGCCCGAGAACAACGCGATTGGCGGAATATTCGATCAGTTGTTCGGCGCTGAGATTGAAGCCGGTCGTAAACTGCGGGGTCTCCAGCAGCATGCCTTCGCCCGTGCGTTCGCGCGCCGCCAGGGCAAGCATAATTGCGTACGCGGCATGCGAGCCAGCGATAGGATCGCATGCACCGCCGGTGATTTCCGGTCGATCGTCGGCATAGCCTGTGACCCATGCGAGACCCGAAGCCTGCTCAACCGTCGTGGCGTAAGCCACATGATCTTTCCACGGCCCTGAATTGCCGAACCCGGAAGCTCGGACCATAATCAGGCGAGGATTGATTTCGCGCAGTTTTTCGTATGTGAGCCCCCAATTCTGCATCACACGCGAGCTGAAGTTCTCGACCAGGACGTCAGATTGGGCGACCAGTTGCATGGCTAGCTCGCGCGCTTCGGGGCGGCTCATGTCCAGCGTCAGGTCGCGCTTGTTGGTGTTCGTTCCGGCAAAGAATGGAGAGGCTTCCCACCATCCTTCGCTCATATCGTGCCGAATCGTCGCAGCGCGGATCCCGTCAGGCCGCTGGATTGACTCGACGTGGATCACATCGGCGCCGAAGATCGCGAAAAAATGAGCGATAATCGGACCTGCCCAGAAGGCGGTGAAATCAACCACACGCAGGCCTTCAAACGGCAGCTTGGCCGTGCTTCCTGCCACAGGCGCTCGTTTGGTTCGTGGTGGTAGATTCGGTATGTGAGCAGGGTCGAGCCGAGGAGCTGGTCCCGGCTGGCGGGGTCCGATGTCGCCGTTGAAAAAGTATGGCGGGGCGGGCTGAGAAACCCCGGATACAGGGTTGGTCGCCACCCATCCACGGGCAGCAACCTGTTCGAACTCGGCAATCGAACGTCCATCATTGATTGGAGCAACTGGCAAACGGAACAGCGAAGCGAGTTCGACGACTTCCGCAGTTGTTCGCTCGCTCGTCCAGGCGTCGACAACTTGTGTCAACTCTGCCACGCGGTTCGCGCGGGTTTCAAATCTGGAGAGCGCCTTGTCTTCTGCCCAGTCGGGACGCTCTACCATGATGCAGAAGTCGAGCCACTGCTGCCCGGTCGTGATCTGGAACCCGACAAAGCCATCCAAAGTCGGATGGTTTAGCGGCACGGTAGGTGAGCGGACCGTGCGGTAGGGCCGACCTGCCCCCCCCTCGAACGTTGCGGCGAAGAACGACTGGGTCAGATGCATGGCATCAAGGACCGAAACGTCGATCAACTCCCCGACCCCGCTGTCCCGGGACCTGAACCAGGCAGCGAGGGCGCCGTTGGCCGCAAACACGGAGACCGCCCAATCGCCATGATCCCCGCCCGCGGCAAGTGGCTCACGATCGGCGTTGCCGCGCCCGATCCAGCCCCCTGCCATAGCCTGAAGAGTGAATTCGGTTGCCGGCTTGGCAGACCCGGCCAAGCCGAAGGGCGTAATGGCAACAACGATCGCCCTGGGACAACGCTTTCTTATTTCAGCCGGAGCGAACTCGTCCAAGGCAGTGATCGGACCATCAGGGCTCCAAACCACCACGTCGGTCTGCGCGAGCAAATCCCACAACCTCGCCCGGTCTTCTGAAATTGCGGGATCGACCACCAGCCCCTCGGCCGAGGCGGCAAGGAACTGGAACAGCGGCCCCCCGGCGACAGGGTCCACCTTGCTGCCGCTGGCCGAGCGACGGCGAAGCGGATCACCCTCCGGTCCTTCAACCCAGACTGCCAATGCTCCGCCATCGACCAGCAGCTTGGTACAGTATGCACTGGCGATGCCGGTGCCCAGATGTGCTACGATGAGTTCGTCATTCAAAGGCGTCGGCAAGGCGCTGCTCCCGATAGGTACAATTTGGCGATGGCGTGTCGGTTGGCGCCGACTTATCAGGCTGCCAGAGCGCTGGTATGCACCTGCGGGGTGATGCCAAACAAGCGTGCTGCATTCAGCCCGAAGCAGTCCTGCACGGCTTGGCGATCAAGATGAGGGTCGTTCAGAAAGCTGTCGACCAGATTACGGCTAATCGGCCAGGTTCCTTCCGCGTGGGGGTAATCGGACCCCCACATCACGTTCTTCGCACCCGGCAGACCCATGCCAGCGGCAACAACGCACGCGCGGTCATGCTGGAACGCGGCCCAGATCTGATCGTCGATGATCTGGCTGGGCAACCGCGAAAGCTTGGGCCGCACGAACACCTCGTGCGCCTGCGCAACTTCGTCCATCCGCTCACCCAGAGCCACCAGCCAGCTGGCGCCGCTTTCGATGAATGCGACCTTTGCGTTCGGGTTGCGGTCGAGCACGCCGCCAGCAATCAGATACATTGCCGTAAGCTGCGCATCCATTGCCTGGCTTGAGTAATTGATGATAGCTGCGCCAGGGCCGCGTTCGGACGTGACGCTTTCCATCCCGGTGCCGGTGTGCATGACGAACACGATGCCGAGTTCACCCGCGCGCGCAAAAACCGGATCCCACACGGGATCGTTGTACTTCGGGCAGCCGGGAGGGGTGACGGCGGGAAGCATCGCCGAACGAACCCCGCGGGAAGCAAGATAGTCCAGTTCTGCGATTGTGGCCGAGAAGTCGATGACAGGCAGCATCCCGCACTGAACGAACCGGTCGGGATGCCCCCCCAGGAAATCAATGTGCCAGTCGTTGTAGAGTCGCGCCGAAGCAGCCTCAGCTTCGGCATTGCCGATTGCGTAGAGCCACAGGCCAAGGGTCGGGAAACAGATCTCTGCGTCGATGCCTTCATGTTCCATGTCGTTCAACCTGCCCGCGATATCGCGCAGACCAGCACGATCCTTGGCCAGGGGCGATTCACGATGGTTGCCCATCCGCATGCGGTAAATCGTCTTTTCCTCGGTTCCAGCCAGAAGATAATCTCCGTCCCGCCTACTGGCCAAGGCATACTTCTTCAGATTGGTCGGAAGCCCTTCGAGGTAGAGATTCGAGGGCTCGCTAACGTGGCTGTCAGCGCTGAAAATGAAGGGCTTCATGTGGCTGCTCCCAAATACCTGCGATTGCTTTATGGCTTGATAGTGGACGGTTTGACGGTTATGTCAAGTCAGCAAATGCGCCCCAGAAGTGCAGCTTGATGGAGGCCGGCCCTTGGTTGTCGCCCCCCCCGAGCCCGAACGGAGCCCGGTTGGGTTACAAGGAGAGATGGAAATGACGGCCAACACAATGACAGCACGATTTCCCGATCACGTCCCAAGCGAACTGATCTGGGATCGCGACATCGACGAATTCGTTGCCGAACTGGCCGACCCATACAAAGCAGCGGCGCGGCTTCACGACGGGCCAGATATCGTCTGGGCTGCAGGAGGTTACCGCGGTGTCGGTGGATGGCTGCTCACCCGGCACGAGGATATCGAGGCTGTCTATCTAGATTCAGAGCATTTCAGCGCTCGGGATCACTTCTATTCCGTGTTCTCGGAAGTGCTGGGCGTTCCGTGGGTATTCAATCCTCAGGCCATTGATCCGCCCCGGCATTTTGGCTTCCGGCAGGTTGTCCAGCCGTTCTTCCAGCCAGGCGCGGTCAAGCGCATGGAGCAGGGAATTCGCGACATCTGCCGATCGTTGATCGCCGACCTCAAGGGCCGCAAGTCCTTCGATTACATCGAGGATTTTGCCCGCTTCTTCCCGACGACGATCTTCCTCGATCTGCTCGACCTTCCCCGCGACAATCTGGCCCAGTTCCTCGCTTGGGAAACCACGATGATCCGCGGCGAGACCAACGAGATCCGCCGCAGCGCGATGCGGGACATCGTGCATTACCTGGAAGAGCGCATCGCGGAGCGTCAGGCCAACCCCGGCAATGACGTGATCAGCCGCATCCTCGCCGCCAAGGTCAATGGCCAACCCATGGAACACGATGACATCATAGGCATGTGTTCGTTACTCTATGCCGCGGGTCTCGACACGGTGCTCGGCAGCATGGGCTGGCATATGTATCGCCTGGCCTCGGAGCCTCACCTTCAGGACCAGATCCGGAGTGATCCTTCGAACATCATGAACGTAGTCGACGAACTTTGCCGAGCCTATGGCGTAGTGCGGAACCGCCGCACCGTCGTCAAGGATTTCGAGTTCAAAGGCGTCAAGATGAAGGCGGGCGACTGGGTCAACCTGCCCACAATGCTGGCCAGCCGCGATGACCGCAAGTATCCGGATCCCCACGCAATAGACTTCAACCGCAAGGACCGCGGAATGACGTTTGGCGGCGGAATTCACTATTGCCTCGGCATCCACTTGGCCCGGCTGGAGATGAAGGTTGTGCTGGAAGAGGTGGTGGCTGCATTTCCGAACATCCGTCTCGCCCCCGGGAAGGACATGTCATATCACACCGTCGGGGTGTGGGGCGTGGACTCATTGCCGATCGAATGGGGTCCCGAATAAACGGGACCACCTGGCTTTGCCGCAATCAGCGGCGCGCCAAGGGTAACAGCATCCGGCGAAGCTCGGCCACCAGCGTGGCTGGGCTGTCCATGCCCGGAAAGTGACCTCGACCCGCCAAGGTATAGTCCGCCACATTGTAGCTTCGTTCGAGGCTGCAACGCGGAACTGGCGGAAACAGATCATGTGGCGGGATCATGAAGACTGCCGGCACCTTGGCCCTGCCTTGGCGCGGGCCGCGCGCCTTGTCGAGGAACATGTAAAGCCAACTCGGCGCCAACGAACCGTTGATCCAGTAAAGCATGATATTGGCCAGGAGAACGTCCATAGAGAAAGGCGGATCTTCCTGCGTTCCGGGCACAGTCCATGACTGAAACTTTTCCACGATCCATGCCGCAAGGCCGATCGGCGAGTCAGTCTGCGCATAGGCCAGCGTCTGGGGCTTGGTCCCCTGGATGGCCTGATAACCGGCTTCACCCTCCATCGCTGCCCTGAAACCATCGAGCCAAACCTGTTCCTCGGGTGCAATCGGGCCACCCGAGGTAAAATCGGGAGTGCCGCCGGATGCCGTCAGCATGATTCCCGCAAGCCGCTCGGGGAATTCGAAAGCCAGCGTTGCCGTCACGAGGCTACCCCAGTCGCTGCCATAGGCCAGGTAGCGATCCACACCGAAACTGTCGGTCATAAGCCGGGACCACAGGCGAGCGATATCCCGCGGCTCCAAGGGTTTGGCTGGAGCCGGTGACAATCCGTATCCCGGCAGGCTCGGAATAATGACCGTGAACGCTTGTTCCGCTGACCCGCCGTAACGTTCCGGGTGGGCCAGAGCATCGATGATGTCGATGAACTCGATAAAGCTGCCCGGCCACCCCGGTGTCATGACCAACGGAACGGGATCTGTGCCGGAACCCGGCTCGATCAGAACGTGAACAGTCTCGCCTTCAACCTCGACCATTCGCTGCGAAAGGCGGTTGATCCTCGCTTCCCATGATGACCAGTCGAAGTCGTGCAGCCAGTATTCGCGCAGCCGTTGCATGTACGAAAGCGGCGTTCCGGTCGCCCAGTCGGCCCCCGCCTGCTGCTTCGGAAAGCGTGCAGTTGCCACTCTAGCCCTCACATCCGCGATCAGGGATGGATCGGTCTGCAGCGTATAGCTCTTGCCGGGCAACGTGTTCATGGTTTTCCTCATTCCCTGATCAGGCTATTGACATTCGTTCGCAAGTCGAGCCGGGGCCGCACAGGGGCGCGAATCCTTGTGGCGAACGCAGCAACCGCCGCGATGGTTAACAGGAAAATGGGTACTCCGGCATGTCGTCTTGTCAGGACACCTCGCTTTTCCGTAGCATCACTGCCTCGCCCTGCGGTCATGTCGGGCGATACCGCAGGCGGCAAAAGAATAGCCGACATTACAATAAACCGCCTGGACAACGCATCCAGAGGTCAGTCGGAGGGCGCCACTTTCTTTTTGCGGGTGGCCTTCGGCTTGCTAACCGGTTCGTAGCTGCGCAGCATGCCCGCAATCGTCCTCGCAAGGCCGCGGGTCACGTCGGTTCGTTCGAGCGGCGCCTTGGTGATCCGCCAGTGGTACCAGAAGCGGTCCAGCAGGGCCATGAGGGCAAGGCCTTGGACATGCGGCTCGCTATCATCTGGCGCACCGATCTTGCGCATGGCATCGCTTGCGAGACGAGCAGCGCGCATCGACCCACGCATACCCAGTTCGCGCAATTGCTCGTCAGAACGCGCCGCCTGCAGCCAGACGAGCATGTAGCCGCCGTGATCCTCAAGATATTCGAAGTATCTCTGCACCCAGCCATCGATGTCGCCCAAGGTCCAGTCGCGGGGCAAATCACCAAGGGAACTGAGGATCGAAAAGCTGTTGCTGATGCCGGAAGTCCCGACCTCCATCAGCAGTTCGCTTTTGGAGGAAAAGTACGTGTAGACGGACGAACGCGATACGCCTGCCGCTTCAGCTATACTCTCGATCGAAGTTGCATCATAACCCTGCCGCAGAAAGGTCTGACGAGCAGTTGCTATCAGGTGCTCACGCGTCCGGAGCGCACGAGAGCCGACCGATGGCCCATCTTGCCCGGCTCCGTTAGTCCCCCTCGCCCGTCGCACGAACGAAATTTCGTCTGCCCGGTCCTGATCCCGGTTGGTATCTTCGCTTTTACGAGATGTCATCCAAAGATGCCTGCGTTCCTGTGGCTCCGGCGGCACTGCCCGCGCTGCGGGCAGGCGGGCCGTCACCGGCGCAACAACACGACCATCTTGGTGCACAATTGTCAACTGTTCGGCATTACGGACTGTGGCAGTAAGCGCATGCGACCTCGGGAGGATTACTCGCGAGGAAGCTTCATCAAGGTGGCGATATTGTTCTTCTGGATGGCAGACGATCCACCGTAGATCGGCACGGCCAGAATATCGCGCACATAGCGCTCCATCTGAAAGCCTTCAGCATAGCCGTAGGCCCCCATCACATACTGCTGGCAAGCCAGCACGATGTCTCGCGCGGTTTCCGCAACAAACAGCTTTGCCATGCAGGTGTCGGTTGCCGACGGATCATTGTTGTGCACCTTTGCCGCAGCATCATAGGCCATAAGGCGGCAAGCCTTCAGCTTGGTCTGGACATCTGCCAGCACGTGTCGCACCGCCTGATGCCCGCAGATGCGCTTGCCGAACTGCGAGCGATCCTGACTGTACTGCCACGCCTCCTGCACGGCAGCGTTGGCGATGCCAAGCGCTATGAATGTCGGCGCCAGCTTTTCCACCTCCAAGCTACCGCCTGCCAGCATGGACCAGCCTTGGTTCCATCCAGCCTCTTCGCCGAGGACCAAGTCAGCATCAATCTCGACATCATCGAGATGCACGTCATTGGTGGGGATGCCATGCGTTCCCATGCAACGGGTCGTCTCGTAGCTGACACCGGGCGCGTCCATGGGAATCATGACGAACGAGAGGTTCCGGTGTCGGTCAGCCGGATCGCCGCTGCGAACGAGGGTCAGCATGTAATCTGCTACGTTGGCCCCGGAGATCCAGCGCTTGGCGCCAGATACGACTACCTTGTCACCCTTACGCTCCATACGGGTGCGTACCGAAGCAAGGTCGCCGCCGACCTCAGGTTCCGACAAGCCATAAGCGACCAGCGTCTCGCCGGAGAGTAGGCCGGGCAGGAAGCGCTGCTTCTGCGCTTCGGACGCCTTGTAAACGAGATTGAGGCTGCCATAGCCGACGCTCATATTATAAAGGCTCGCCAAGCCGCTCCAGCGTGCGGCAAGCTCTTCCATGACGACGGTCATGACGATCACGTCGGTACCGCTGCCGCCATACTGCTCCGGCGTGGTCAGGCCCAGAACACCCAGATCCGCCATGCCCTTCAGCAGTTCTCGAGGAACGCGATCCTCACGTTCCCATACCGCAATTTTCTCGACCGGGCATTCGCGTTCCAAAAACTTGCGAATGCTGTCACGGTAGAGGTCGAGTTCTTCGGTCCTGTCGAAGGTCATACAATTCACCATAGCTGCAGCTTACGCGGAAATCGCAGAATTTGACGCATACGTCAAGAAACGATCCGCAGTCATCGCGGTCGCGCTAATCAATTTACTGGACTAGCGCCTCAAGGCCTGCCCGCAGTGCGAGCTTGTTGATCTTGCCGCTCGGCAAGCGAGGCATGTCGTCAACGAAGATCACCCGCTTTGGGGTCTTGTAGCCGGCTATCAACGTCCGGCTGTGCGCGACAATGTCGGCTTCGGTCAGGGAGTCCGAGCGCGAGACGACGAAGGCGGTGACAATCTCACCCCACTTCGCATCCTTGGCACCAACGACCGCCACATCTGCAACGTCGTGATGTTCGGCGATAACGGCCTCCACCTCGCGCGAGTAAATGTTCTCGCCGCCAGAGATGATCACATCCTTCTTGCGATCTTTGAGGTGGACGTAGCCTTCGCGGTCGATCGTGGCCACATCCCCCGTGTGCAGCCACCCGCCCCGAAGTGCGTCAAGCGTGGCCGCCGCGTTGTTCCAGTAGCCGCGCATGACGGTGGGAGATTGGACACAAAGCTCCCCAGCCTCACCGACGCCGAGCGGGCGGTCATGCTCATCGACGACGCGCATGCGGCAACCCTGATAAGGATGGCCCACGGAAGCCAGTCGGCGCAGATCGTCCTCCGTGCCATCGGGGCGGTGCAGATCGATCGGCAGGATTGTCCCAAGACCTTCGGTTTGGCCATAGATCTGCGCAAACACCGGCCCGATCCGCCTTATCCCGTCGCGTAGCAGCGGCAGCGGCATCGGGGCTGCCGAATACAGGATCATTCGGAGACTGGACAGGTCATGGTCGTCGAAACGAGGCTCATCGAGCAACATCTGAACCATCGTGGGCGCCAGATGCCCGATTGTTATCCGTTCACGCGCAATGGTGGCCAACGCCTCGGCGGGGCGATACACCCGTTCCACGTAAACCGTGCCACCGGCCCAATGCTGAGCCAACTGAATGTTCTTGGCGCCGACATGGTACAGCGGCATGACCAACAGCGTCCGGTCCTCACAGGCACAACGCATGTGGAACGAGGTCATCGCCGCCGATGCAACCTGATTGCTCTGGCCGAGCATGCAGCCTTTCGGTCGTCCGGTGGTGCCGCTAGTGTAAAGCAGGTAGGCGATGTCGTCCGGTGAAACACCCCAGTCACGCTCCTCGGGCGCTCCGCTCGCCACGACACCTTCATAAGGCAAGGCCCAGTCCGGGCCGTCACCGATAACGATGTACCGGATTTCACGCGGCAGGCTGTCTCGCATCGCCAGGACATGATCGGTATAGGCGGCTTCAAAGATCAACGCCTGAGGCGCGGCGTCTCCGATGATATAGTTCATCTCCGGCACGGCAAGCCGGTAATTGACGGTCGCGAGTATCAACCCGGAAAGCTCGGCCGCGCCGTAAGCTTCAAGATACTCGACGCAATTCTGGGCGAGAACGCACACACGGTCCTGATGGGCCAGTCCCAGCAGACTCAGCCCCGATGCCAGACGATGCGCCCGATCAGAAAACTGGGAATGAGTCAGCACATTATCGCCGCAAACCACCGCCGGGCGATCAGCATACCAGCGCGCATTGTTGCGAATGATGTCGCCCAGGGTCATGGTCATGCTGGTCAGCTCGGCAATCGAAGTACAGACTTGGCGATCATGTTGCGCTGCACTTCATTCGCACCGCCGTAGATCGTCGGAACACGCGATGCCGCGTAGATTTCGAGCGGAAACACCACGTTTCCTGGCAAAACGATTGGTTGGGCTATCAACGCGCGATCGCCAGCCAGCAGGAGGATTTCCTCGGATATTGCGGCGTAGAGTTCCGTAGCACGGATCTTGAGCAACGAAACGTCGCTGCCGATTGGCTTTCCGTCCTCGATCCTGTGGACATACTCTTCGAACATCGTTGTCAGATCGTGCAGGTCAAGGCGGAGAGCAGCGTAGCGATCAAGCGCCGCGGCATCATCAAACGCTCCGATCTGCTCCATCAAGTCTTCGAGCTGGCCCAATGCCATCATCGGGATGATTGGTGCCCCCACCATCACGCGCTCATGACCCAGGACGGACTTTGCCATGTCCCATCCACGGTTCACATCGCCAACAAGGTTGGCGATGGGCACGCGCACGTTGTCGAAGACAACCTGCGCGAACTCGCGCTCACCGGTGAAGCTTTCGATTGGTCGGACCGTAACACCCGGCGAGGTCAGGTCGATCAGCAGGATGCTTATACCCTCCTGCTTGCGACCGGAGTTGTCGGTACGTACCAGAGTGAATATCCAGTCGGCACAGAACGCCAGGGTGGTCCAGGTCTTTTCGCCCGTAACCACGAAGCTGTCGCCATCACGAACAGCCTTGCATTGCAATGATGCAAGGTCCGACCCAGCGACGGGTTCTGAATAGCCCTGGCACCAGATTTCCTCTCCGCGGGCGATGCGATGGAGGTGGCGCGCCTTCTGCTCGGGAGTGCCGAAGGCCATAAGCAGCGGCCCCACCAAGTTGAGCGCCTGATCGGGAAAACGCGCGCAGCCGTGACGCGCCATTTCCTCCATGAAGATGATCTGCTGCCTGATGGGCAGACCCATTCCACCCCACTCGCGTGGCCAGCTCGGTGCCAGCCAGCCCTTCTCGCCAAGCGCCCGCACCCAGTCGCCGATCTCATCCATACCCATCCGGCGGACGATATAGCGCTTGTCTTCAGGATAATTGGCCTGGATCCATTCACGGACCATCAGCCTGAACGCTGCTGGGTCCATTGCGGCATAGTCGACGTGGTCGGTCATTGTTCGGTCAATCCGCGAAATTGCGGTCCTCGCGCTTTTCGATGAAGCCAAGCATCGATTCACGGGAGTCCGGGTGAGTGGAATATTCCACCGTCATGTTCTGCTCGAAACGATAGCCATCGCGCAGGGAAAGATTTTCGATAGCCCCAAGCGTACGCTTGGCCAGGCGAATTGCATGAGGGCTCTTGCTCGCGATGTCCTCAGCCATGTTGCGCGCCGCGACCATGAGCTCGTCCGGCGGCAGGCAAGCCTCGACAATGCCCAGGCGAAACAGTTCCGGCCCCGGAACACGATAGCCAGTAAGAACCATTCGGCGGGCAAGGGAATGGCCAAATAGCCGCAGCGCATGGCGGGCCCCGCCCATGAGGCCGACGTTTATCTCGGGCAGCCCGAAGCTTGCTGTCTCGGACACCAGCAGGATGTCACATGAAGCAACCAAGGCGAGGCCTGCCCCCAAGGCTGGACCATTGACCGCTGCGATGACCGGCTTGCGGCATTCCATGACGGCGTAGAAAGTTTCGCGGACGCGGCGCAAATGTGCCCATTGCACACCAGGTTCGGGGCTGCCCTTGATCCGGCTCTTGAGGTCGGCACCTGCGGAAAACACCTTGCCGGCACCGGTAAGGATCACGCAACGCACCTCGGGGTCGTCGCTGATACGATCAAACGCAGCAATCAATGCATCCATGAAGGCTGCGTTCTGCGCATTTACCGGTGGCGCGTTCAGGGTGACCGTGGCCACGTGATTGCTGATTGCGAGATCAATCGGCTCGTTCATGCTGCTTGCCTTCGTTCCCGCTCGATCGCGACGAAACGACGGCGCAGCGTGTTTGCACCGCCAAGCCAGGCCATAAGCGCCAGACAACCGCGCACCATTGCCCCCAGTGGGTATTCGCCGGTGTAGCCGATCGCGCCGTGGAGTTGGAAAGCGCCCCGCGTCACGACATCTCCCGCTTGCCAGGCGCGCGCCTTGGCTGCGAGACTGGAAAGCTCCGCCTCTTGTTCGGCACCGCACGAGCGGGCCGCATGCGCCACCGCAGCTGCTGCGAGGGTCTGTTCCATCCACATGTCAACCAGGCGATGCTGCACGACCTGATTTGTGGCGATTGCCTTCCCGAACTGCACGCGCTGCCCGGCATAGTCGGCAGTCATGGCATTGATCTGGGCGCACAGCCCTGACAACTGCGCGGCGGCCGCAATCCGCGTCAGCCGAAAGGCGGGAGCCAACGCATCGGCAATGATGAACGGCAGAAACGCCCCGTCAGGAACTCCCCCTTCAAAGGCCAGATGCCCGACTTCACTGCCTGACAGGCCCGGAACCAGACTCAGGGACACTCCCGGATGGTTCCGTTCAAGTACGATCAGCCCCGGCGCTCCATCGCGTTCGGCGGGAATGCAAAGATGCGTCGCCAAGTCAGCCAGATCGATCAGGACACGGGTGAACGCAATCGGACCTTCACCTAATGCCACCAGCGGGAGCGTCCGCTCATCCTGACCGGGTTTCTCCTGCCAGCAGAGGACGGGACAGGCCTTCCCCTCCACCAGTCCGCTCAGAACCGCATCGCGCAATGTTCCTTCGGCGCACTGATCCAGCGCAATCAGGGACAAGGTCGCCACAGCCGAGTAGGGCCGCGTCACCCCGCCGCGACCCAGTTCTTCGTGCAGTGCAGCCATGATTTCGACCGAAAGGGCTGATCCGCCGACCGCTTCGTCGGCCAGCAACCCCAGCCAGCCGGCTTCAGCTATCTGCCGCCACTCCTCGGCTCGATCTACTGCACTGTCATGTGCCGGTCTCGTTCTGGCAAACGCACGTACACTGTCGCGTACTGCCTCGATCAGTTCCGGATCTTCGGCGGTCATGCCTGTTGCCGCGATCCTTTGAGCTATTCCCATCAGTTCACCGCCCTGTGAAGTTCGGCTTTCGGCGAGACTTTATTGCGTCGATCGCCTCGCGCAGGTCTGCGCTGCCCATGGTCATCGCCTCATAAGCCATGCCCGCATCCATCTGAGCGTGGGCAATTCGCTTGAGTTCCATGTTGATGATAGTCTTGGTCGTCCGCAGGGCCAGCTGCGGCGAGCGGGCAAGACGATCGGCCCAACGGAAAGCCACCTCGTCAAGCTCGTCAGCTGGGACCGCGAAATTGATCAACCCGATCCGCTCGGCCTCACGCGCATCCAGCAGATCTCCAGTGAGCAGATACTGCTTGGCACGGGCGAACCCAACCAGTTGCGGCCAGATGATACCACCGCCATCGCCCGCAGTAAGCCCTACCTTGACGTGCGGATCACCGAATCGCGCCGTTTCCGTAGCCACGATGACGTCGCATAGCAGCGCCAAGGTACATCCAAGCCCGACGGCATCGCCATTAATCCGGCCGACAATCGGCTTGTTGCACTCAAGCATGCTGAACACGACCTGCTTGGCCTCCGCCACCGCGGCCGGCAACATCGACGGATCCTCATTCTGCTGGAGCAGCAAATCGAAGTCGCCGCCAGCGCTGAAGGCCCGTCCGTCGCCGGTCAGCACAATGACGTCCGAATCGGGATCATGCGCGAGATCGGCAAACAGTGGGGCGAGTTCCCGGTGCATATCGCCCGACACGGCGTTCATCTGGTCCGGCCGAGACAGCGCAACGACGATGACGCGCCCGCGCCGCTCAAAACGCACATGCTTGTAGCGATTGAAATCCATGGCTATCTCCCGAATGCCACCCCTCCAAACACTTTTTGACACCTTCGTCAATCCGCTAATGCAGGACGCGGCGAGCAACTGGAACAGTCTCCGGCCAACTATGATCTTGTCACCGTCCGACCACCCTGCCAATGCCTAGCCATTATGGCCAAAAAATTGCTCGACACCGCCCACCAGGAATCCGTGATCGGTGCGACCGAAAATCCGAAGCCGACTTCAAGCACGTCGGAACGAGGTAAGCGCAAGCTCCCCAACCATCGGTCATCCCACGTGCCGCTTCGCAAGCGGGCCCTCCAGACCAAGGAGTTGCTCGTCAACACGGCCAAGGCGCTGTTTCTGGAATACGGCTATGCCGCCACCACGATCGACAACATCGCGGATGCCGCTGCAGTCTCGCGGGCCTCGTTCTATACCTACTTCTCTTCCAAGACCGAAATCATGATCGTGGCGGGCGCGGACGCCCGCGATACCAGTTGCGCGATCTTCAAGCAGTTGGGCGAGATTGACCGAGGGAATCTGCGCCCAGGGATCGAGGCGTGGATCGGTGAATACTTCGGCTTTCTGGAGCGTGACGGCGGTTACATTCTGACGTGGCAACAAGCAGCGCTCAAAGATCCGGAATTGCGAAAGCTCGGCATGGAAGGCACCCAGAGGTCTTCACGCATCCTGGCTGATTCGCTCCGGCTGCTCGGCGCGAAGGGCACCCAGTCTGACCTGCTGATCCGCAGCCTCGCTTTGCGATCCATGCTGGACCGTTTCTGGTACCACTGGTGGCTGACCGTCACGCCCTATGAACGAGGCGATGTCCTGCGCAATCTCGCGATCATGATCGAAGCGACTCTCGCAATCTGACGAACGCCTGCTGTCCGGTCTGACCCGCCGAATTTCATAGGTCGAAGGCTGGCTGCGGCACAAGATGCGCTACTTCCGGGACCAGTCAGGTGGAAAGGCCGCATGACCAACGCCTGACCGGATCCGCCCACTGGGATGGAAGTTAGCAGCGCTCGATGATGATGGCCGGGGCCATTCCGCCTGCAGCGCACATCGTGACCAGCCCCCGCTGTTTGCCGGTCCGTTCCAGTTCATCGAGAATGGTGCCGATCAGTATCGCACCGGTGGCGCCGATCGGGTGCCCCAAGGCAATGGCACCGCCGTTGACGTTGACCTTTTCGCGGTCAAGGCCGAGGTCACGAATGAACTTTTCGGACACTACCGCAAATGCCTCGTTGATCTCGAAAAGGTCGATATCATCCACCGTCAGCCCGGCTCGCGCCAGCACCTTGCGTGCCGCCGCGACAGGGGCGTTGAGCATTAACGTCGGGTCATCCCCCACATTGGCGGTAGCGACGATCCGCGCGCGCGGTTGCCAACCCATTTTGTCGGCGTAGTCCCTGGATGCGAGCAGCACTCCTGCCGCACCGTCAACCACGCCTGAGGAGTTGCCCGCGTGATGGAAGTTCTGGATGTCCACGTCCGGATAGCGGCGGTTGATAGCTTGGCGGAAGGTTTCCCCGCTCTTGTTCATCGGTTGGTCGATCACTGCGGAGAAGGCAGGCTTGAGTGCTCCAAGATCTTCCAGGGTGGTGCCCGGTCGAGGATATTCGTCCTTGTCCAGAACGACTTGCCCGTCATCGTCGACGACCGGCACTATCGACCGTGCAAACCGCCCTTCTGCTATGGCGATCGCCGCCCTTTCCTGGCTTATCACCCCTGCCCGGTCGAGCTCCTCGCGCGTGAAGCCTTCGATTGTGGCGATGGCATCGGCCGCAACCCCTTGGTTCGATTGCGGGTGCACGGCCTGGAGTCGGGCATTGCCCGCGCCAATACCCAAGGGCTCGAACCCGGCGGCCTGTTCCTCGCGCGCCTGGGTGTTGGTGAACGACATCATCTCGGTCCCACCGGCGACGATGCAGTCCTCCATGCCGGCCATGATCTGGGCGGCCGCCAGATTGACTGCAGTGATCCCGCCTCCGCAGAACCGGTTGAGCGTCACGCCGGAGGCACGCACATCGTAACCGGCGTCCAGCGCTGCCATGCGGCCCAGGTCGCTGCCTTGCGTGCGCACCTGCGTGCAGACCGACCAGATGACGTCATCAACCTCTTCGGTCTTGAGGTTGTTCCGGTCCTTCAGCGCTTTCATCACGGTTGCAGCAAGGTACTGGGGGTGCAGGTGGGCAAGCTTGCCCTTGCCCACCTTTCCAATGCCGCGAGGCGTCCGCACTGCGTCGATGATGTAGGCCTCGGCCATACTAATTCCTCCAAAAATGGGCCATTCAGTGTCAGGTGCATCAAAACGGGCGACTACGATCAGCGGGTAAAGGATCCACCTGAGGCCACCTTGTCGAGCAACAGTTTGGCAGGCGCGAAGTCAGGGCCATGGACCTCGGCGAGTTCCTGCAATCGGCCTACGATCTTGTCGAGACCAACCGTATCACCCCAGAACATCGGGCCGCCGGTGTAGACCGGCCAACCATATCCGAGGATGCAGGCAACATCGATATCGGATGCTCGCGCGGCAATGCCTTCCTCGAGAAGTTTCGCGCCTTCGTTGACGACAGGATAGAGCAGATCGGCGACGATCTCTTCCGAAGAGCCGGCGCCCGTTTGCGGAACACCGCGCAAACGCGCGTACTCCGCAATGATCTGGGCTGCTTCTGCCGATGCCGAAGGCTTGCGATCGGCGTCATAATCGTAAAATCCGCCGTTCTGCTTCTGGCCAAGGCGACCGCGGGACACGAAATCGCCGCGTAGCGTTCGCTCTGCGCCGCCGCGTCCGGTCACATCCAGACCAGCCAGATCGAGCATCTGGAATGGACCCATGGGAAAACCGAAATCGTACAATGCCGAATCCACCTGCGCCGGGGTTGCTCCCGCGAGCAGAAGCGTCTCGGCCTGGCGGCTGCGTGGCGCCATGACGCGGTTGGCAATGAAGCCGGGGCCAACCCGCGAAAGCACGGGCACCTTGCGGAGCGTCTTGGCCAACTTCATCCCAGTCGCGACGACATCCAAATCAGTCGCGGCGCCTCGGACTACCTCAAGCAGGCGCATGACGTTCGCGGGTGAGAAGAAGTGCAGCCCAAGAACCCGCTCCGGCCGGCTGGTGGCAGAGGCAATCTCGTCAATCGACAGGAACGACGTGTTAGTGGCGAGAATGGCTTCAGGACGGACGATCTCATCGAGTTTGGCAAATATCTCGCGCTTCAATTCCATTTGCTCGAACACGGCCTCGATCACCAGATCGGCGGTCCGCAATTCATCCAGTCCGACCGCTCCGGTCACGAGAGCCAAGCGCTGATCAGCCTTGTCTCGGGATAGCTTGCCACGTGCCACGCTGGATTCGTAGGTTCGACGGATTGTCGCCAGTCCCCTCCCCAGATTCTCCGCCGACATGTCGACGAGCGTGACGGGGATGCCGGCATTGAGGAAGCACATCGCAATGCCACTGCCCATCGTGCCAGCACCCACGATGCCAACCGTTTTGACCGGACGCACCGGAGTGCTTGCCGGAATATCGGCAACCTTTGCCGCTTCCCGCTCGGCAAAGAAATAGTAGCGCTGCGCGGCGGACTGTGGGGACTGGAGCAATTCGGTGAACAGTTCGTGCTCGCGCCGGATACCTTCGTCGAACGGCAACTCAACCGCCGCTTCGATGGCCTTGATGTTGTTCTCCGGCGCAAGAAAGCCTCGCATTGCGTGGGCATTCTTGCTGCGGAACTGGTCGAACAGGTTGCTGTTGCCGCGGTACGGACCCGTCTTGTCCGTGCGGTCACGCACCCGCTGCAAAGGCTGCCCTTCTGCGATCACTTTCCGGATGAATACTAGCGCACCCTCCAGCAACTGGCCTTCTTCCGCCAGGGCGTCGATCATGCCCAACCGCAGTGCCTCGGGTGCAGGCACAGGATCGCCTTTGATGATCACATCCAGGGCGATCTCCGGCCCCACCAGCCTCGGCAGCCGCTGCGTGCCGCCACCCCCGGGAAGAAGCCCGAGCTTCACTTCCGGCAGGCCGACCTGCGCGCTGGGAACAGCAACGCGATAGTGGCAGATCAGGGCCATCTCATAGCCGCCGCCGAGCGCCGTGCCATGGATGGCAGCAACCACCGGCTTCGCCCCCTGTTCGATCAGATCGACGACCTCGCGAAGGGTCGGCTCGAGAATGGGCTTGCCGAGTTCCGTGATGTCAGCGCCGGCAATGAATGTCCGCCCGGCACAGATCAGCACGATGCCGTGCACGTCGGGATCATTGGCAAAAAGCCGGAAACCATCGTCCAGTGCGACACGCACACGGTGGCTGAGCGCATTGACCGGCGGGGAATCGATAGTGATTATCCCGATACCATCATCTACCGTATAGCTGCCAACACTGGTCATTCCATGCTCCCGCTGCTGGGTCACGATCGCTGCGATCAACGGGCTTGGCCCAGGACCCACGACTTGTGGTCTCTGCGATAACAAATTTGACTAGACCGTCAAGTCAGGTGATGTCTGGGTGGCGTCAATCAACGGACCATGGCAGGATGGAAAACATGGAATTGGCTCCCGAAGACCTCTCCGGCCCTCTCGTCCGTATGGATCCATTGGCACTGGGGATTGCTCCTGGCACCCTTCTCACCGTCGACTTCACGAACTTTGCCGGAAATCCCGAATCTGCGGCGCAGGCAGCCGAAGCGTGGTTGCTGGCCTTGCCTTGCCCGTCGCTCGCCCTGACCTCTACTCCCATGCGATTGCGGGGGTTCGATTTGTCGGTCTCAAACCCGCAAGACCTCGACCGCATAGCAGCGGTTGTGGCTCGTAACCCTGTCTCCACCACTGTTCTCGTCCAAGCCTTGCGCGTGATCGAAGGCCTGCCACTGTCGGCAGGCCTCGTTGTCGAATCGCTTGCCTTTGCGGCACTCCAGCAGGGCGAGGAATTCCATCGTTGGCTGGAGACCCGCCAAGTCAAAGCTTCGCCGGGTGGAGCCGCGACCGCTGTGGCTTCCCCGCAGCCAGCCCCCCCCGTATTGCTAAGTCGCAGGGGAGCGGAAATGGATATTGTGTTGAACCGGCCCGCTGCGCGCAACGAGATCGACGTCGAGATGCGCGATGCATTGTTCGAAGCATTCACCGTCGGCGCGCTCGATGAAGGGATCGAACGGATTCATGTTCGCGGCAACGGCGATAGCTTCAGCATAGGAGGAGCGCTGAGCGAGTTCGGAAAGGTTTCCAGCGGAATTTCTGGCCACTTCATCCGGACCGAGCGGCTGCCTGCCCGCATGCTTGCTGCGCATGGCGCAAAATACCACTTCCACCTGCATGGCGCCTGCGTGGGCGCAGGCGTGGAGATTGCGGCTTTTGGCGGTAGGGTCACCGCTACGCCGTCGACGTTCCTGCGCCTGCCCGAGACCGGGATGGGCCTGATCCCGGGAGCGGGCGGCTGTGTCAGCGTCACCCGCCGGATCGGTCGTCAGGGTGCGGCTTGGATGATGCTCACAGGTGCGAGGATCAGCGCCCGTACCGCCCTGCAGTGGGGTCTGATCGACGGAATCGATGATTGAGCAAGAACATTTGACGACCGCAAAGGTCTTGGACGGTGGACACGGCACGGGGCAAACGACAGGTCCTGTCCCAGGGAGCAGGATAGATGAACGAGCAGACGCCTTTTCAGTTCTCAGGTGCCATCGCATTCATCACCGGAGGCGCGAGCGGAATCGGTCTTGCTATCGCCCGATCTCTGGTTCGCGAAGGTGCCAGGGTCGCGTTGGCAGACCTGAATTCCGAATGGTTGACGCAAGCCGTTGAGGGACTTGGCGAGGCCGCAATCGGCATTCCCTTGGACGTGGTTGATCGAACAGGCTGGCATGCTGCGCGCACGCACGTTGAAAGGGAACTGGGAGAGGTCGACATTCTGGTCAATAATGCGGGTATCGGCCCTGATTTCACTGCGCTGGACGAGATGTCACCGGAGCATTTCGATCGCGTAGTCGAGATCAAGTTGACTGGCACATACAACGGTATTCGCGAATTCGTACCCGGACTGCGTGCCCGCGGTCGTGGCCATGTGGTCAACACAGCCTCGATGGCCGGGCTGACGTCTGGCGCGCGATTGGGTGCCTACACGGCAGCAATGTTCGGCGTTGTGGGCCTAAGCGAAGTTCTGGCAGCAGAACTCGCTCCTGCAGGTGTCGGCGTTTCAGTGCTTTGCCCAGGACGGATCAACACGCGCATCGCGGAAAGCAGCGAGCTGGCTGGAGTGCACATGTCTTCAGCGATCGGGACAGCCATAACTGCCGCATCACCTGAGCCGATGGCCCCCGAAATTGTCGGCGACCTCGTAGTCGAGGCGATCCGTCACAATCATCTTCACGTGGTGACTCACGCAAAACGCCGGGGAGAAGTGGAACGCCGGATCGCGCCCGTGCTTGAGGCATTCTCCCGGGCGCCATGATGCAGGACGCCCGGAAGCGAGGGTTACACCTCGATCAGCACAGCACCGCCTTGGCCGCCTCCGGCGCACATCGCTGCAACTCCAAGGCCGCCGCCACGGCGCTTGAGATCATTGATCAGAGTGGCGAGCATGCGCCCGCCAGACGCGGCGACGGGATGGCCGATCGAACAGCCGCTTCCCGAGACATTGACCCGCTCCTCTTCAATGTCGAGCATACGACATGCTGCAAGCGGGACCGCAGCAAAAGCCTCGTTGATTTCCCACACCGCAATGTCTGAAACCTTGCGGTCAGTCCGGTCCAGCAACTTGCGGATCGTCTCGATCGCCGCGAGACCTGTGTCACGGGGTGCGGCACCGCGTGCCGTCCAGCCGATGACCTTGGCAAGCGGCGAGAGGCCCATTCCTTCGGCGATGTCCGAGCGCGTGACGGTCAAGGCCGAGGCTGCATCGTTCACACCGCTGGAATTGCCGGCCGTAATCGAGAAGCCCTCAATCTCGGGGTGGATCACCTTCAGGCTCGCCAACCGTTCGGCGGAACTGTCGCGACGGGGGTGCTCGTCGACTTCGAACCGAACCGTGGAGCCGTCCATTTGCAGCGCATCGACCGGGACAATCTCGTCATTGAAGTGACCTGCGTCGATCGCTGCGATCGCCCGCTGGTGGGAACGCAGCGCCCAGGCATCCATGTCCTCTCGCGTCAGCCCGGCCGCTTTGGCAGTGTTCCAGCCGACCGTGATCGACATGTCGACATTGGGCGCGTCTTCCGTGGCCGGATGGGTCGGCGGCATCCAGAATTCCTGAAACTCCTCGGTCCCCGGAATCCGCCGGCGCATGATCGGCGCCGTCGACATCGACTGTACGCCACCCGCCACGATGATCCGTTCCATCCCGCTCAGTACCTGCGCCGCCGCCAGGCCGACAGCAGTCAGACTGCCGGCGCAATGGCGGTTGATCGCCATTCCGCCGGTCTGGAAAATTCCTAGTTCGACAGCCGCATGCCGCGCGACAGCCCCGCCACCGTAAAGAGATTCGGCAAAGATGACGTCGTCGACAAGATCCGGCGAAATCCCGGCACGATCGATGGCCGCCGCAAGCACCGTTGCGGCGAGCTGTTCAGCGCTGGTGTTGGCAAGCGTTCCCTTGCGGGCTGTCGCGACGGCGGTGCGCACTGCGCTGACGATGACCGGGGTTGGCATAAGTGGCCTCTCACTAGACAATAGGACATGACAGTTGTGTCAAATACCGATATGACGCTTTCCTTCACCTGTGCAAGCCATGAAGTAAGGCGCGATGACGGATAGGGGTTGGGCAATGCCAAAAGGCGCGATCAAGCCGTTCGCCGGAATGGAGCTGGCCGCTCGCCCCACTTTTTGGTCCGATGAGAATTGAGGATTTCGGGAATGGACGAGGAAGCGATTCTCAACTTGCCAAGCGCCTGACGATCCTTGCCCCAGCGGGACGTCAAAATCATCCAAGCTTGCCGGGGGTTCCTGTGACCCGCTTCCGGCACCTGTTTCTCGACAAACTGGCGTGACGACATGAATATTTCACTGGTCCTACAAATGGCAGCCGACACCTTTCCGGATCGGATCGCCCTTACCAATGGCTCTGACCACTACAGCTACGGTCGGCTTTATGCCTCGGCTCAGGCGGCTGCTGCGCAAATTGCTGCAAGCGGGGCCGATTACGTGGGCTATCTGGGCGAAAGCAGTCCGGCGACTGTGATCGCCCTCTTCGGGGCCGCGCTGGCCGGGAAGCCGTTCGCCCCGCTCAACTACCGCCTGACGACAGCGGAAACGAATCGATTGATCGAACGGCTCAAGCCCGTCTTCCTTATTGCCGATCAGGACAAGCTGGCCACGATCCCCGATGGTGCGACCCGCGTGCTCCAATCTGCGACTGCCTTTCTCGCGAACGTAATCACGGACGAGCCACGCGACTGGGAAGCGCCCCAGGACGAAGAGGGGATTGCCGTGCAGCTCTTCACCAGCGGCACGACCGGCGAACCCAAGGCTGCCTTGCTGCGCAATCAAAACATGCTGGGCTATATTCTTGGAACGGTAGAGTTCTGCTCGGCCGAAGAAGACGAAGCAACCCTCGTGTCTGTCCCGCCATATCACGTCGCCGGGATGTCGGCGGTTCTCAGCTCGATCTATGCCATGCGGCGGATCGTACAGCTCCCCCAGTTCAGCCCGGCGGAATGGATTCAGCGCTGCGCCGAGCAGAGCGTGACGAGCGCCTTTGTTGTGCCCACGATGCTCACCCGCATTATCGCGCACATCGATGAGACCGGCCAGCCGCCGCAGTTCGGGGCTCTGCGCTCTCTCGCTTTCGGCGGCGGCAAAATGCCCTTGCCGGTCGTCCAGCGTGCGCTGGACCTCTTCCCGCATGTCGCGTTCACCAATGCTTACGGCCTTACGGAGACAAGTTCGACAATCGCATTGCTGGGACCGGAGGATCACCGCACCGCACATGGTCACCCCGATCCGTTGGTGTCCCGTCGTCTTGATTCGGTTGGGAAGCCGCTGCCGACGGTCGAAGTCGAGATTCGCGACGAGGATGGGCGCGTCGTCGGGCCCAATGAGCTTGGCGAGGTCTTCGTACGCGGCCCGCAGGTTTCCGGCGAGTACCAGGGACGCAAGCTTACCGACGAGGAAGGCTGGTTCCCTACCCGAGATTCCGGTTTCCTCGACGATGAAGGATTTCTGTTTCTCGCCGGCCGGATCGATGATGTGATCGTGCGGGGCGGCGAGAACATTTCGCCCGGCGAGATCGAAGCGGTGTTGCGCGAAGTCGAGGGCGTGGCCGATGTCGCCGTGGTCGGGGTGCCATCGGTCGAATGGGGCGAGACCGTCGCTGCTGCGGTTGTTCGCACCGCTGGCTCGAACGTCGATCCTGACGCATTGCGCGACCTGGTGCGACGCAAGCTGCGCTCCTCGCGTGTGCCGGAGCACCTGCAGTTCGTCGACACCCTGCCATACAACGAAATGGGCAAATTGCTGCGGCGCAACGTCAAGACACTTTTCCCGGCCTGATAGGAGAGAGGGCGACGCAGTATTTGCAGCCGCCTTCTCCAAAAGCCGCATTCATCAGCCGTGCCGTGCTTCTGCGATCAGGATCTCTGCCAAGGAAAACGGGCAGGTATTCATCCCTTGGTGGCCTGAATCGAGGTACCGGATGCGTTCTGCATGCAACCGCTCGGCGAAACGGCGCTGCCATGGCACGGTGAGGATGCGGTCAGTCAGCGCAATCACATAGGTCGCCGGGATTGAGCGGGCGGCATCATATTCCCACTGCGCCCAGCTATCGCCGCAGGCTGCGGGCCAGTTATCCTGAAACAGCCGGGCCAGGAAGCGGTCGGAGGTTTCAGAGTCCATGTCATTGCAGAATGCTGCCCGGAACAGCTCGGTCGGCGTGGTCGAGGCCGGATCCACCGGCCAGCCCACCGCCGCCTCGTCGTCCCCTTGCCGTCGGTTCCCCATCATTTGGCTGATGGTCTGTCCTTGTGCCGGAGCAGCGCAAGTGAAGTAGACCGCTCGGGCAAAACGGCCGGGCGCAGCGGCGATCATGCCGGGCAGCAGGGTTCCCGCCATGGAGTGGCCGACCAGCAGGGAATCCTGAACATTCATCGCCTCGAGTTCGGCGATCAGCTCGGCGATCACCTCCGGCGTGCTCAGCCCAGAGGTGTCGCGCTCGCGTTTTGCCCCGCATCCTGGAACGTCGAGCGCGATCACGCGACCGACTTCGTCCGACGCAACGAGCCGGATCGCGGCAACCATCTCGTCCCAGATCCAACTCCCTTGGCCGCCGCCATGAACCAGCACGATGTCTCTAGATATGATGACAAGACCTTCCCTGCGTCTGGACGATCCAACAGGTGCTTACTTGCCGCAGCGTTCGGCCAGAATCATGGCCGAGGCCTTTTCCGCAATCATGATAACGGCGCCATTGGTGTTCCCAGACACGATGCGCGGCATGACCGAAGCATCGGCCACCCTAAGGCGCCCCACCCCATGCACCTTGAGGCGAGGCGATACTACCGCCCCCTCGCCGCCCATGCGACACGTGCCGACGTAATGATAGATCGAGCCACCGGTCTCGCGCGCATGGTCGAGGATTTCGTCATCGCTCATCAAATCGAACGGGGGACGGGTGGGTTGCACGATGACGTCGGCGATGGCTGGCTGGGCGAGGATGCGGCGGGCCAGCCGGACACCGGCAATGGTCGTCTGCTGATCATAGGAATCGGACAGGTAATTGGTTGTTATCGCAGGATGTTCCTGCGGATGTGCTGATCGTATCCTTACATGGCCCAGGGACCTCGGACGAGCCGGATGCCCGCCGATGGTAACGCCTGGTTCACGGTCAAGAATCGTGTGTCCGGCTTCCGCGGTTCGTACGACGTCAGTGCTCGCCGGGCTGCTGAAGAACTGATAGTCAGCCATGTCGAGCGCCGGGCTGCTGCGTGCGATTGCTGTCAAGTGTGCTGCCGCGCTGGACAACAAGCCCTGCCGCCTCAATCCATACTGCAGCACAGAGCTGACCAGTCCAAGGCCTCGCGAACGGGCGTTAAGGCTCGGCGATCCCGGCTTGAGCGTGGCCCGAAGCTGGACGATGTAGTGGTCTTGCAGGTTCTCGCCGACGTCGGGCGAGGCGTGAACGACCGGAACGCCCCGTTCGCGAAGCAGGTCGGGATTGCCGATCCCCGACAGTTGCAGCAATTGCGGGCTATTGAAGGCTCCTGCCGCAAGTATGACTTCGGCTCGTGCACGGATAAAGCCAACGATGCCGTCCTGCTCCACCTCGACACCGGTGGCCTCGCGATCTTCTATACGGACCCGGCGGGTGAGCACATTTGTCATGATGCGCAAGTTCGGTCGGTGCCGCACGGGATGCAGATAAGCGACAGCGCCCGATTGCCGGCGGCCATTCTTGATCGCGCCCTGAACGTAGGCGACACCCTCGTGATCGCCCGTGCTGAGGTCCTCCGTGGGGGGAATTCCCGCTTCGATGAATGCCTTGCGCAGTCGCTCCGTCATCGGATGATGAAACTTCTGCTCACCGACCGCAAGCGGCCCGTCACCCCCGCGCCACTCGTTCGCACCTTTGGCGTACCGCTCCGACGCGCGGAAGTACGGCAGCACATCGCCCCACGACCATCCGTCGCAGCCAAGCTGGCGCCAGTGCTCATAATCCTGCGGCAGGCCGCGCACGTAGATCATTCCGTTAATCGCTGATGATCCGCCCAACACCTTACCGCGTGACAGGAAAAACTGCCGGTTGGCAGCGTAAGGATCCGGCTCGCTCCGGTAACTCCAATTGAGCGAAGGATCGTTCGAGATTCGGCTGAACCCGGCGGGGATGCCAATCATCAGGCGAGCTTTGAGATTGCGCGGCGCCGACAGGAGCCGGTCATCGCCGCCGGCTTCAAGGAGTATGACGCGCACGCTCGGGTCGGCACTCAACCGATTGGCCAGAACGCAGCCTGCCGATCCAGCGCCAATGATGACATAGTCGGCCTCAAGCGTCTCATTCAAGCGTGTGCTCACCGGCGCCTCTCCCCTGCTTGCCACCCCTGTCATTCCAGTGTATTGACGATAGTGTCAAGCAACTTCCGGTCTGATTTTGGCGGTGCAGCACGCGACAGATCTATGTCGCTGACCTTGAAGGTCTCAAGCCCGTACGGCGAAAAATCCGCTCGGGGCGCATGTTTCAACGAGGAGAGTAAGATGCCCGATTTTGACCTCGTAATCCGCGGTGGCAGCGTGGTTGACGGGCGCGGTGGAGAACCGTTCGTCGCCGACGTGGCAATTGCCAACGGAGTGATCGCCGAAGTGGGCCAGGTGACTGGCAGTGGTCGGGAAGAGATCGATGCCCGCGGCGCCTTCGTAACCCCCGGTTTCGTTGATGTACACACGCACTACGATGGCCAGATTACATGGGAAAATACCCTGTCTCCGTCATCCAACCACGGTGTCACAACAGTCGTGATGGGCAACTGCGGAGTCGGCTTTGCGCCCGCCCGCAGCACGGATCATGAACTGGTGATCAAGCTTATGGAGGGCGTCGAGGACGTTCCCGAGGTCGTCATGGCGGAAGGCGTGCCATGGGACTGGGAAACTTTCCCGGAGTATCTCGAAGCGCTGGATAAGCGTCACGCAGACATCGATTTCGCAACCCAGATTCCGCACAGCCCTCTTCGCGTCTTCGTGATGGGTGAGCGCGGCGCAAACATCGAACCGGCAACCGACGAAGATCTGGCAAGGATGCGCGCGCTGGTGACCGAGGCCATTCGCGCCGGTGCACTGGGTGTGTCCACTTCGCGCAACCTGTTCCACCGGTTCCGCAGCGGCCAACTCGCTCCATCGGTCGGCGTTCATGAACGTGAGTTGCTTGAACTTTCTCGCGGATTGACCGATGCCGGCGCCGGTGTTTTCCAGATGATCCCGTACCTGCACGGTGACCCCGCGGACGAAGTCGCCATGTTCCGCGACATCGCTGAGGCTTCGGGGCGACCGATCAACTACAGCCTGATCGCCTACGGCGATAATTGGCAGAAATACGTCGATGAAGTGCGGGCCCTCGTTGCGAAGGGACTGGATATTCGTGGCCAGTTCATGACCCGTCCGATCGGGATGCTGTTCGGCCTCGACCTCAGCTTCCACCCGTTCTGCCTCAACCCCAGTTACAGGCCACTTGCCAACCTTCCCCTTGCCGAGCGTGTGGCGAAGATGAAGGACCCCGCACTTCGCGCCAGAATCCTCTCGGAAAGCCCTGAAGACCCCAATCCCGGCTTTGTCGAAACGGTTCAATTGAAGGGCACGATCTTTTACATGGACGAGTCCGCGAATTATCACTTCGGGGACAAGGACAACCTTAACCTCCGGGCCGAAAGGGAAGGCAGACCCCTTGTTGAGGTGCTCTACGACGCCCTCCTCGAGGACGATGGTCACGCCATTCTCTGCCGTTATTCCACCGATCTGAACACCTATCTCGATAACACCGCCGACTTCTTTGGCGAGCCGCTGACGATCCCGGCGCTAGGCGACGGCGGCGCACATTATGGCATGATCTGTGATGCCGCGTTTACAACCTATACGCTTGCTCAGCGCGTCGGAAAGCAGGGCATCACCCTGCCAAAGGTAATCCAGTCACTCACCAGCCTTGCCGCGCAATCGGTAGGTCTGAATGACCGGGGCGTGCTTGCTCCTGGCTACAAGGCTGACCTGAACGTAATCGACATGGACCGGATCAGATTGCATCGCCCATTGGTTAAGGCCGATCTCCCGGCAGGCGGCAAGCGCCTGACCCAAGGCTCGGAAGGCTACGTGGCGACTGTAGTCAGCGGAGAGATCACCTATCGTGAAGGCAAGTCCACAGGTGTCCTGCCTGGACGACTGGTGCGGGGCGGCAAAAAGGCGCCCGCCACCGCGCGAGTTCCCGAACTGGCCGATTGACCGGGCGGCGAGGTCGCAAGACCTGGCCTTGCGCCCTGCCCGATCCTAACGAAGGCAGCCTAGCCGCGCTCCACAAAGAAGGATGGAAAAGGCCGGGTAGCAGCGGCGCTAGTCGCCGGTCTCGCTGCCCGCTCTGCCAACTAACCTTGGAAAGCCATACCAGTGAACAGACCACCGCAGTTTCCGCTCGCCCGGCAGTCGGACGGCCTCTCGGTCAAACGGCGGCCCGGATCCATCCGTCGGACTACGACCATCGACTCGCAGTGGCCGCTCGGTGTGGGCGCCCCCTTCAACATGGTGGGCAAGGGGCGAGACATGTTGACCCATCCCGACGGCACAAGCCAAGTCGTAGCGTCGCAAGCTTTTGATCTGCAATGCTCGGTCAGCCGCCAGATCATGGCGATCGAGACCATGCCGCTCGACCAGCGCGCGCAGAACCTGGTAGGTGTGCGCGCCGGAAGGTCCAGCCGTCAGCAACTTAACGAAACGCTGGGAGACCTGCGCGGATCGGTTCTGTTCCAGCTTCTGGATGATTTCGCTGGCGCGAGTCTCGTCGCGCCGTGGGCATGGTCAAACTGGATCCCGGACTGGCCTCCGCAGCAAGCCGACGGCAGCGCGGGGCCGAAGAGCGGCGCCATGGTAAATATCTGCACCGGTTTCGCTTCTGGGTCGAGCGCGCTCCGTCCGGACCTTGGGGTCAATACAGGCATCCAGTCGAGTGCGCCCGTTGCCGATCTCGGAGATCCGGACGATCCCTTGGCCTGGCATGACCTTCCCGATTTCGAAGGTCCGCAGATGCGGCGGGCGCGACGGCTCGATCTTTGGCGCGATGGCGCAGTACTCAAGGCCGACGTTGGGTTCCAGGACAGCGGCTCGCTGCCCGCCGGCGGACGCAGGGGTGTACACGAGTACCGGCTGTTCGCCGAGATCGACGCGACAAGCGGCACGCTGGCCGCCATCCGTGCAGAGGCGTTGGTCCTGCCCTATGCAGAATGCCCTGGCGCCGTGCTCAACCTAAATCGCCTGATTGGCAAACCGGTCAACGAACTTAGAACATCGGTAACGGACGAGCTGGCGGGTACATTGGGCTGCACGCACCTCAATGATGTTGCGCGTTCACTGGCTGACGCACTCGTGCTGGCAGACGCCTTACCCTGATCGTGCGCCACGAAGCTTGGGCCGAATACTCTCCGGCACCACGCGGAACAGCCTGTTTGGAGAACAAAAATGACAAGTACCCTGTTCGATCTGTCGGGAAAGACAGCCTACATCACTGGGGCCACCAAAGGGATCGGGCGGGCTATTGCCCAAGCCTTTGTCGATTGCGGCGCAACGATTGTGATCAGCAGCCGCACAGCGAACGATGTCGACGAAGCGGCGGTAACAATCAACGCTGCGGCAGGACGCCAAGCCGCTTTCGGGATAACGGCCGATCTGGCGGATATTCCGCAATCCCTTCAGGCTTATGACCGGGCAGCAGAGCTTCTGGGCCAGGTCGATACGCTGGTGTGCAACGCTGCGGCACTGCCGCAGACCTTCGGCCCCTTGCAGGGGACCGATCCGGCCGAGTTCGCTCGACTCGTCAACGTCAACATCGTGAACAACGCCGCGCTGATGAACCATGCTGGAGTCGCGATGAAAGCACGCGGTGATGGGGTTATCCTCGTCACCACTTCCGCCAGTGGCGTGCGCCCCTCCTATGGGGTCTTGCCATATGGCGTATCCAAGGCGGGCCTTGGCTTTCTCGTCCGCTCGCTTGCGTCGGAGTTTGCCCCCTTCAACGTTCGCGTCAACGCGGTATCCCCCGGCCTCACGCGATCGGATGCAATGACGCAGCGGACGGCTGAAGATCCCGATTACATCGACAGGCTGATAGCCGATATTCCCTTGCAACGGGTCGTAGAGCCCGAAGAGATTGCAGCAGGAATGGTCTTCTTGGCGACTACGGGCGGTCGTTCGATCACAGGTCAGGTAATTTCGATCGATGGTGGGGAGCCGGGCCCCGGAGTTCCTCCAAGAAAAGGATAACGTAAGATAAAAAGGAGCCGGGGCATTCCCCGGCTCCTCTCGTTCCTGCCCTACCAGGCTTTCCGGCAATTAACTGGCCATTACGGCGCCACGATCCAGCCGCCATCGACCTTCAAAGTCTGACCGGTGATCCAATCCCCAGCCGACGAGCAAAGGAGCAGGAGAGCGCCGACCAGTTCATCCGGTTCGCCCTGAACGCGCATGGCCACGGTGTTCTCGAGCATCGTGCGGAAAGGCGAGCCCGGCGGCGTAAGCGATGCGCCGGCATCTGAATTGGTGTTGCCGGGGGCGATCGCGTTGACGTTGATGCCCTTGGGGCCAAGCTCGTAAGCCATGGCCGTGGTCAGGCCAACCAGCGCCAGCTTGGCGATGCCGTAGAGGGTCTTGGCTGGGTAGGCGCCCCCTGAGCTCTGATTGACAATCTTTCCGCCGCCACGCTCGATCATCATCGGCGCCACCGCCTGAATGCAGTTCAGCGCGCCGGTAAGGTTTACATCAAGGGTGCGGTTCCACTTATCAAGCGGCGTGGTCAACAGCGGTTCATAGCTCAATTCGGTCATCAAGGCGGCGTTGTTGACAAGAATGTCCACACCGCCAAACTTGGCCTTGGCATCGTCCGCCATGGCAGCAACCGACACCGCGTCGGCGATATCCACCTGCACCGAATGGGCCTTGCCGCCCGCAGCCAAGATTTCCTCGGCAACACTAGCCGCGCCTTCACCGCGCAGATCCGCCACGACGACCGAGGCGCCAGCTTCCGCCAGCGCCATGGCATAGGCCCGTCCGATGCTGCGGCCCCGCCCCCCGGCGCCGGTGACGATCGCCACCTTACCATCCACGCGATATGAATCGATCTTAAAGGTCATCCGAGTCCGCTCCTTCGTCCGTTCTTTCTCCCAAGGTGCGCGGAACCCGGCGAAACGACAAGCTAAAAATTGACGACTCCGTCAATCAAGGGCAAATCAGCTCAATGAGTGCGATTCGGCGGCGAAGGGGAGGAAAAATGGAAATCGAACAGGGAATGTCCGCCATTGTGACGGGAGGCGCTTCCGGGCTGGGCTGCGCTAGCGCGCGGGCTCTGGCGGCGGCAGGGTTCAAAGTCGCGATCTTCGACATCAGTGAAGAAGCCGGAGAAGCAATCGCGCAAGAGATCGGCGGCGTTTTCTGTCACGTCAACATTCTCGACGAAGCGAGTGTGGAGGCCGGTTTCGCCAAGGCACGGGCGGCGCATGGCCAGGAACGGGTTCTGGTTCATTGCGCTGTGGTCACCGGCGGCGGCAAGACGCTGAGCTGGGACAAGGCCAACAGCCGGTACAAGCGTACCCCGACCGATCAAATCGCTCTGGCAGCCGACGGGATCTTCACAGCCACCTATCGCATTGCCTCGATCGCGGCGCTGGGCATGGCCAATTCCGATGCCATGAACGAAGACGGCGAACGTGGCTGCCTGATCTTCACGTCGTCGGCGGCTTCACAGGACGGTCAGGTTGGCCAAGTCGCCTATGGCGGCGGCAAGGGTGCGGTAAATGCGATGGTCTTGCCCATGGCGCGTGATCTCATGGACGTTGGCATTCGCGTCAATGCCGTCCTCCCCGGAATTTTCGCCACGCCCCCGATGCTCAAGGTTCGCGAATACAACGAAGCCGTGTTTGACGGTCTGGGCAAGTCGGTTCCCTTCCCCAAGCGCCTGGGAAAGCCGGAAGAATTCGCCAGCCTCATTCTGGAGCTGATCCGCAACTCCTACTTCAACGGACAGCTGATCCGCATAGACGGCGGCATCCGAATGCCACCCAAGTAAAGCGGGCCTGAATGGACCGCCGAGACCTTCCGGTGGTCGCCCCACCCTACCCCGCCCGCCCGGCACTTCCAAGCGGATTGAACTGAGAGATCAGATGACCGTCCAGATCAATGCAGTCACCACTCTTGAGGTCGATAACCGGATCGCCGTGATGGCGATCGACCATCCGCCGGTAAATGCCTTGTCGGCGGTCGTTCGGCAGGGGTTGGCCGAAGCCGTAACCCGGTTGCAGGCAGATTCCAACGTGGATGCGATCGTCTTGCTCTGCGGGGGACGGACCTTCTTTGCTGGGGCCGATATCACAGAACTGGGCAAGCCGGCGGTCGAGCCGACGCTGCGCCAGCTGCAGCTTGTGATCGAGAATTCTACCAAGCCTGTCATCGCTGCCATTCACGGGACTGCGCTGGGCGGGGGCCTCGAACTCGCCATGGTCGCCCACTACAGGGTGGCGGTGCCGTCGGCCCGATTTGGCTTGCCCGAGGTCAATCTCGGGATCCTGCCAGGCGCAGGCGGGACGCAACGGCTGCCGCGTCTGGTCGGTGTGCCCAAGGCGCTTGAGATGGTAACGAGCGGGAGCCAGATTGGCGCCGCCGAGGCCGCCGCGACCGGGCTTGTCGATGCCTTGGCGGAGGAAGGCCGACTGCGGGAAGATGCCCTCGCCTTTGCACGCCGGATCGTGGCCGACAATCTGCCACTGGTGAAAGTGCGCGACCGGCGCGACCGCCTCGACGAGGCCCTGGCCGATCCGGAACTCTTTGCGAAATTCCGCAAGGCCAATGAGAAGAAGTTTCGCGGGTTCAAGGCACCGGAAGCCAACATTCGCTGCATCGAGATCGCTGTGTCCGAGCCGTCCTTTGACGCGGCGCTGCAACAGGAACGCGCGCTGTTCGACTCGCTGGTGTCCGACAGTCAGTCGGCTGCCCTGCGTCACGTCTTCTTTGCCGAGCGGGACGCGGTAAAGCTGCGCGACGTGCCGCCCGACCTGGCCATTCCCCCGGTTGCGTCATTAGCTGTGATCGGCGCAGGCACGATGGGCGGCGGCATCGCCATGAACTTCCTCGCCGCCGGCATGCCCGTCACGCTCGTGGAAACGAACGAAGCAGCGCTCACCCGCGGGGTCGAGGCGATCCGGCGCAACTATGAAGGCGCCGTCAGCAAAGGCAAGCTCAAGCCTGCCGAGCTTGAGGCCCGCATGGCTCTGATCAACCCTGCTCTCGATTTTGCGGCTGTAAGCCAGGCAGACCTGATCATCGAAGCTGTCTTCGAATTGATGGAGGTAAAGCACGAGGTTTTCCGGAAGCTCGACGCCGTGGCCAAGCCTGGGGCGATCCTGGCCTCAAACACGAGTTACCTTGACATCGAAGCCATTGGCAGCGTCACCAGCCGCCCGGATCACGTGCTCGGCCTGCACTTCTTTTCGCCCGCAAACGTGATGAAGCTGGTCGAGGTGGTTCGCACCAGTAAGACCGCCCCGACCGTGCTGGCTGCGGCCATGGCAGTGGTCAAGCGGATCGGCAAGTTGGGGGTCACGGTCGGCAACGGGTTCGGTTTCGTCGGCAATCGCATGCTCTTTGCCCGCAGCGCTCAGGCCGATCAGCTCATACTTGACGGCGCCACCCCATGGGCGGTGGACAAGGTGCTGTATGACTTCGGCTTTCCGATGGGCCAATACCAGATGCGCGATCTGGCCGGGCTTGATGTCGGCTGGGACCGGACCCAGTCCCGCTCGGCCACAGTGCGCGAGATCCTCAACGAGATGGGCCGCCACGGACAGAAGTCCGGCGCTGGATACTACGATTACGATGACAACCGGAAGGCCGTGCCTTCGCAAGTGGTCATGGACGTGGTCGAGGGCTTTGCGGCGCGGCAGGGCATCGCTCGTCGTGAAGTGGCCGAGCAGGAAATTGCTGACCGCATACTCCTCGCGATGGTGAATGAGGGCGCGCGTATTCTTGAAGAAGGCATCGCGCGGTCCTCTTCCGACATCGATGTGGTTTGGCTCGCCGGATATGGCTGGCCCCGCTATCGCGGCGGTCCGATGTTCTGGGCGGACCTGCAGGGCATTGCTCAAGTTCGCGACAAGCTTGCCGCACTGGCGGACAAGCATGGAGACGCTTTCGAGCCTGCCAGGCTGATCGAAGAACTGGCCGTCCAAGGCGCTCGTTTCCAGGATGTCGTTGGCGGCCAAATCCAGAAGCAAGCACACGCATGAGTTCCGGACTGACAGGGTGGCAGGCCGTTGCCCAGCCCGGTCAGGGAATCGAGGGAATTCGGATCCAACAAGTTCCGGTGCCTGTGCCGGGACCGGGCGAGGCACTGGTCCGGATTCGCGCCGCCAGCCTGAACTATCGCGACCTGCTGGCGTTACGTGGCCGGTTGCCGGGCATGGAGCAACGCAGCGATTACGTTCCGCTGTCATGCGGCTGCGGCGAAGTTGTTGCTGTGGCTCCAGATGTTTCCAGGGTCGTAACAGGAATGCGCGTCGCTCCGATCTTTGCCCTGGGCTGGATCAGCGGCGGATTTGAAACGCTGACCGATGCGCATCTTGGTGGTCCTGTCGATGGCACCGCCACCGAGTTTGCAGCGTTCCCGGCGGAGAGCCTTGTTGCCATCCCTGACACAATCAACGATCTGGAGGCTGCGACCCTGCCTTGTGCCGGCGTGACGGCATGGAGTGCACTGCATCTCGCCCGACGGGTGGGTGCTGGCGACCTGGTCATCCTTCAGGGCACCGGCGGCGTATCGATCGCCGCACTTCAGTTCGCCAAGGCAGTCGGGGCGCGGGTCGCAATCACGTCATCATCAGACGAGAAGCTGGCGCGCGCACGGTCGCTTGGGGCCGACTTCTGCGTGAACTACCGACGCGAGCCAGACTGGGCCAGCGCTATTCGTAACCTCGTCGGTCGCGGCGGGGATCTGCTGATCGACGTCGTTGGTGAACAGGGTCTGGAACAGGCCGTCGCCGGTTTGGAAGAGGACGGGGTGATTGCGGCGGTTGGCTTGCTCGGCGGCGTTCCCTCATGGCAGTCTCAGGCCGCCCGCCGCATTGTGCCCGTGATGACAGGTAACCGCGACACCTTTGAAGCCATGCTACGCACTATCGAGGCACACCGGATGCACCCGGTCGTGGATCGGATCTATCCGCTGAGGGAGCTTGCCGGAGCGATGCGCACGCTCGAATCCGGAGAATTCTTCGGAAAGATTGGGATCAGTTTTCCGTGAAAGGGCTGAACGGCGAACACTGAATGCTCGTCGGAGGATATCGCCCGGCAAGTGGAAGGAAAAGGTAATGAGTTGGGTCAATCAGGACAAGACCGCGATAGTGGGAATCGGGGCGACCGATTATTACGTGCGCGGACACAGCTATCCGCGCACGGTGTATGAAATGGCTGCCGAGGCTATCCTCAAGGCTTGTGACGATGCAGGCATTTCGATCAAGCAGGTTGACGGGATCGCGTATTATTCCGGCGCCGGCATGGGGTATACTGGCAAGTTCGACTCCGCCATGCTCATGGAAATGCTGGGCATGCCCCACATCTCGTTTACCGCGTCTGTAACCTCGGGCGGCGGCGGCTCGGTAGGCGCTGTCGGGCTGGCCACCGCCGCGCTCATGAATGAAGACTGCAAATACTGCGTAACCGTGATGGGCTTGCAGCAGTTGCCCCAGTCCCGGCTGGGCACAGTCTTTGGGAAGATGAGCCCGGACCCCGAAAACAGCTTTCTTCAGCCCAGCGGACTGGTTGGTCCCGGGCACCTCATCGGCGTGCTGGCCCGGCGGCACATGCATCTTTATGGCACCACCCAGGAAGCCTTCGGCGAGGTGGCAATCGCGACGCGGCTGCACGCAATGAACCGGCCCAAGGCAATCCGCCGTAAGGAACTTACCCTCGAAGACTACATGGCCTCGCCCGTTCTTGCCGATCCGCTGCGTCGGCTTGACTTCTGCCTCGAGTCAGACGGTGCCGTTGCTGTCATCACGACCACGGCGGATCGTGCGCGCGACTGTCGCCAGAAGCCAGCCTATGTCCACGCCGTCGCCCATGGCGCGCAGCGTGAATGGGGCCGTGCGTTCACTTGGTACGGGATGCCCGACCCCTATTTTGCCAGCTCTGGCCATGCTTTCACAGCTGGCCGGATCTGGGAACAGTCAGGTCTCGCGGCCGAGGACATGGACGTCGCGCTGCTCTACGATCACTTTACCCCGATGGTGCTGATGCAGCTGGAGGACTACGGTTTCTGCGAAAGAGGCGAAGCCAGCGATTACGCCTTGGCGGGGAAGCTGCGCTTTGATCCGGCGACCGGCCGCGGCGTCAACGGCGGCACCCCGGTCAACACGCATGGTGGCAATCTGAGTGAGGCCTATATCATCGGCATGACCCACATCACCGAGGCAGTGGAGCAGCTGCGCGGTACGACTGTGAACCAGGTGCGCGATTGCAACTTTGCTCTGGTCAGCGGCGGCCCCGCCCCGCTCCCCGTTTCCAGCCTTATCCTGAGGAGTGCCTGAGATGACCGGTCAGATCACCTACGGCCCAGCACGCCTGCTTCCCGGCGAGCAGATCAGCATCACGACAAACCCCGCCACGGAGCCATTTTGGCAAGCGGCCAAGGACCACCGTCTGACGGCTTGCCAATGTGCCGAATGCGGCCACTTCCGCATGCCGCCGAGCCCGGTCTGCCCAGAGTGTTCGAGCTTCAAGGCCGATTTTCCCACTCTGCCCGGAACCGGCGAGGTGTTTAGCTTCGCGATCTGCAACCGGAACCCCGCCAACGGCGAGGAGTATGTCTACGTTCCCGTGGTGGTAGAACTTGACGGAGCGCCAGGCGTGCGGCTGATCGCCAACGTGACCGGCTGCGATGCCGAAGCGGTGCACATAGGGATGAAAGTCACGGTGGAGTGGACTCCCATCAACGACGGGTGGGTCCTGCCAAACTTCCGCAAAGCTTAGCGCAGTTACCGCGGGCGGTGGCTCTGTAGCTCGATCAGTTGGCCAAGCGCGGATGGCCCGGCCACAATCACATCCTGGTACAGGAAGCTCTGGGTCACCGCCGGCTCGGTTGCATCTTTGGGCTTGAACAGATCGAAGTTGAGCGACCGACCGGCAAGCTTCGACGCAAGGCGGGCTACCGCTTTTGCGACCTCCTGCACTTCGCCGAACGAGCGATATCGAATTCCGAAGTGCGGTATGCCCGATGGATTACCAACCGCCTTGCGCGTATATGCGCCTACAATGGCGGCGAGCTCGACATCCTTCCCAAGCAGTTCGCCAAGCCGTTTATCCAGCGCCTGATGCTCTTCGGTCATTTCGGAAACATAAAAGACGTTGTTGGCAGGATCGCAGTCGTCGGAACATGGATGTACCGCAAGGAAGGTCGGGCTGCCCGCAGCGCTGCGGAAGCCGGTATCGGTCACCGTCAGGCCGAGCGCTTGTGCCATTTCGATCGCCAGCTCACGCTCGCCGGGACGATAGACCGCCTCGACATGGTTGAGCATGCGGCCCTTGAAATCTGCAATCTTTTCCACGCTTGATCTCCTTCCGCCCCGAGAGGCGACATTGCTTGACATTATCGTCAGTTTGACATCGCGTACTGCGCCGGATTTACGCAGCCGAAATGCCGCCATTGACGCTGATCACCTGTCCCGTGAGATGCGATGCCAAAGAGCTCGCCAGAAACACTGCGGTCGGAGCGACATTTTCGGCCGAAGCCACGCCAAGGCGGGCACGTCCCTCGGCCTTCGCGAACAGTTTTCTTGTAAACTCGTCAGCCATCATGCGGTCGTAAGTCCGGGTCCCGCGAGTGATTGACGGGGTGACGGCGTTGACGCGGATCTGGTTGCGGGCAAGCTCCAGCGCGAGGGTGCGCACGAACATGACGTTGGCCGCCAAGCAGGCTCCGCTCACCGTTTCGCCGGGCGTCGCTATCTTGGCTGCGTCCGAAGCAAAGGAGACGATTGCGCCGCCGCCACGACCGATCATCTGTGGCGCCGCGCGTGAACAGCACTCGAGCAGACTGAAAAACAACCCTTGGGCAAACTTTTCCCAGTCTGCGCGATTTGTCTGCACAAATGGCTTGAGCGAAACCCCTTCGGACATGCAGGTGTGGACGAAGATGTCCAGCCCGCCCGCGGCAGCGGTCCGCTCGAACAGTGTATTTACACCCTGCGTGGTGTTGTAGTCGGCGGCCACGAAGTCGAAGCGGCAGCCGGGCGAAGCCTTGCTCAGTTCATCGATCATGGCCGCACCCGGCTTCTGCCGATCGTCCGTTGATGAAGACGCGCGCCGCACCGGCCTGGGCCAACAGCTCCGCAGTGCGAGCGCCCATTCCTGCAGTCGATCCCGTGACAAGAGCGACTTTACCCGCCAGAAGATCGGCTGCGAACATTGCTCACCCTTCTGTTGCAGCGGATCAGTTGATGACCCCGAGGCGGCGAAGTTCGGCGATGTCATCGACACCAAGCCCAATTTCGGCGAGGATAGCCTCGCTGTGCGCGCCATAGGCCGGTGCAGCCTTGAGCGGGCCGATTGGTCGCTCGTCGAATTGTGCGGGCGACGCTCCGCCCATGTACGCGCGACCGTCGTCAGTCTCTATCCGCGCAACGAAGCCGTTTTCGACCGCTTGCTCATCGGCGATCACTTCTGCCGGCGACTGTATCGGTGACCAGACCCCTTGGAGTGAGGCAAGCTTTTCCTTCCAATACGCAAAGTCCTGGGATGCAAATATCCCGTCCAGTTCGACAATTAGCGCCCGCCGATTGGCGTAGCGGGCGGCCTGGTCCTTGAATCGTTCATCTTCCAACCATTCGGGCCGGTCAAGATGGCGAGCGAGATCGGGCCACCATTGATCCATTAACAGACAAAGTGAAATCCAGCGACCATCACGGGTCTTGTAGTTGTTCATGATCGCATTGAAGGCATCGGCATGCTTTGGCTGAGGTCCTCGTTCCAGCCCCATCCCTGCCGCAACGATCGATTGCGACATCAGATAGATGCCGAAGAGATAAAGCGCATTGTCGACGATCGCGCCTTGGCCCGTGCGTTCACGACGGAATAGAGCAGCAGAGATTGCGCCTGCCAAGGTCGCGCCGCCGCCCAGATCGCCGACAGAGCCAGGCTGCATCGGTGGCTCACCGCCCTCCGGTGTCTGCATGTAGGCCGAGCCCGACCGGCACCAGGACGATGGATAGTCAAAGCCTCCATCGTTTGCCATCCTGCCCCGCAAGCCGTAACCGGTTCCACGGGCATAGATAATCCGTGGATTGATCGCGGTGACCTCCGCCGCATCGATGCCAAGCTTCGACCGGGCATCTGCCCGGAGGTTGGTGACGAACACATCCGCGCTAGTAATGAGCCGATGCAAGACCACTCGGCCCGCTTCTTGCGTCAGGTCCAGGGCAAGCGAACGCTTGCCGCGGTTGCCAGCCTCGAAAAACATGTTGAGGCCGTCACGACCTGAATTCGGGATCGCCAGATTCCGCCCGGGGTCACCACCACCGGTGGTGCGCTCGATCTTGATCACATCGGCGCCCCAGTCCGCAAGGATCATTGACGCAGCCGGAACGAACGTGTGCTCCGCAACCTCAAGTACCTTCACCCCATCCATAACGTCGTACATCGCCAATTTCCCATTTCATATACACGTCGGCTCGGTCAGTTTCGAAGGGGCCGACTTTCATTGGCGTAGCGGCTCGACAACTCGTGCTTGCGTACCTTGCCACTGGGCAATCTCGGGATTTCAGTCACAAACTCGATCGACCGAGGACACTTGAAATGAGCCAGGCGCTCGCGGCAGAATGTGATCAGCACGTCTGCGAGGTCGTCCGCAGGAACCACCCCTTTGGCGAGAACCACGATGGCCTTCACTTCTTCGCCAAACTCTTCATTCGGTACGCCGATCACCGCCAGATCGGCAATGAACTCGTGCATGGTCAAGACGTTCTCAACCTCTTGGGGGTAAATGTTCACCCCACCGGAAATGATCATGTTGCTCTTGCGGTCGACGAGAAAGAGAAACCCGTCCTCGTCAAGGTAGCCTATGTCTCCAGCGGTGAACCAGTCTGCGTCAAGAATGGCTTCCCGGGTCTTCCTGGCTTCATTGTGATATTCGAAGGGCACATCAAGGCGGAAATAGACCAGCCCCGTTTCTCTTGGGGGAAGATCCTTGTGGTCATCACCCAGTACCCGAACCGATCCGTTTACTGCCTGCCCGACCGTGCCGGGTCGCTCCAGCCATTGGGCGGTGGAGACCCGGATGAAACCACCTTCACTGGCGCCATAGAATTCCTCGATCACCGGTCCCAGCCATTCGATCATGCGCCGCTTGACTTCTGGCGGGCACGGCGCGGCGGCGTGGATCACCGCTTTCAGGCTCGACAGGTCATAGCGCCGGCGTACCGCCTCGGGCAGCTTGAGCATTCGAACGAAGTGGGTCGGTACGAAGAGCGCGTGCGTGACGCGGAACCGTTCGATTGCCGCCAGCACGGCTTCGGCATCGAACGACGGCATTATGACGCTGGTCCCGCCGAGAACCTGCGTGCCCATCACCCAGGCCAGGGGAGCGGCATGATATAGCGGGCCGGGTGAAAGAAAAACGGCATCCGCGTCTATCCCGTAGCCGTCGCGCATCAGCGCCTCGCCCGGTCCGGGGGCGCCGGCTGGCTGACTGCCAAGCGCACGCATGATGCCTTTGGGAGCACCGGTAGTACCCGAAGAATAGAACATTGCGGCACCTTCACGGTCGGACCGGGAAGATCGGGATGATGCAGCCGGAAGTGCCTGAAAGCGCCCAAATGGCTCACCCATGGACAAGCACAACTCCAGGCCTTCGAACCCAGTTACCGACGCTGTCGCCAGTTCCCGTAGACAGGGGCTGGCAATAACCGCACAGGCATCGCAATTGCGGATGATATAGGCGGTTTCGGCAGGTTGCAGGTGCCAGTTGATCGGCACATAGCGCAGACCCGAGCGGCGAGCAGCCCAGGCTGCAACGGCGTAGTCGAGGCCGTTTTCGAGCAGGATCGCAACCCTGTCCCCCTCGTCAAGCCGAGTGCGCAGACGATCGGCGAGAATGGACGAGCGGCTATCAAGCTCGCCGTAGGTCAGGATTTCGCCGTTCGTGCCCAGAATGGCGGACGGCTTGGCCGGATGCTTCCGGGCGGTGGCGAATATCCCTTCAGATGGCATGCCATGCCTCCCCGGCCCTGTCCGCGATGAACAGAGCGAGGCGGCGAGGCAGCAAGAAACTCATACCCGCTCCACCGCGAGGGCCAATCCCATGCCGACCCCAACGCAAAGCGTGGCCAGTCCGCGTCGGCCGCCGCTGGCTTCAAGCTGGTGTACAAGGGTAAGCGCAAGTCGGGCGCCGGACATGCCTAGCGGATGACCCAAGGCGATTGCACCGCCGTTGGGGTTCACATGTGGGGCATCGTCAGGAAGGCCAAGTCCGCGGAGGACCGCAAGCGACTGGCTGGCAAAGGCCTCGTTCAGTTCGATTGCGTCAAAATCGTCAATGGTCAGGCCAAGTCGTACCATGAGTTTTTGGCATGCCGGAATCGGCCCGACCCCCATGATGCGCGGTTCTACACCGGCTGATGCCATGCCGAGGATCCGCGCTCGCGGGGTGAGCCCGTGGATTCTGGCAGCCTCTTCGCTCGCTACGATCAGAGCTGCGGCACCATCGTTGATGCCGGACGAATTGCCCGCAGTAACGGTTCCCTGCGCGAACAAGGGCTTCAGCTTGGCTAAGGCCTCTGCGCTGGTGTCGCTCCGCGGATGTTCGTCAGCATCGACGTCCACCGTTTCGCCGCGCTTGCGGCCAAGGACCGTGACCGGCGTGATCTCGGCAGCCATGAATCCTGATTGCTGCGCAACGGCACAGCGCTGCTGACTGCGCAGGGCAAATGCGTCCTGGCTGTCACGGTCGATCCGGTGATCCACCGCAACGTTCTCACCGGTGCGGGGCATGGTCTCGGTCCCGTAAAGCGCGTCGAGCGCCGGGTTGACGAAGCGCCACCCCATCGTCGTGTCTTCGAGCTTCTGTTCGCGGCCGAACGCAGACGCACTCTTGCCGAGAACGAACGGGGCGCGGGTCATGCTTTCCACCCCACCAGCCAAGGCCAGAGCCATCTCGCCTGTGCCGATCGCTCGCGCAGCGGCGCCAACCGCTTCCAGCCCCGAGGCGCAGAGCCGGTTCAGCGTGACGCCCGGCACCTGACTGGGAACCCCGGCGAGGAGCAGGCTCATGCGCGCAACATTGCGGTTGTCTTCCCCTGACTGGTTGGCGCAACCATAGAAGACTTCCTCGATCGCGGCCGGATCAAGCCCCGGATTGCGGGCAAGCAAGGCCTTGATCGGAACGGCACCAAGGTCATCCGGGCGAATACCGGCAAGAGCACCACCGTAACGACCTATCGGGGTGCGGATGGCGTCGCAGATGAAGGCGTCAATCATGTCTTGGCTGTCCAGTGTTCTAAAGCATTCACAAAAGCGGCTTGTGCTACTTTGGAATCTGGTTGAACGGCACGCCCTTGTCCGGCCTGTGATCCTGGGGAAGGTCCAGAATGCGTTCGGCGATCGTGTTGAGCAACATCTCGTCCGACCCACCCGCCTGCCGCGCGGTAGGCACCGTCAACCAGCTGCCAACCCAGTCATTCGACCTGACGCCCCGATTCCATACCATTCCTGACGTGCCCCTTGCATCGAGCACGAATTCCGACAACCGCTGCCTTGCGCGGGCCGCAACAAGCTTGTTGATCGCGCCTTCCTGCCCAGGCTCGATGCCCAGGCCGAGCATCAGCTGGCCACGCGCCTGAATGGCACGAAGCCCGTTTTGCAGAGCATAGTTGCGGGCCACACGTTCCCGTACGCGCCCATCGTCAAGCAGTGAAACGCCATTCGCGTCGGGCTCGGCACTTTCCGCGACGAACAAGTCCAGTGCAGGGCCAAATCCAGCAGGATCCGATGCGTGATGCCGTTCGATCACCAGAGTTTCAATGGCGACCTTGAAACCGTCGCCGATCCGGCCGAGCCGCTGGGAGTCAGGCACCCTAACGTTGTCGAAGAAAACCTCGTTGACGTGATGCGAACCATCCGCAAGCTTGATCGGCCGCACGGTGACTCCGGCGCTGCGCATATCCACCCAAAAATAGGTTAGCCCCTTATGCTTCGCCACGGTCGGGTCGCTGCGGGCGACGATGATGCCGTAATCCGAATATTGTGCATAGCTGGTCCACAGCTTCTGGCCATCGAGATGCCACTCGCCGGTCGCCTCGTCGAATGACGCCCGCATGCGCAGTCCGGCAAGATCCGAACCTCCCGACGGTTCGGAAAAAAGCTGGCACCAGATCTCTTCGCCGCGCAGCGCAGCTTTCGCACGGTCCAGTACCCACTCCCCGGTGAGGTATCGCAAGACGATTGGCACGGGCATACCTAGGCTGACCGCAAAGTAGCCCGTCGGGAAGCCAAAGCGCATTTCCTCTTCTTCGAAGGCCACCTTCTCCAACGGCCCAAGCCCTTGTCCGCCATGCTCCTTGGGCCAATTGATCCCGGAATACCCGGCATCGTATTTAAGCGCCATCCAGGCACGACCCAGCGCCAGGTCTTCATCTTCGCTCAGCCCACGACGAGCTTCCTCGCCATAGCGGGGTGCATGCGATTCCAGCCAGGCGCGCGCCGTGGCACGATAGTGTTCGATATTGGTCTCAGTTGGCACGACGTAGCTCCCCGACGAGGTCATCTTCCCAGAACATGCTGTTACCGAACTCAAGGGCCAGCGTTCGCGCGCGGCGCTGGTGAAGGTGGAGGTCTGCCTCCCACGTTCCGCCCAAGCCCCCGAACACCTGCATGGCGTCGCGTGCCGCCATGTCGTAGGCGTCGATAGCCGAAATCCGCGCAGCCGCCGCAAATCTGGCAAAGTGCGGATCGTCGGCATGGTGCGCAGCATACTGGCAATTGCCGCGGGCCAGTTCGATCGCGGTATAATTTTCCGCGAGCCGGTGCTTGATCGACTGGAATGCTGCGAGCGGTTGCCCGAAGGCGCGCCGCTCCACCGCATAGCTACGCGCCCAGGCAAGCACCTCTTCGGCTCCGCCAACTTGTTCATGGGCGATCACCACGGCGAGCAGGCGAAGGATGGTCTTCGCCGCGTCGTGGCCGTGTCCAGTAAGCAATTCGGCCGAGGCTCCGTTGAAGGAGAGGTCAGCCGCGACCCGGCTGTTGTCGAACGTCGGCAGGATACGGCGCTCGGTTTCTGCTCCATTTAGGTCGGCCAGTACGAGGACCGGGCCCTCCGCTGAGGCCGCGAGGATCACGCCGACGTTACCGGCCGCTCCACCGGGCACCGCCTGCTTGGTTCCCGTGAGACGACCGTTGTCGAAGCGCACGGCCGGGACGTCTGGCAGCATGGCCCTGCCTTCGCTGAAGCAGATAACCCCCTTGGCCTCGCCAGCGGCCAAGCGCGGCAGCCAGGCGGCCTGCTGAGCCTCGCTCCCGAAACGCTTCAACGCTTCGACCACGCCGTAACCCGTCGTCAGGAACGGCGCGCCACAGGCTGCCTTCCCGCAGGCCAGCGCTACGATGCCCTGCTCCGACAGGCCGAGCCCTAAGCCGCCAAATTCCTCGGGCACAGCGATCGCGGTCCAGCCCTGCTCCACGCAGAGTTGCCAGAACCCTTCGTCGTATTGGCCTGTCGGTTCCAGAAGCTCTTTGAGTGCCGGGCCGGAAAACCCGGCCTTCAGGATGCGTTCGCACTCGTCTGCAATCTGGCGTTGCGCGTCGTCGTAAATCAGAGCCACTGCCCACTCCCAATATATCTGCAAACGCGACCGCCGCCGCTCGCACCTCAGCCGACATCCAAGGAATTTGACGCAATTGTCAATATATTTGACGCCGTCAAGCTACATTCCCCGGAATTCGGGCGGTCGGCGCTCACCAAAGGCGGTCACACCCTCCTGATAGTCGTCAGAGCGCATCAAGAGCGGCTGCATCGCAGCTTCATTTTCCAAAAAGCTGCAAAAGTCAGTGCTGGCTGCCAGTTCGTATTGGCGCTTGGCCATCTCCAGGGCCAGACCTGGTCCCCGTGCAAAGCCACGCGCCATTGCGACGGCGCGGTCCAGCACCGATCCCTCCTTCACGACTTCAAGCACGAGGCCAAGCGCGAGCGCTTCTTCGGCCCCAACGAAACGCCCCGAATAAGTTATCTCTTTCGCGCGCATGGATCCGACAATGCGCGGGAGCAACCAAACGGCGCCACCATCCGGCGCCAGAGCTGTCTTGTTGAAGATTTGCGAAAACCGCGCAGTCTGATCGGCAACGACCAAGTCGCACGACAGCGCATAGCTCCACCCCACTCCCATGCAAACGCCCGATACAGCGGCAATGGTAGGCTTCTTCAAGGTATAGATGGCCCGGCTAATGCGATGCAGACGTTGCATGCGATCAAGCGTGGCACGCACGCTGCGGCTGCCAAATTCGCCGACGTCCATCCCCGAACAGAAGTCCCCCCCGGCGCCGGCAAGAACCACGGCTCGCACGTCATCGTTTTCCCGAAAACCCTCGAACGCCTCCCAAAGCTGGACACGCATGTCTATTGTAATGGCGTTCTTCTTTTCGGGTCGGGCCAGCGTTACAACGGCTACCCCATCACTGATTTCAACTTCTACCGACATCTTGTCTCCCAGGGTAAATGTTCATCCTTGCGACACCGGCTAGTCATCCCGCCATTCGCGCACGCCGGATCCGGTCAGGCAGCTGCCCTGCGATTCCTTACCAGTCGGCCAGGTAACGCTCCCGTTTCTTCGCCGTCGCGATAGGACACGATGCCGTTGATAATGGTCGCACTGTAGCCGTCAGCACGTTGCACCAGCCGCTTTCCACCGGCCGGCAGGTCAAAACGCAACTCTGGCGCGTGTAGCTTCAGCCGCTCGTAGTCGATCACGTTGATGTCCGCGCGTAGCCCTTCAGCTAGGATTCCGCGATCCGTCAGTCCCATCCAGGCAGCGGTGTCTGCGGTCTGCATCTTGACCGCCTCGACCAGGCTCAGGCGCGGCCCTCTTGTCCGGTCCCGAGTCCAATAGCTCAACATGTAGGTGGGCAGGCTACCGTCGCAGATCGTGCCCATGTGGGCACCGCCATCGGACAGGCCGGACAGCGTGTACGGATGGAGCAGCATTTCCCGAGCCGGCTCAAGACTGAACTCGCAGTAATTGGCCATTGGGGTCAGCAGCAGGCGGGTCCCATCCTGTTCCAGCATGTGCTCCAGTGCCAGTTCCTGCGGCGAAATGCCGCGGCGACGGGCGATCGCCGCAACCGATTGGTCAGCCGTCTGTTCGTAGTCGGGCTCACCCTCAAGCAGGAACATTTCCTCGAAACGGGTCAGCAGGGCACGGTCGAAAACCACCCCCTGGCCTGGCTCTTCGGCCAGCAACACGGCCCGAAACTTGGGGTCCGCGAGGCGCGCCAGGCGCTCTGCACGGGGCAGGCCGGCTATCGCGGCATAGGAGGGATGGAGCACGAAAGGGTGGAGGGTCAAATCCAGCCCCATCAGCACGCCGACGGGTCGGCCGCCTACCTGCGCGCGCACCTGCAGCCCCTCACGGTTGAATTGCTCCAGTCGAGCCAACGCATCGCGCCAGGCAGAGGGATTTCCATGGGTCTGCGACAGCAAGTGTGACATCGGGCGACCTGACGCGCGCGTCATTTCGAGGAAACCGTCGAACTCGGGGTTGCCGACAACCTGCAGCACGCCGGCATCCGCATCCGCAAGCCCCATGGCAATTCCGACCAGTTCATCCGTGCTGGCGCTGAATGAAGGAGTCGGCTCGTTGGCCAGGGTCTTGTGTGTATGTGCACGCGAGGTCGAAAAGCCGAACGCGCCCGCGGCAATCGCTTCGCCGGTGATTTCCCGCATCCGGGCGATGTCTTCAGGCGTTGCGGTTTCCCGTCTGAAACCGCGCTCACCCATTACGTAGACCCGCAAGGCGGCGTGGGGCAGCATGGCACAGACGTCGACATCGAACTGGCGTGCGCCCACGGCATCGAGGTATTCGGGAAAGGTTTCCCAGTTCCACGGAAGCCCTTCGGAAAGCACTGGCTCCGGAATATCTTCCACCCCTTCCATGAGGCGTATCAGCATGTCCCGGTCGCCGGGGCGGCACGGCGCAAAGCCGACGCCGCAGTTCCCCATGACCACCGTGGTCACGCCATGCCACGAAGAAGGCTGCATCCTGCTGTCCCAGGTCACCTGCCCATCATAGTGGGTATGGATGTCGACGAAGCCCGGGGTGACGATCTGGCCAGTCGCGTCGATCTCCTCACGCCCTTGACCGTGCACACGGCCGACCTCGACGATGCGCCCCGCGTTCACCGCAATATCGCCCTCGAAGGCCGCAGCGCCCGTACCGTCGATAATCGACCCCCCACGGATGACCAGATCGTATTCGTGCGCGACGGTGTCGTTCATCGCCCTGCTCCTTCTCGCTCCGGCGTATTGCCGGTTTTGGCTCGCTGCCAAACCAAAGCATCGTCGTGCTCGACGCCGTCGACCAGATAGGGCTTGATCCGCAACTCCAGCCCCTCCTCACCGATGAACCTGTAAAGCCTCTCCTGCACACGTCTGACCATGCCCGGGTCGATGCCGGTCCAGAGATGGTGCCGGATCAGCGGTTGCGACTCCTCGATCTCGAACGTTCCGGCATAGCCGGCAAAACTTGCATAGGCCTCGACAAGTTCACCGGCCTGCTCGCCGCTGAGTGTTGCGCCGCGCAGGCCCGCGTTTGCCGCGTCACGCGGATTTCGAAAAACTTCAAGGGTTCGATAACGGGCCATGGTCTGCACCTGCACGAAGCCAGCAGGGTCGTAGGTCAGCAGCCCGACAGGTTGCTGGCCGAGCGGATGCTCGAGCAACCGACCAGCGCGAAAACGCTCCCAGCTCACAAGGCTCCACGTTCCGCAGAGCCGCTCGAAATCGGTTGGACAGGGCACAATAGCCTCCTGGACCGAACAACTCAGTCCTTACTTGACAAGTATGTCGATTCTCTTGAGAGAGGCAAGGACAAACTGGACCGTGGCATCGTGTTTCCCGTCCGGTCGGGCGGCACATAAGGCGTCTGGACGGGTGGCGGCCATCACGTCGTCCAGACAGATCCTCGCGATGTGTCAGGGGGTCTTGGGTAAAGGGGTGCGACAAGTGGCAGCAAACGAGATTCAGGTTCCTTCCTTTGCCATGCCCAGGGTGAGTTCGCTCTTGCGCAATCCCCGCCAGGAGGCGGATGCAGCAGCGAGCCCCCCACCCGCCAAGGCGGCCAAATCCGGTGCGGCGCCCTCGGTTCCTCCGCCGCCACCCTACCTGGATTCTGACGCTGCTTCGGTTTTTGCCTATCGCGAATGGATCGACACCTATTTCTATCCGCGAATTCTGGCCACGCAGCGCAAGACCTTCAACGTGACGATCGAACCCCATGTCCTGGCTGGGGTTCCGGTCGAGGTCATCGCCCCAGCAGACGGCGTGGCGCCGGAATGGGAGGGCCGTGTTCTGGTCAACCTCCATGCTGGCGGAATTACGTTCGGGGCACGGCTTTGCGGGCAGCTGGAATCGGTTCCTGTCGCAGCGCTGGCTCAGTGCAAGGTGGTGTCCGTGGACTACCGGCTTGCCCCGGAGCACAGACATCCGGCTGCTGCAGAAGACGTCGAGGCCGTACTTAGCGTCCTTGCCGACATTTACGGCGTCGGCTCTATCGGTCTTTATGGCTATTCGGCGGGAGCACTGCTTGCCACACAGGCCATCTACCGGCTGCAACAAGCGCGCAAGCCACTTCCCGGCGCGCTTGCGCTGCTGTTCGGCGGAGCGAGTTACTGGGGTGAAGGCGATTCTTCCACGTGGGCTCCGGCCATTTCGGGGCGCAGCATGCCGCCATGGGAAGAGCATCTCTATTTTCTAGGCCTTGACGGCCAGGATCCGGCAGTTTTCCCGATCCGGTCGGAAGAGTCGCTTCGCGCTTTTCCGCCATCGCTGCTGATGTCGGGGAGTCGCGACTTCGCGTTGAGTTCGGTCGTCCACATGCACTCGCGTCTGGTCAAGCTCGGGGTGCCCACCCAACTCAATGTGTGGGAGGGTGTGGCCCATGCCTTCTCCCATGATTTCCGCCTGCCGCAGTCCGCTGAACTGTTCGACGCGCTGATCGATTTCTTTGACAAACGTCTGAATCGTACGAAAGCGGCCTGATTTGGCCAAGCCCCGTCGCTGATTGTGCAGCCTGACCGGTGGGTGGATTGAGGGAGAGCAAAAAGGTGAGCAAACGGCTGCAGGAGACGCAGTTCATTGACTTCAAGGTCGATGGCGCTGTCGCTTACATAACCCTCAATCGTCCGGAGAAACGCAACTCGCTTAACCGGCCAATGATGATCGAACTGGAAGCGGCCCTGATGGAAGCCGACGACCGGACCGATGTAAGCGTGGTCGTACTGCAAGGTGCGGGGAAGGACTTCTGCGCCGGATTCGACCTCGTCACCACCTACAACGACGTCAAGGCGGACCAGTGCACTGCGCCTGAAGAGACCGTCAGCTACCGTACGCGGTTCGGCACTGTCGATGACGACAGCTGGCACCTTGAAGCGACGCAGCGCCACATGATGACGATCTTCGATCTTCACAAGCCGGTAATTGCCAAGGTTCAGGGCAACTGCCTTGCTGGCGGCACCGACCTCGTGTTTTTCTGCGACATGGTGATCGCAGCCGACGACGCGAAGATCGGCTTTCCCGCAGCACGTGCCAATGGGACGCCACCCTCGCACATGTGGACCTATCATCTCGGCCCACAATGGACCAAGCGCATCCTGATGACGGGCGATACGCTGCGGGGGCGGGATGCGGCACGAGTCGGTCTGGTGCTCGATGCCGTTCCCGCCGATCAGCTCGACGCCGAGGTCGAAGCTTTGGCACGGCGGGTCGCCCTCGTCGATCCGGAGATCCTCGCAACCCACAAACGCGTCGTCAACATGGCGCTTGAACTCCAAGGCGCGCGGACGCTGCAACGCTTCGCCGCCAGCCAGGACGCGATTGCGCATCTGGGGCGGGGGCCGAGGCGCAGCCAGTTCCGGCATGACATGGCCACAGCCGGTCTTCGGGAAGCCCTGCGCAATCGCGATGCACCGTTCGGTGACAGTTTTGCGCGTGCCAAGTGGTGGGATGCCTGAGGACGAGCCATGGCCGACATACTGATCGACGACGTCATCCCCGGTGTCCGCCGGCTCACCCTTAACCGGCCAGACCAGCTCAACGCTTTCACTATTGAGACATATGCAGAGCTGATCGACATTCTTCGGGCATTGAAGCACGATACGCAAATACGGGTCGTAATCCTGACTGGCAGTGGCCGGGCATTCTGTGCGGGTCACGATCTGAAAAGCTCGGGCGTGGCAAGATGGCTGGACAATCCCGAGCTTGGACCAACCTATCGCTCACGGCACCACATGACCGAAATGGCCTCGATACCTGTGCTAATGCACCAGTTGCCGCAGCCGGTGATCGCAGCAGTGAACGGCGCCGCAGCAGGAATCGGTTTCGCCCTGGCGCTTGCGGCAGACATGTGCATCGCGAGCAATTCGGCAAAATTCGTCAATTCCATCCACAATGTCGGGACAGGGCACGAGTTCGGCATGAGCTACCTGTTGCCTCGCGCAGTGGGTACGCAGCGCGCCGCAGAAATCCTGCTTACGGCGCGCCCGATCCTGGCGGACGAGGCAGAGCGCATCGGCCTGGTGCTGCGAACCGCTCCGGACGACCAGTTGATGGATGCCGCGCTGGAAGTGGCACGGAACATCCTCGCCAATGTCCCGCTCGGCGTTTGGCTGACCAAGCAGTCGCTATGGCTGAACCAATCTGCCGGCAGCCTCGACGCTGCGATCGAACTGGAATCCCGTGCCGTGTTCATGGCCCGCCACACCGAGGATACCGCCGAGAAGCGCCAGTCGTTCATCGAGAAGCGGCAGCCAGTGTTCCGCAACAAGTAACCGTCCAGCTACAAGACGGGGGCTCGCTCGGGCGCCCGCAGGAAAATGGGATCACAAGCATGACTACGCCCCCCGTTGAACGGATCGCGATCAAGGAAGGGCTTTTCGCAGGCCCGCTCGATAACATCGAGGACGTCCATCTTGCCGGCAGCAAGTGCCGCTCCTGTCAAGAAGTCGGCCTTGGTCAACTTGACGTATGCCCGAACTGCGGCGCCGACGATCTCGTTCCCGTGACCCTGGGCGACGTGGGCACCCTGTACACCTACACTATTGTCCGTCACCGGCCTCCAGGCAATTATCAGGGGCCGGCCGAATTCAAGCCTTTCGGGCTTGGTCTCGTGGAAGTCGACGGCGCAATCCGTGTCATGGCGCCATTGCTTCCTGCCATCAACGATATCCGGATCGGCATGGAGCTTCGCTTGCACCCCTATGTGCTGCGGACCACCGACACCGGGGCCGAAGTGGTTGCCTTCGCCTATGACGCGACAGGAGAGCAGAAGTGAGCAACGTCTACATCATCGGCGCCGGTTATCATCCCTTCGGACGTTTCGAGAAATCCTACCAGCAGATCGGGTCAGAGGCTGCTACCTCGGCGTTGAAGGACGCAGGCGTGGAATGGCGGGATGTCCAGGCCGCCTACATGGCGCGGATGTACTTGCCCGCTACCTCCGGCGCGCGGATTCTGCGCAGTCTGGGCGCCACAGACATTTCAGTGATCGACATCGAAGCCGCTTGCGCAAGCGGCGGCGCCGCCCTGCTGCAAGGCATGCTGGCAATCCGGGCTGGTGAAGCAGACCTCGTGCTAGTTGCCGGAACCGAGAAAATGCCGCGCGGGTTCATGGATCCTTCCATGATCTACAGCTCGTGGCAGATTGAACTCGGGATGTCGATGAACCCGGCTTATTGGTCGATGCGGGCCATGCGGCACATGCATGAGTATGGTACGACCCACGAACAGATTGCGATGGTTGCACACAAGAACCATCTCAACAGCGTCCACAATCCCATGGCCATGTACCAGAAGGAGTTCTCGATGGAGCAAATCCTGAACTCGCCTCTGGTCTGTGATCCGATCCGCCTGCTGGAGATTTGCGCACCCAATGATGGGGCCGCAGCTGTCGTGCTCGCATCGGAACGCAAGATGCGCCAACTGGGCGCAGATGGCATCCGCATCGCGGCAGCCGCACACACCATATCGCGCTATTCGTCGGATTTCCGCTGTCCGGCAGAGACGATGAGCGCGACGATGGACAACGACGGTCCTACCGAAGTCACGGCGGCGCGCGCCTTCACGACGGCCGGCTTCGGCATTGAAGATATCGATTGCTTCGAGGTTCAGGATACCGACGCCTTCTGCGAGATCGAGCTTTACGAGGAGCTGGGTTTGTGTCCGGTGGGCGAAGGCGGTCGGTTGGTCCAGGATGGTCACACCGCGATTGGTGGCAAGATGCCCGTCAACATGAGTGGCGGGCTAATCAGCAAGGGCGAACCGGTTGGAGCCTCGCATCTCGGGCAAATCGTCGAATTGGTGGCACAGCTCCGCGGAACCTGCGGCCCGCGGCAGGTAGAAGGCGCCAGGACTGCGCTCGGCCATGTGCTCGGCGCAGGGGGCAACTGCGCGATAACCATACTTCAGAAATAGATGGACAGCACCCGCAGCATCGGGTCGCCTGTGTGGTGGGTCGCGATTCACGCACATGCGCGTAATGGCTGAGCGGATTAGCGGCGGTGACGGCCCAACATTGCGCTAGTCAGGCCTGACAGCAGCAAATAGCCGCGCTGCCGACGGCGGACCTGCTAAGCCGACCTTGCTGAATTGCCTTGCAGGGTATTCGGTCACGCGGGGCTGCCTTCATCAGGCAACCCCGCTGCCTAGCCTCAAGCCGGCACCGGCTCGAATTTGGCAAGATACTTCTGGTAGTTTTCCGGCTCTGGAAGATAGCGTGGGTTGTAGGTAGGCGAAAGCACCTTGAGGAGCTTGGGCTTCATCGCCTTGGCCACCAAGGCTTCGGCAGCCTTTTCACGGGCAACCGATTCAATACGTTCTGCCTCTGACATCGATTTGCGGTCCCATTCAAGCAAATGATTGGTGACTCGCGTAATCATCTTCTTGAAGTGCATAAGCTGGGCAATGAAAGCACGGATCCGCAGGAAGTATCCGCCATGCACGGCGTGGAAGACATCGAAGCACACCGAACGGTGTTCGAACTCTTCGGTCAGGTGCCACATCCACATGGAAACGATCTCGGGATCGGCAGATCCGATGAGCTCCGAAATCTCGTTGTCCAGCCAGATCTTCGCTGTAATTGGCCCCAAGGTTTCAAATCCGTCGCAGTATGCGCACAGGAAAGCGAGCGACTTGGTCTCGAACAGGCGAGCATATTCTGCTTCTACCCAAGCATCCAGCTCGGCTATGTCATAACCGTCTCGCTTGAGCATTTCAGCCTGCCGCTGATGAGTCGCGTAATGGTTCGATTCCTGTCGGATGAAGGTCCTTACCTCGGCACGTAGCTTGGCATGGCGCTCATCCTTCAAGGTTGTCAGGGCCTTGGCCATGACCCGGTTCAAAAAGCGCTCAAGGTGCGGGATGATGATCGACGATGCATTCATCCTCTGCGCGAACTCGGGGTTGGCCGACCAATGTACAGGTGTGTTCGTAAAGTCGAACGCTGGAAGCCTGGCCTTCATTTTTCCGCTCTCCTAACCTCTCTCTGGGTCTGACGCGAGTCATCCGGGTCGAGGCCCGGTCGATTGGTCAAGTCGCCTGAGACGCGCCTGCTTTTAAAAAATACTCGATGATGTCCTGGGCAAAAACGACAGGAGCCTCCATCGCAGCAAAGTGTCCGCCCGATGGCATCACGGCGTAGTGGCGGACATTATACGCCAACGCGGCAAGCTCCCTGTCCGGCACGGGCAGGAACTCGCCAGGGTAGGACGCAAGTCCCGTCGGCACTCGCAACGGCAGGGGAAGCACCGGTTCTTGCCGGTTTCCGTAGTAGAACCAAATCGACGACATAACCGAGTCTGTAGTTAGATAGGTCATCAGATTGGTTATAAGCTGGCTTTTGGTGAAGGCGTTCTCGATGTCGCCCCGATTGTCGCTCCATCGCTGAAATTTTTCGACGACCCACGCCGCCCAGCCTACCGGATTGTCATGAAGCGCAAGACCGATGGTCTGAGGCCGGGTCTGATGCAACTGCTGATAGGCACTCTCGTTTGCCATCACCTTGGCGACCTTGCCCCAGTACGCGGCCAGCCGGGTGTCCTCCGGGCCTGCGGTGGCGCCATCCGGGGTGATGGTGCGAAACAGATTCAAATGTATCGCCGGAACTACATCGCTGTGGCGAGCGGCCAGCCAGCTCGTGACCATGGAACCCCAGTCCCCCCCCTGGGCGTAAAAACGGGGGTAGCCGAGGACGTCCACCATCAACTTGCGCCAAAGGTCTGCGGTATACGCTGGCCCGACCGGATTGGCCGGCTTCCCCGACCAGCCATAGCCCGGCAGGGAAGGAACCACGACCGAGAAACCAGCCTCCAACAGCATGGGGACCACCGCCTGAAACTCTACGATCGACCCTGGCCAGCCGTGAGTCAGGACAATCGGCACCGGGTGTCCACCGGGTACGCGAATATGCTGGAAATGAATCGCCAGACCGTCGATCGTCGCGCGGTATTGCGGATAGATATTCAGCCTGGCCTCTTCTTCGCGCCAGTCATATTCGGTCTGCCAGTACTGGATCAGATCGGACAGGTACCGGACGCTCATCCCGAGGTCCCACTCGCCCTCGTCGGCGGGGAACGGCCCGACCCTCGCCTCGGCAAGCCTGGCGGCAATCCGGTCAAGCCGCTCTTGCGGCACCGCGATTTCAAATGATTCCAAAATCGGCCAGCTCCTTAGTATTGCGCCGGCTTGCGGCGACAGGCCAGGAACGAGCAGCGGGCAAAAGTGACAATCCCGGACCTTTCATCAGGGAAGATGCGGCAGGGTGCCCTCCCGGCAATCCTGCCGCTCCCACTTGGGATTGACTGAAGCTTAGCCCGCCTGGTAAACGATCGGGGTGGCCTTCAGGTCGTCGTGACGGGTCGCGAAGTAGCTTTCCGGCACCATGGTATACTCATCGATCCCATAGTTCAGCAGCATGCTGATCCGCGGCCTGTCACCACTGTTCATGCCGCTGCCGTGCAGCAAATGGGTGTGGTGAGCGGACGCCCAGCCGGCCGGGAGCACCGAATCCAGCTCGCTCCATTCCTTGCCTTCGGGAACCTTGATCTCTTCGCGCTGACGATCGATGTCATGCTCGAAAAAGCCGGTCTGGTACAGCGCATCCCACTTGTGCGAACCGGGGACAAACCGAAGCGGCCCGAGTTCGACGGGAACGTCGTCCAGCGCGACCCAGAGATTGACGCTGCGGCCGTTGATGATCTTTTCGAAGTAGCGGCGGTCCTGGTGCCAGCCGACCACAGTCTTGGTAGACGAGCGCGGGTACTTGGCCATGACCATGAAATTGAAGACCTTGAGCCGCTTGGCACCGGTCACTTCCGCCGCCCATTCCGCCATGCGCGAACTGGCCATGATCTCGCGAAGGCGATCGTCAGCGTCCTGCGGCATTTGCGATTCGATGTAGGGCGGATGATTGTCGATGTCCGGACCTCCGGTATTGGTCCGGGGCGCAACGCCCGTTTCATATACGCCACGCAGGACGCTCCACGCATGCTCGCGGGCATCCCGCACCTCGGTCTCGGTCAGCAGCGGCCCGGGTGAAATCTGAAAACCGTCTTCCGCATAACGGAAGCGGCGGGCATTTTCGGTTGCCTGACGTACGAGGAGTTCGTGCGCCGACTCCACTTCAGCAGCTGCAGAGGTCATGTTCTACCTTTCGCAATTTGACGTTCGTTCGTTTCCGTTCGAGCGGTATGGACTTTTCTGACGAAACTGTCAAATAATACCATCTACGGTCGGTGGAGCGCCCTGCCGACCCGGAAACGCCGCCATAGGAACTGTGCTTGCCCGGGGTCCTGAATGTCGAAAGCGGCCATGAGTCAGGTTAAAAAGGCGTCATAGAGGAAGTCATGCAGCAAGAAGCCGCGATCAGACAGCTTTGCCTCGAGCCCTTGGCCCTCCTCGACGTGCCCGCGCTTGACGCAGTCGATATGGCGGCTGGCGCCGGATTTGGTGCTGTCAGCTTGTGGGTGCACTCGCCCACAGCGCAATTCGTCGCTCCGTGTCTGGTTGAACCCGGGCAGGCGCGGACAATGAAACGTCGCCTCGATGATGCCGGATTGCGGGCACGCAATCTTGAGGTTTTCCGGGTGGGCCCTGGCGTCGACATCGACAGCTACGAAGCTTCGCTCGCGCTCGGAGCAGACTTGGGTGCTGCAACCACGACCGCAATCGCCAAGGACGGTAGCGACGAAACCGCTGAGGTACTTGCCCGCTTCACACGGATGGCGGCTCGTCATGGCGTCCGGGTAAATGTCGAATTCCTCTCCTATCGCGGACCTAGCAGCTTGGCGGAGGCGATTGCGCTAGTGGACAAGACAGGCGATGCAGGGACCGGCATCCTGATCGACATCCTGCATCTCGTCCGTTCCGGCGGATCGGTTGCAGAGGTACAGACGCTACCCCGCGGTGTGATCGGTCACGTCCAGTTGTGCGACGGCCCGCCAGAGGCGCCAATGGCGGGACTTGAGCATGAGAGTGCGTTTGATCGCATGCTGCCCGGAAAGGGCAGCTTTCCATTGGGTCCGTTCATCGCAGCCCTGCCTGACGTCACCCTGGGTCTCGAAATCCCGCGCACTTCAAAAGCATTCCAAGGCATAAACCCCGCAGAACGCGCCAAACGGCTGTTGGATGCCACGCTCACCTTCCTCGAACTGTCTGCCGAAACGGCAGCCTGAAAGGCCTTTGCTCATGTTGAAACCGCTTGGGAACACTGGACTACCGGTCGGTCCGCTGATCGTCGGGGGCAACGTCTTCGGCTGGACGATCGACGAGCAGCGCAGCTTCGAAGTGCTGGACGCATTCTTCGCTGGCGGCGCGACGATGATCGATACTGCAGATGCCTACTACGCCTACGTCCCGGGCAACGTTGGCGGCGAATCTGAAACGATCATCGGCCGCTGGATGAAGGCTCGCGGCAACCGGGACAAGGTTCAGGTTGCCACAAAGGTCGGCCTGCTCGAAATCAAAGGCGAAAAAGGCCTGAAGACATCGGTGATCGAGACGGCGATCGAAAACTCGCTGCGCCGCCTACAGACTGACTACGTCGATCTCTATTTTGCGCACGCCGACGACGAAAGCGTTCCGCAGGAAGAGGTTGCCGAAACCTTTGACCGGCTGGTCAAGGCCGGTAAGGTCCGTCTGCTGGGTGCATCGAATTTCAGCCAGGCTCGGCTAGAATCTGCGCTGGACATCAGCGACGCGGCCGGACTTGCCGGCTATGCGGTGCTTCAGCCGCAGCTGAATCTCATGGCTGCGGGCGCCTTCCCCGAATCATACCGCGCCTTTTGTGCAGAACGTGGCATGGGCGTCATGACCTTCTTCGCGCTGGCGAGCGGATTTCTTTCGGGTAAGTACCGGAAGCCGGAAGATGCTCAGAACAGCAGCCGCAGCGCAGCGCTGAACAGGTATTTCAATGCTCGCGGCAACGCCGTTCTCGCGGCGCTGGACTCGGTATCTGCCGAAACCGGGGCCACCTTGGCGCAGATCGCCCTGGCCTGGATCATTGCTACGCCTGGAGTAACGGGTCCGATTGTCAGCGCGACAAGCGTGGAACAGGTCGAGGGTCTGCTGCCGGCCACAACCCTCAAGCTGGAACCTGCGCAGATGGCCCTGCTCGATGCCGCTTCGCAGACGCCGGTCGGATCTGGAAGCTTCACAGCGTCATGATCAACAGCGCCGTGGAATTCCGACGAAAGAATAGTGCGCTGATGTGATGGTTGGAAACAAGGAATGATCGCTGCTGTCAATCTGGAAACAGCAATGAAGACAATGGGATGGAACCGTTATGAACACATATGACCTGATCATCCGGAACGGCACGATCGTTGATGGCACCGGATCGGAAAGCTTCGTTGGCGATGTCGCGGTGCGCGGCGGGGTGATTGCCGAAGTGGGGACCGTCACCGGCACGGCCGAGTCCGTGATCGATGCAACCGGCCTGGTCGTGACGCCGGGATTCATCGACCTTCACACCCACTACGACGGCCAGGCGATCTGGTCGTCGCGCCTCAACCCTTCGTCGTCGCACGGCGTGACGACGGTTCTGATGGGAAATTGCGGCGTCGGCTTTGCGCCATGCCGTCCAGAGGATCGGCCCCTCCTTTGCATCACCATGGAAGGAGTGGAGGACATTCCCGGTGTCGTGATGAAGGAAGGCCTTACTTGGGAATGGGAGACATTCCCGGAATACCTCGATGCGGTCGAGGCCCGTGCCCGCGACATCGACGTTGGCGTCCTCGTCCCGCATTCTGCGGTGCGCGTATATGCAATGGGCAAGCGCGGGGCAGACCGGGAACCGGCTAACGAGCTGGACCTGAAAGCAATGTACGATCTTGTCCGCGATTCCGTGCAGGCCGGCGCGTTAGGGTTTGGCTCGACCCGCACCTTCTTCGACCGCCGTGCAGATGGCGAGCATGTTCCTTCCTTCGGCATCGACGCGGAAGAGTTGGCCAACGCGGCCCGCGCCGTGCGCGACGGCGGCGGTGGCTTGTTGCAGATTCTCCCCGATCTTGGCACATTCGGATCGACGCCGGAGGAATGCTTCTCGTTGATGAAGGTCATGAGCGAGGCATCCGGGCAACCTGTCACGTACACAATGTCCCAAATCAACGAGCACCCTGACCATTGGCGCGGTTTGCTGCACCTGACCCAGGCGCACAACAAGGCCGGTGGCGGGCTGGTCCATCCTCAGTTCTTCCCCCGCCCTGTCGGCATGCTGGCGGGCCTGGAACTGACTAGCAATCCTTTCGTCTATTGTCCGTCTTACAAGGCGATCGCTCACCTCCCGCTGGCTGAACGTGTGGCCGAAATGCGCAAACCCGAGGTCAAGGCGCGGATTACCGGCGAACAGCCTGACGACACGCTGTTGCCAATGACTGCCATGACCCGGCAGTGGAAGAACATGTACCGGTTGGGCGACCCGCCCTGCTACGAGCCTGATCCCGCGTCGAGTGTCGCGGCCATGGCGGAACGCGAGGGTAGATCCCCCGAAGATATCGCATACGATCTGCTGCTCGAGAACGATGGACATGCCCTGATCCTGGTGGCTATCGCCAATTATGCGCAGGGCAGCCTGAGCTATCAGATGGAGATGATGCAGGACCCGCATTGCGTAATCGGGCTGGGCGACGGCGGCGCGCACTACGGTCTGATCTGCGACTCCAGCTATCCGACATACATGCTGACGCATTGGGCTCGCGATCGCAATGGGGACCGCCTGACACTGGAGGAGGCGGTCAAAGCCATGACCTCGACACCGGCCGGGGTCATGGGCCTTGGCGATCGGGGCATCCTGGCACCTGGCTACAAGGCGGATATCAATGTGATCGATCATGCCGCGATGACCCTGCATGCTCCGCGGATTGTCGATGACCTGCCCGCCAATGGCCGCCGGCTTGACCAGACCGCCGTGGGCTATCGCTGGACTTTCGTCTCGGGTGAGGCGATCGTCGAGAACGACACGGTGACCGGAGCCTTCCCTGGCCGACTGGTCCGTGGTCGCCAGCGAGCCAACGTGGTCCACGAACCGGCTTGAGACCGAAGGCCGATGTGGCCTACCCGGGAGATGCTGGCGCAGACGTAAGCCGCGATGCGCCAGCCTCCCACCGCTCGAGCCAGCCATCCTCGAATAGATGGTCCAGCAGACCATCGGCAAGGTAGGCTGGATAGCGATCCGGAGTGACGGGGAGTGCATCCTGACCATCATAGCCGATCCGTTTTCGCACTTCGGGATCCAGGTAGTAGATGCCGGCGACAGTCGTCAGCAAAGCCTCGTGGGCTACCGGATCATTGGCTGACAGGTGACCGACCAAGGTCGCGGGGGCGACCATGTCTCCCGCCAGAGCGCGGCGGAGAGCCTCGACAAGGTCTGCCCGGACGCTGAACAGCCTTTTCAATGCCGCGGCATCCACCATGGCTCCAGCACCCGGCAGATCATCGACTTGCGGGATCAAACAATCGGCGATTTCCACCAGACGGCGGTGTTCTGCCGTAGTCAGCATCGGTTGAAGCGCTGCATCCACAGCGGCCGCATTGTTCGACCGCCCCGCCGATGCCGCAACAGGAATAGCGCGATTGCGCATCTCGGGCCGGGGCACGTCGGCACGGTGGCGAACCAAGTGGTCGGCTGCACGGAGGGCCAGCGCACAGATCGTGCTGGTCGGGTTGACCGTGCCGGCAGTCACGAAGACGCTACCATCGATGATCCCCAGGTTCGGAATATCGTGGGTCATGCACCAGCGGTCCACCACTGCGTTCCTGGGATCATCGCCCATGCGGGCGGTTCCCATCAGGTGGGCACCAACCGGTGCCGGGTTGCTTGCCTCGATCGCCATCGCGCCAGCATCCCGGAGCACCTGCGCGGACTTCTCGACACTGTCATCCAGCGCTGCCCGGACGCTCGCGCTGAAGCGGTAGAAAAGCCGTGCTGCGGGAACGCCGTCGGCGTCGGTAAGGTCCGGATGCAATTCTATGCGGTTTTCGGTATCCGGCATGTCCTCTGCCAGAATCACCCATTTCAGGCGGTGGCCGAACTGTGCATCGAACCGGGCGTGAAACTCCGACGGCGGAACCTTTGCAGCAAACACGCGCATTGCCTCGGCGAGCGGCCCTCCCCCTGCAGGATGCAGTGACCACTTGGTGCCACCGTCATACCCACATCCATCGACATGTGGCGCAAACTCCAGACACTGCAGGGTAGAACCGTTGCGGCCCTGCCAGCTTCGCAGGGGTTCGGGGAAAATTCCATGGACGAAGGCCGATGGATGCATCATCAAGCGCCTGCCCACCAGGCCTGAACGGTTAGCGAGGCCATCGCGGAAACTGTCGCAGGCCGAAGCGAGAAGAAGGCGCGGGGTGCCGATTCCGTTGGCAGCCAGCAGCACCACGTCAGCCGACTGGTGGTGCGCCCGTCCATCCCGGTCGATCCACTCCGCACCGTTGCATAGGGCGGCCGCATCAAGCGTAATCCGCCGTACCCGCGCCCCGGTGAGCAACCTCCCTCCCCCGGCAATGAACGGGCGCCAATGCGTCAGATCGATGGAAGACTTTGCTCCTTCATTGCAGCCGCTCGAGCAGGTCCCGCGCTGAACGCAAGGATGGCGCCCATCGAACGGCCCGGAGAGGATGGCATTTGTTTCCGGCCACCAGTGCCACCCTCGTGCGGCAATGACGCTGGCAATCTCCACAGCCTTGCCCTCGATCGGCAACGGCGGCAGGGGTGGCTCCGCACCCCCCGGATAGACAGGATGCCCGCCAAGGCCAGACACGCCGACACTACGGTCCGTGGCATCGTACCACGGGGCCAGATCCTCGTAACGGATCGGCCAGTCGTCACCTATGCCGAACCGGCTGAATCCGTCGAAGTTCGCAGGCAGCAGCCGGTTCCATACCCCGTTAAACAGGACGGTGCCGCCACCTACCCCGTTGAAGTTGAGAACGTGGACGTCAGATTCGGAGAAATCGATGCGGTAATCGGCCGGAGATCGGCGCAGGTCGGGGCGGGTCGACCATTGCCGGGCCGCAGTCACCTCCCAATCCCACTCGTTTCCGCGATAACGGTCGGGACCCTGCCACTCGCCCTGTTCAAGCGCGACTACCGACAGCCCGGCTTCGGCAAGCCGTCGCGCAGCAATTCCGCCCGCAGCCCCGGCACCGATGATCAGGACGTCAGCATGTGTCATCGTTCTTCTCTCCCCAACCGACCAATTACCGAAAATCAGAGCTTTGCGGGCCGCTCCCAATTTGACGGAAGTGTCAGAATTAATCTAGCATCAACTTGCGCTCCAAACGGCTCGTTGAAAACCGACTCGGTGGCTGCTGCAAATCTTCGTGGGCGAGAGGATTGTTCGACATGGCAAATCGGGACGGAGAGCACATGGTCCTGGGAACGATCGTGTACACCGGAGGCCAACACCAGGCAGCCTGGCGACATCCCGACGCGCAGCCGGATTCGGGCTTGAGCTTCGAGTTCTACAAGACGATCGCGCAGACGTCCGAACGCGGCAAGTTCGACTTCATGTTCAGCGCCGATCAGCTATGCGTCCGCAGCTTGCCGCGCAACATGGCCTGCCGCACTCCTTTCACCACCTTCCAGTTCGATCCGCTCACCATGCTGTCCGCGTTGTCTGCGGTAACCGAACGGCTTGGCTTCATCGTCACGATGTCATCCACGTATTACTCTCCGTACCAGATCGCCCGTCACATCGCCGGACTTGACCTGATCAGCGGCGGTCGGGCCGGGTGGAACCTGGTTACGTCTGGACTGCGCGACGAAGCACTTAACCATGGGCTGGAAGCAGCCCCCAATCATGACGCGCGATACGAGGTCGCGCATGAGACCGCAGACGTGGTGCGCGGGTTTTGGAAATCGACCGATCCGGGTGTCCTGATCGGCGACAAGGAAACCGGCATCCTGTTTGATGAAAGCAAGGTTCATCGCTTTCAATACAAGGGCAAGTTCCGCTCGGCGGACGGAATCCTTTCGGTCCCGCCATCACGCCAGGGGCGGCCGATCATCGTGCAGGCCGGCGCGTCGGGTCCAGGGCGCGATTTGGCTGCTCAGATCGCCGACGTGACCTTTTCCATCTCGCCAGACCTGGAAACCGCGCGTGCATACCGCACCGACCTGCGCCGCCGTGCAGAGGCGGCCGGTCGTGATCCGAATTCCGTAAAGTCGCTACACAATTTTGTGCCGGTGATTGCCGAAACGGAGGAAGCGGCCCGGCAGAAGCTGGCCGAACTGGACGCACTGGTCGATATCGACTTTGCCCTGGCCCATCTCGAAGCTGCACTGGGCGGCGTCGACCTGACCGGCTATCCGCTCGACGGCCCGCTGCCCGAAGACGTGCCGCTGACCAACGCTTCGCGTACCCTGTTCGATCAGGCGCGCAATGCCGCGGCCAAGGAGGGGCTGTCCATCCGACAGCTGGCGGTGAAGCTTGTGCGCGGCCTGACCAGCGTGATCGCCTGTGGTTCAGCCAATCAGATCGCCGATACGATGGAACTGTGGTTCCGCGAAGGAGCAGCCGACGGCTTTCTGGTCTCGTGCAACATTCTTCCGCGCGAACTCGATGAATTCGTCGATCAGGTCGTGCCGATTCTCCAGGCACGGGGACTGTTCCGAACCGAATACACCTCTGACACCTTGCGGGGCCATCTCGGCCTGCCGGTACCTGGCGGCGTGCGCTGACGGCCTGACAAGCACCACCGGACCAGTCTCGTCCTGCCCGCGCAATGTGGCGGGGTTCCGTTTCAGGAACCCGGCAAAACGCACTCTCCATTCCCGGCACAATACATCAGGCCCGACCTTTCATGAAAAGGCCGGGCCCGATTTTGATGCTTCCCGTCAGGTTCAGGCGGAAGCGAACATCTGCATGATTTCGCCGGAGGTGACACGGCGGCGTGCCCCGCCGATCAAGTCCATGCTCTCGGTCTTCAGACCGCCAAGGTTGGCACGGGGCGAAACGTCGACGTCCTTGCCCAGTTCACGCAGATGACGGACGGTGCACTTATCCCGGCCACCCAGCGCAGTGTACGGATCGTAGTTGTATTCGCGCATGACGTTCTGGTGCGAGATCTTGTCGATGATCTCGGGGTCGAGATGCTTGATCGAGGTCCACAGATATTCGGGACAATTCGGCCACAGCGTGTCGGAATGCGGATAATCGACTTCGTAACACACCAGATCGGGGTTCATGTAATCGAGATTTTTCAACCCGAACTGATCGTCCACGAAGCAGGTGATGATCTGGCGCTTGAAGATGTCGGACGGACGCAGTTCGCCCATATCGCAGAACGTCCATTCGCGATGGTGTTCATACGTGTAGTCGGCCCGTTCGAGCAGATAGGGAATCCAGCCGATGCCCCCTTCGGAGAGCGCCATGCGCAGGTCCGGATAGCGCCGCATGAAATCGGCAAAGAGCCAATCGGCCGCAGCATTTGAGATGGAGATCGGCATGGTCGTGATCCACGCATCGATCGGGCTTTCGGTCGATGCATGCTCGGCGGCCCCGCCGGTGCCGATATGGCAGTTGATCACCATCTTGTGATCGACGCACGCCTTCCAGAACGGCTCCCAATATTCGTTGTGGATGCTCGGCAGGCCAACTCGCGCCGGATTGTCGGGGAAGGACACTGCGTGGACACCATGCCCTGCCCAGCGCTTCATTTCCTCGAGGATGGAGTCCATGTTCCACAGCGGAAGGATGATCATCGGAATAAACCGGCCCGGACCTTCGGCGCACCATTCCAGCACATGCCAGTCATTCCAGGCCCGAACCGCGCGCAGCGCCTTGTCGTGGTCGCCATTCAGACCGGCCTTGATGAACTGGTTGCCGGCGAACGAAGGGAATGTCGGAAAATTCAGCGATCCGCAGATCCCGTTGGCGTTCATGTCGGCGATGCGCGCCTTGGCGTTGTAGCAGCCTTCGCGCATCTGATTGAACCTGTCAGGCTCCATTCCGTATTCGGAACGCGGCCGGCCGACCACGGCGTTCAGGCCGATCGTCGGGAAAATGGTGTCGTTCCACAGCCAGACATCCTTGCCGTTCCGTTCGACAACCCGCGGCGCCTCGTTCTGATAGATGCCCGTGAAATGCTTGAAGAAAGCATCTGTGGGTTCAACCGCGTGGTCGTCCACGCTGACGATGACCATTTCTTCCAACTGCATTGCTGCTCTCCTAATGACGCAAGGACCCGAACACGACAGGCCTCACATTTCTGACAGGTTGTCAATAAATCATCCGGAGCCGTCCTGCAAGCTGAATGAATCCCCCATTCAGCGTGCTTCACAGGCCCTTTCGTTCATGTCTGCAGATGCGCTCATGACCTGCCCGGCCTCGCCAAGGAGTCGCGCACGCCGGATACTTGCCTGCTCAGAACTGCCGCGCGGGGACTCGCAGGGTGAGGCCATCCAAATCCGGATCAACCAAAATCTGACATGACAGTCGGCTGAATTCGGTGGGCTCGACAGCCATTTCGAGCATCGTCTCTTCCTCGTCGGTCCGCGGAGCAATGCGGTCGACCCAGTCGTCGGCAACAAAGACATGGCAAGTGGCGCAACTCAGGAAACCGCCGCAGTCGGCGACAATACCAGGAACGGCGTGTGACAATGCCGCTCGCATCACGCTTTCACCCACGGTAGCTTCGATGACATCTTCACGACCATCATGTTGGACGAACCTGATCGTGGGCATAGCAAAATCCTCTCATTCAACCGCCGCCGCTGCATGGCGCGCCTTCGGCTAACGGTTCTGAACAACCTTGCTTGACACATCCACGCTTTTGACGAAAACGTCAAATCAGTTCCCACAAGATGCAATCAGTCCTTCGGGCGTGAACAAGGGGGCGGTCATGGAGAGCCAGTCCAATGCAACGTTCCCTACCGGCGATCACATCAGACAACCGCGCATTCTGGACCGGTGGGGAAAATGGCGCCCTCATGATTGCGCGCTGCTGCGATTGCCGAGCCTATGTGCACCCGCCCACCTCGTTTTGCCCAGCCTGCGAGAGCCGCGACATTGTGCCTGAACGCGTATCCGGACAGGGAACCGTCGCCACCTACACGATCAATTTTCGCCAGTGGCTTCCGGGACAGTCGGTGCCCTGTGTCCTTGCCCTGGTGGAACTGGATGAAGACGTGACGATTCGACTGCCCGCGAACATCATCGGGACCGAACCTGCCACCGTTTTCATCGGCATGCCCGTCGAGGTCGTTTTCGAGCAGGTAGAAGATATCCTCGTCCCTCAGTTCCGCCCGCGTGCCGCATGACCCGCTTTGGCGAAAAGCAGACCGCCATTACTGGCATCGGCATGTCGGAAGTGTCCCGCGCATCGGAACGGACGGCGCTCACGCTGACGATCGATGCCTGCATGGAAGCAATAACGGACGCAGGCCTGACCCGGGCGGACATTGACGGCGTCGCATCCTATCCGGGAGCCGACAACAACGCCTCGGGCTTCTCGCCGATCGGGGTGCCCCAGTTGATGGACGCGCTGCGGCTTCAGGTGAACTGGTACGCCGGCGGGATCGAAGTGCCAGGCCAACTTGGGGCTGTGTTCAACGCAATTGGCGCCATCGCGGCGGGTTTCTGCCGCCATGTCCTGATCTTCCGAACCGTGCAGGAAGGAAGCGCGCGCAAGCGCTCGAGACAGGCCAATGCCCTTATCGCGGGCGATCGGGTCTATAGCCAGTTCGGCAGCTTTGCTCCTTACGGCGCTCTTGCGGCCTCGGTGCAGCAGGCCTTGTATTTCCAGCGCTTCGTCCACGATCACGGCCTCGCTGAAGAAACTACCGGACGTATTGCGGTGAACAATAGACGTAATGCCTCGCTCAATCCGGCAGCCGTTTATCGCAGCCCGTTCACGCTCAACGAATACCTCGCATCCGAAATGATCGCCACGCCGGTGCGTCTGTTCGACTGCGACGTTCCCTGTGACGGATCGGTTGCCGTCGTCCTGTCGCGCCGGGATGCGGCGCGCGATTGCCGCAATCCCGTGCTGCGGGTGGAAGCCGTAGGATGTGCACAAACCGTGCGCAATTCGTGGGACCAGATTGCCAGCCATGCCTTGGCACGCCAAGCGGCCATATCGGCGGCGGCGATGATGTGGGAACGGACCGACCTGAAGCCGGCAGACGTGGACATCGCCCAGTTCTATGATGGTTTTACCTTCCACGTCGCTGCCTGGCTGTCGGCAGCAGGGTTCTGCAACCCCGGCGAGGAAAACGCGTTCGTGGGCGATGGCAGCCGGATAGCCCTGGAAGGCCAGCTCCCCCTCAACACCGATGGCGGCCAGCTCTCGATGGGGCGGATGCATGGCTACGGTCAGTTGCATGAAGCCGCCACGCAATTGTGGAGAAGGGGCGGTGCACGACAGGTCGCGAAGGATCTGCAAGTGAGCATCAACAGTACGGCCGGCGGGCCGCTCGGCGGCTGCATGCTGCTCGTCCGGGAATAGGCGGGTTCGGACGATGGACGACTTCACCTCAGGCGAGCGGTTGGACTTTTCAGCGCCCAAGACAATGCTCTGCGTCCGGTCTGAGCGCTTGGGTCCGCCCGACCAATACGATCTGGTCCAGCTGCCGCTACCAGCTCTGGCTTCGGACGAGGTGCTTGTCAGGGTCCATGCGACCAGTCTGGGCTATGCGGATGTTCTCGTCGCGGCGGGCGCTTATCAGGTAAAGCCGGAGGTCCCGTTCGTACCAGGGTCCGAAGGCAGCGGCACGGTTGTCGCGATCGGAGCTGGCGTTGACCGTTTCGCGCCCGGCGATCGGGTCGCCGTGACCCGGTTCAGCGGCATGTTGGCCGACCATGTGGTCGCCAATACAGCCGAACTGACACCGATCCCCGCCGGACTTACCTTCGCCGAAGCAGCCAGCTATGGAGCCAATTACGCGACCGCTTTGCACGGACTCAAGGATCGCGCCGCCGTGCGGCCGGGAGAGACGGTTCTGGTACTCGGCGCCGCGGGCGGGGTGGGGATGGCAGCGGTGCAGATCGCTGCTCGCTTGGGCGCCCGGGTGATCGCCGGTGCCTCTACTGCGGCCAAGCGTCAGTTTGCCGCCCAGCACGGCGCAGAGGCCACGCTCGATTACAGCAAGGACGGGTGGCGTGAGAACCTCAGGGCGCTGACCGGAAATGGCGGGGTCGACATCGTGTTCGATCCCGTCGGAGGCGATCTGTTCGAGCCCGCCTTCCGCAGCCTTGGGTGGGGCGGGCGCCATCTTGTCGTCGGCTTTGCCGGTGGCCCGATTCCGCGGCTTCCCGCCAACCTTGCTCTGCTCAAGGGCGCAGCCCTGGTGGGCGTCGATGTCCGCCAGTTCAGCCTGAAGGAGTCCGACTTGGCTGCCGCGAACCGCGCGTTGATCGCCGGGTGGTGCGCTGACGGGCTGCGCCCACCCGTCGGTACTACGTTCGATTTCGCAGACTTCCGGGATGCCATGCATGCTGCCTCGGACGGGCGTTCGCTTGGCAAGGTGGTTGTCCGGATCGCTTGATGAGGAGCAGGGAGACCATGGGCACAGCGGACTTCAGTCTTTCTCCGGAAACGGCGGCAAGAGCGGATCGGGGCAACGCAACTGTCCGGCAGATCCTTGGCATCGGGCAACTGGAACCAACCACACCCTACCGTGCCGCAGGGCGCGATTTCGTTTTCGCCGAGGTCTGGAGTCGGCCTGGGCTCGACCGTCGGTCGCGCTTCTGGATCACGCTGAGTTGCGTCTGCGCCACCGGCGCAGCACTGCCGATGGAAACCTATCTTCGGGCTGCACTCAACTCCGGCGAGATAACAGGCGCCGAACTGCGGGAATTCGTTCTGCAGTTCGCCGTGTTCCAGGGGTTTCCCAGAGGCGCGGAAATCGAGCTGATGCTCGACAGGATCGAACACGAAGGAAAGAGTGACTGATGGGCATCCCCCCTCCCCTGGCCAACAACCTCAAGGCGCCGGTCATTGCCGCCCCCATGTTGATCGCGTCCAACCCGGCACTCGTCATCGAAACGTCCCGCGGGGGCGCGATCGGCACTTTCCCGGCGCACAACGCCAGGACGGCCGAGGACTTTGCGCAATGGCTCGATCTGATCACGGGCGCGTTGGGGCCGGACGATGCCGCGTTCGGGGTCAATCTGATCGTTGGCGCGGTCAATACCCGTCTTGCCGAGGATCTGGCTGTCACCGTACGCCACAAGGTTCCTCTGGTCATCACCTCGTTCGGAGCAGACCGTGAGGTGGTCAAGGCTGTCCACGAATACGGCGGCCTTGTGTTTCACGATGCCGCCAGCGCCCGCCACGTGGAAATCGCTGCGGAGGCGGGAGTGGATGGCATCATTCTGCTCACCGGCGGTGCCGGTGGCCATACCGGCTTCCTCAATCCCTTCGCTTTCCTCGCCGATGCACGCAAGCGTTTCGACGGTACGCTGATTCTGGCCGGCGCCCTGTCGACCGGGCGGGACGTGGCCGCGGCAATCGTCGCGGGGGCCGACATGGCCTACATGGGCACACGCTTTCTCGCCACCGACGAGGCAGCCATAGAGGACGACTATCGGGCCATGATCCTTGCCGCAGGGTCAGGCGAAGTCACGGCCACGGCGGCGATGAGCGGGACGCCGGCCTCGTTCCTCAATGGCTCGCTGCAAAGGTATGGGTTCGACCCCAGGAAACTGGACTTGCGCCATGCCAAAGTGTCCGTTGCGCCCGATGGATCGACCGTCAAGCCGTGGAAGGAGATCTGGTCAGCCGGCCAGGGCGTGGCCGGTATCGACGATGTCCTTCCAGCCGGGCGCCTGGTCGAGCGTCTTGCGATGGAATATCGCGCGGCATTGGCGCGAGCTTCATTGGCGTGATCTCTGCTACCGAGCGTGTCGTTACCCTGCACGGGGTAATGAACTTCCGTGATTTCGGCGGCTGGCGCACGCTTGATGGCGCTCGGCTCAGGACTGGCCGCCTCTTCCGCAGCGGGCAGCTTAACCGCGCTACAGCGGCCGACCTCAACGCAATCGGCGACCTCGGCATCGAACGGGTGACAGACCTGCGGCAGGCGACGGAGCGACGGGCCCGGCCCGGGGCCTGGGTCGGCCGGATGCCATGGCTGGCCATTGACATCGGTGACAGCCAGGGCGCCGACGTCGAACCGCCGCACATCGCAGCATTCAAGGCCAGTGACGGCAGCACCACGGCGATGCGGCGCCTTTTGGCCGACACTTACCGGTCGCTTCCGTTTCAGCCGGACTACATCTCGGTGTACGGGCGCTATTTCGCGGCACTGGCGGATGGATCTGGAGCCATGCTGATGCACTGTGCCGCCGGAAAGGACCGCACCGGCATCCTCGCCTGGCTCACTCACCGGCTGCTGTCGGTCCATCCGGACGATGCGATGGAGGACTACCTTCTCAGCAATGCAGCCGCCTCGGTCAGCACACGCTTGCCCCTTGTCCGCCGCGAGATGGAAGCGACCTTCGGCCTCACGATCGACGACGGCGCCCTGGAAGTGCTCCTGCAGGTCGAACCGGACTATATCCATCGAAGCGAAGCCACGATCATCCACCGGTCTGGCTCCATTTCGGCATATTTCGCCAGCGTTCTGGGCATCGGTCCGGACGTGATTGGCCAGATCCGCGAAAGGCTCCTGTCATGACCACGACTACAGAACTCACCAGCCAGGATGGCATCGCGATCCTGCGATTGAATCGTCCTGAAGTGCTCAACGCGATGAACGAACCGATGGTTGGCGAAATCGAGCAAGCGCTTGATCTTGTCACTGCGGATGACGCAATCCGCGCCCTGGTGCTGATTGGCACCGGTCGCGCGTTCTGCGTCGGCTCCGATCTCAAGGAGGGCAGCAACGACGCGGCAGGCCGGATTGCGCGGATGCACCGGTTGATCCTGCGTCTGGACGCCTTTCCCAAGGTGACCGTGGCTGCCTTCAACGGCCTTGCCCTCGGTGGGGGACTGGAACTGGGCATGGCCTGCATAATGCGTGTCGCGGCCAACACGGCCAGGCTCGGTCTGCCCGAAATCAAGCATTCGCTCATGCCGGCCTATGGCGGGACGCAGTTGCTGCCGCGCCTTGTCGGCTACGCACGAGCGGCGCACATGATGCTTTCGGGCGAAATGATCGAAGCTGCCCGAGCCGAACAGATCGGCCTCGTCAATGCGGTTGCCGATGACGTGCTCACCGCAGCCGTCACCATGGCGCAGGATTGCTCGCGCGGCGGCAGCACGGCGTCGCGCGAAATCCGCCGGGCGCTCGGCGAGGGCTGGAGCCTTCCGCTGGCACAAGGGCTGGCGATTGAAGCAGCCTGCGCCGGACGCGTGGCTGCCAGCGAGGAAGCACGGTCGGGTGTTGCCGCCTTTGGCGCAAAGCACTAGACAAATGTCCAATTTCCGTTGTCGCCATGAACGTTTCTCACAGCCCGATCTGACCCGCCTGCGTATGAGGAGCACGTTTCTTTGGCGATAATCCAAGATGTCCCGGCAGCAAGCGGCCCCGCACCGGCAACTGGATCACGCCGCCCCTGGTCGACCCGGCGCACGTCATCCATCGATACCGCCTGGCCTGCCGGCCCGAAGAGAGAGATGCACTTGACTGGCCGCGCGCGGGATCTGCTGACGCCCGGAATAGATGCATCGCCAACTGTTCTGGCCGAAGACGGCTTGATCGCCGTGGTGAGCTCGCAGCGCGAAATTGTAAGCCTTGATACTTTGCCCGTGCGACGGGCTGCGGTGGAACTGATCGGCGCGCGCGCGGGCAGCCAGCTGCGCTCCGCCATCGAACAGTCACTGGGCGACGAACTGGTGCGCGGCACGCCGCTCTATCTGCTGCTCGACGATATTGCTGGGGCAAGTCTGGTGGCAAACTGGGGTGTCCAGCAATGGTCGTCCGACAGCCCGCTCAGCACGGACGATCCGGCTGAGATGGATCGGCTGACGGCGCGGATGATGGGCGTGTGCATGGGTTTCAGCCCTGAATCCTGGGTCTATACCGGCGGGCCGGAAGGCCGGGCCTCCCATCATCACAAGGTGCCCGCCCTTGACGCGGGGCCAGACGCGCTTGCCTGGCACGCACTCCCCGCGCAACAGGGACCGGCCGCGCGTCGGGCACGTCGGATTGACGTCTGGCATGAGAACGGGCTGATCTGCGCCGACACGCATTTCCAGGACAGCGCCCCGCTGCCTGACGGCACGCGCCTTGCAGTTCACGAATATCTGGTGAGCGTGACTATCGATCCGGGATCGATGACCGTGTCGAGCGCGGCGGCCGATCCCAGGATTCTGCCGTTCAGCTACTGTCCGGCGGCATCACTCGGAATCGATCGGCTGGTCGGCCTGTCGGTGGGTTCCCTTCGGAAAACGGTGATCGAAGAGTTTGCTCGGACCCGGGGGTGTACGCACCTCAACGACACGATGCGTTCTTTGGCCGAGGTGCCGCAACTGAGCGCGGCGCTGCAAGCCGCCATGCGGTGAAGCGCGTGATGGATTTCATCGCCGCACCCCCGATCGCCCATGGACCTTTCTACAGGCAGGAGAGCTGCTGTGCCTGACGACTATCCTCAATTGTTCAGTCCCTTTTCGGTGCGCGGACTGACACTGCCCAACCGTACCGTGATGGCGCCGATGTCGACGGAGCTTGGCGCTCGGGACGGAAGCGTCACCCCCGCCATGATTGCGTTCTACCGCGAACGGGCCAAGGGTGGCTTTGGCCTGATCGTCGTCGAGTATACCTGCGTCCAGCCCGATACGGGCCGGGCGCACGAATATCAGCTGACGCTGGAAGACCGCCGCAACGTCGCGGGCCATCGGCGGCTCGTGCAGGCGGTGCATGAATACGGATCGAAGGCATTCATCCAGCTGCAGCATTCGGGCCAATATGCCACCCGTTCGCTTCTTCCCGATCAGATGCCGGTCGGCCCCGGCAACCTGTTTTCCAAGAAGGATCCCGATCGCCAGACCTGCCGCGCTCTCAGCAGCGACGAAGTCGCGCAAATGGTGCGCTCGTTCGGCGCGGCGGCAGCACTTGCCGTCGAGGCGGGGTACGATGGCGTTGAACTGCATGGCACGCACGGTTACCTGCTCTCACAGTTCCTATCGCCCTATTTCAATCGCCGCGACGATGAATGGGGAGGCGATTTCGAGCGGCGGATGGCCTTCCCGCTTGCAGTGATCCGAGAGGTCAGGAAGGCCCTCGGCGACCACGTGCTGAGCTACCGTTTGTCAGTCGATGAATTCATCCCTGGCGGTCTGACGATCGATGACATGGAGCTGATCGCTCCCCGGCTGGTCGAGGCCGGGGCGGATGTCCTGCACTGCTCGGCCGGCCTTGGCATCGGCGCCGCATTCGAGACGGTGATCGAGCCGATGTCGACGCCCGAAGGCTGGCGCATCCCGTATGCCGCGCGCATTCGCCGGGCTGCTGGCGCTCCTGTGATCGCCGTCGGCCAGATCCGCTGGCCGGAAACCGCCGAAGCCGCGCTCGAAAACGAACAGGCAGATCTGATTGCGCTCGGTCGCCCTAGCTTGGCCGATCCTGATTGGCCGACCAAGGCCCGGAGCGGCCTGCGTGCCATGATCAGGCCTTGTACCTCGTGCAATTGGTGCCTTGCTCCGCATCAGGATCGCCATCATGTGGGGTGTGCCGAAAATCCCCGCGCGGGGAACGAGCTCGACCCGCCACTGGATGCCGAGACCGGCACGGGGCGCCGCGCCGTTGTGGTCGGGGCCGGACCGGGTGGCATGGCTGCCGCCCTGTTGCTGGCCCAAAGCGGTTTCGAAACGCAGCTGTTCGAGCAACGGTCGCAGCTGGGCGGCGGCATCATCCCTTCGGCAACACCGCCGGGCAAGGAAAAGCTGTTCTGGTACGCGTCCTATCTCGAACAGCGCATCGGGCAAAGCGCGGTCAACGTGCACCTCGGTCGGCGAGCCGGGGTCGAGGATATCGCGGCGCTCGCACCGGCCGTTGTCCTCCTGGCCACAGGGACCGAACGGATCGATCTTCCGATCACCGGACTGACCCAGTCAAACAGCGTCGATGCTTACGACATCCTGATGGGCGACAAGGCGATTGACCTTCCTTCCGGCTCGAACGTGGTGGTTTACGGCGGAGGCGAAACCGGATGCGAATGCGCCGAGTTCTGCGCCGCCAAGGGCCTGCGGGTCACTCTCGTAACCCGTTCTCGGGCAAATCAGCTCGCCCGGTCGGCAGATCAGTTCTATCGTGGGCCGTTGTTGCGGCGCATTCATGCCAACCCGCTCATCAGCGTCATCGACAATTGTCACGTGAGGGCTTTTTCCCCTGACGGCGTGATCTTGGAACGCGAGGGTGCGGACGACGCAGCAAATGGTCCGATCAAGGCGGACAAGCTGATTCTGGCACAGGGCCGCCGACCTGCCCAGGCCTTGCATGCCGAGCTTTTGACGGCCGGTTTCGCCGTGTCGCTTGTCGGGGATTGCTCGCAGGTCGGCCGGATCGGTGACGCCGTGCAAATGGCCTATCAGGCGGTGCTTGGACTGCGCGCAGATTTCGCTGCATTGCGCCACGCTGGCTGCTGACCGGTTCGGGACGCGCGGCGCCTGGGCCCTCCGGCGCATTCCCGTCAGGCTGCCCAGGTCAGCGCCCGTCGAAGACCAGCTTGCCGCCGATCAGGGTGGCTACGACGCGAGCGGATGCCGGATCGACACGAAGCGTGGTCCAATCCTGAGCGAGCAGGCACAGGTCTGCCGAAGCATTCGGAACGACGGCGCGACGCCGACCAAGCGACAGCGGATCGGCCAGGAACAGGTCCAGCGCCTGCTCGGGAGAAAGCGCCTCCTTCAGACCGAGCGGGACGCCAGTGGCGGTACGGCGGTCAACTGCGGCAGCGATCGCCGCCCAAGGGTCAGCTTGGCCGAATGGCGTATCCGTTCCGCCCGCCAAGGTCACTCCGGCGGCCAGAAAGGAGCGCAGCCGGTAGAGATTGGGCCAGTCCTCCCGATCGATATCAGCTAGATAGGCGTCGCCGCGCTCGGTCACGAAGTTCGGCTGGGTCACAACCGCCAGGCCAAGTTCGGCAATTTGCGCGACAAGCTCGGGCGTCGCGATCGACGCGTGCTCAACCCGGTCGGCGGGGACCGGCCCCGCCTCCCTAAAAGCAGCGAGCGTAAAGACCAGCTCGCCTTCCGTGACACAATGCACCGCAACACCCCGGCCGGCGCCATGTGCCTTGGCGATGGTCTCGACCATGGCATCAAATTCGGGCAAGGCAGCCTCGTGCAGATGGATCTTAAGTGGTCCGCGGCTGATCGTGTCGCAGTCGGCAAGGCCGGCCAGTTCTGCGGTACCGGCAAGCACGAGGCGCTGGGAAAACCGATCCGCTTGCTGCGCCTTGGCAAAATGCGCTGCATCGGCGAGACCATTGTGCGGATTCATGTCGGTTACGCCAGTCACTCCCCAGCGGTTCCAACGGTTCGATACCTCGTCGAGATCCGGGGGCGATCCCTGCAAGGCCCCTCGCAACCAAGTGTCGGCATCGAACAGGTGCCCTTTGTCGCAATCCAGCGAGACCGGAGGGGCTTTCCCGGCCAGCAGTTGCGCAAGGCCGATGCTGTTGAAGATCCACAAGCGGCCCGAACGATGCTGGATCCGCGCCGGGCGATCGGGCACGATCCCGTCCAGCCAGGCACGATCAATTAGCCCCGCCACGCTCTCATGGTAACCTATGCCGCGCAACCAGCCGGCGCCGCCCGCATTTGCCAGAATCCTCGCCAGTTCTGCGGCATGAGTCACCTCCGGTGGACCACAACGAAGCGAAGCAAGCGCGGCTGCCGTCGCTGCAACGTGCACATGATGATCGTGAAGGCCGGGCAAGAGCAGCCCGCCGCGCGCGTCCAGATCCGGGGTTCGGCCGGGCTGATGCGCGTCCACCGTGGCGACCCGCCCAGCAGAGATCATCACATCGACCAAGCGTCCATCGAGCAGCCGGGCTGCGCCGATCAGCAGGTCTCTGGCACTCCCGTCCACTGGCGCCCTTTCTCGCGGCCACATTCTGGTCGCCGCACATCAGCTTATGAAAGTGCTGCGGGTAATGTCCAGCCTTGGGCAAGAGCCTCTGCCGGCATTGCAATGGGCCCCTCGTTTAACTAGACAATTGTCGAGTAAAAGCAGGCGTGAGGCGCATGTGCGCCCATTTGTCGCGGCTTTGCCGGAGAGGACTACGAATCGATGGACAGTCTGTTCGACTTCACGAACAAGGTCGTTCTGGTGACCGGTGGCAGCCGGGGACTGGGGCTGGAAATGGTCAGGGCATTTGCCGCTCGTGGGGCTGATCTGATCATCACCAGCCGCAAGGTCGATGCCTGCGAACGTGTCGCGGAAGAAGTCCGCACGCTGGGGCGTCGCGCCTTGGCAATTGGCGCCCACGCCGGCCGCTGGTCCGAGATCGATCGCATGCTCGAGCGGGCCTATGCCGAGTTCGGCCGGATCGACATTGCCATCAACAATGCCGGGATGGGCCCCGCTATGCCGAGCCCGGACGTGACCGAAGAGTTGTTCGACAAGGTGGTGGGCCTGAACTTCAAGGGCCCGTTCCGTCTGGCGGCGCAGGTCGGCAAGCGCATGATGGAAGGCGATGGCGGTGTCATCATCAACATATCGTCGTCAGGAGCGCTCGTCCCGCTTCCCGGGGTTGTTCCCTACAGTGGCGCAAAGGCGGCGCTGAACGCGATGAGCCGGTCGCTGGCAGCCGAATTTGCGCCCAGGGTTCGGGTGAACACCCTGTCTGCAGGCCCGTTCCTGACCGATATCGCGCGAAACTGGACGCCCGAAATGCGGGAACATACCCCCAACCTGCTAGGCAGGCCCGGTCAGCCGCATGAAGTCGTGACGGCCGTCCTTGCACTGGCCAGTCCACATTCGAGCTACATCACCGGAGCATTGCTCCAGGCTGACGGCGGCCTCTGATGCCCACTGCCTAGATGCCTGCAGCGGCCCGCGCTTCGACCAGATCTAGGTTCACGTCACGCGGCAAGGTAAGCAGCGACAGCAGAGTCTGGGCCACGGACTCAGTGCGGAAAAGCTTGCCGGTATAGTGGAAGTAGCCTCCCGCTGTGCTTTCCGAGATGAATTGCGCCATGCGCTCCGCGTCCCATTCACGGCTGATCGTGCCAGACTCCATCCCGCCCACCCGCAGGATCGATACACGTGTGCCGTCAGGGCGCAGTTCATTCCTGAGGCCTCGGGCAAAGCCTTCCAGCCCGGCCTTCGAGGCTACGTAGAGCGTCATGAACGGGAACGGCAGGTTCACGCTTTCCGACGAAACGAACACGACGTCGCCGCCGCCCGCGGCGCGCAGGTAAGGGACTGCCGCCGAGGTGACATTCGCCGGGCCGATCAGGTTCACGCCGAACTCGCGCTCGATATCGGCAGCCGTCGCTTCCTCCACCTTCAGCAACGAGGCCACTGCGGCGTTGTGGACGAGGCAATCGATCCGGCCATACACCTCACCCACCTGCCGGATGGAGTCCCTGACCGCTGCCGGATCGGCCAGATCGCAAGGGACTATCCGCGTGTCCGGACCTGTCTCCGCGGGCAGGCTGTCCAGTTCAGCCGACGGTCGCGCCAGAGCTACCACCGTGGCCCCTGCAGCGTTCAGGGTCTTGGCCATTGTCCGCCCCAGCCCGCGGGATGCTCCGGTGACGACCACGACCCTGCCGGTCATGCCTTGGGTCGCAGCCGTCATGCCCCGGCACCCGCTCCCGCCATCAGCGCCTGCATGTCGATTGCGCCGACCTGAACCCCGCCATGGAACCCGCCATCGACCGGCAGGCAAACTCCGCTTATGAAACTGGCGGCTGGCGAGTTGAGCAAGACCAGGGGATTGCCCTGTTCGGCCGGGGTGGAGCGCCGCCCCGAAGGGATCGTGAAGAGGTCCAGGATGTTCTTCGGTACCAGATTCTCAAACGCTGCCATCATCGGCGTCTCGGTCGGACTGGGCATCGTGGCGTTCACCCGGATGCCCTGCTTGCCCAGATCGTAGGCCAGCAGGCACGTCCAGGCATTGACCAGTTCCTTTGACAACGCATAGCCGTCCTGCACGTCGTCTGGATGGGTAGCCAGCCAGTCGAGGAATGTCGGCTTGTCCTCAATCGCGATCAGTGACCGCAAGAGCGGCATCCGCTGCAGAAAACCCATGCCGCCCAGCGAAGAGATGGTGGCGATGGCGCCACCTGCCGACATCCGGGGCAGCCACTGCTCTGTCCAGTGACGGATACCCAGAAAGTTGACCGATACGACATCGGTCGGCGGGAACGACTGCGGAAGCCCGGCGCAGTTGAACAGGGCGTCGATATTGCCGCCGATGCTTGCAACAGCATTGTCGATGGACGACCAGTCGCGCAGGTCGACCGGTGTAAAAGAGGCCAGCGGCGCTGGCGAAGGCTTGATGTCCGCTCCGTGCACCTCGGCGCCGAGCGCAACCAGTTCGCGTGCGCAGGCTTCGCCCATGCCCGAAAAGCACCCGACAATCGCAACCCGCTTGCCACGATACGAAAACAGCTCGCTCACGCTTGATCTCCTAAGTCTACTGGTCCCGGCCGGCCCGGGAAATGGGGTAGGCGCAACTCAGCAGTCGCCGCAGAAAGTCACCATTCGATGTGCAGGTGGCGGACCGACTGGAGGCCAGGGTAAACCTCGCGGGTGTCGTGGTCCGACAGTCGGAACAGCGGTACGCGCCGGAACCATTCCTCCAGTGCGATCTTCAGCTCGCGTCGAGCCAGATGCGAACCAAGGCACCGGTGCGGACCGCCCGCCAGGGTGAAGTGACGGTTGGGTTGCCGATCCAACTGCACGGTGCGCGGGTTCTCGAACTCGGCAGGGTCGAAGTTGCCGACCGTCACCAGACACTTGATCCAGTCGCCTTGTTTCAGCGTATGCCCGTGCCAATCGAAGTCCTTCTTCACGAGTCGCAGGGAGTTGACCAGCGGGTGGACCCGCAGCATCTCCTCGATAGCCTCGGGCAGCATTGCGGGATTGTCGCGCAGGGTCTGCTGCATCGCAGTGTCGAGGCTAAGCCGGCGGAACATCAGCGACAGGCTGGAGGCAACCGTGTCCAGCCCGCCGAGCCACAGGAAGAATACCGTACCGATCATCTCGTCTGCATTGATCGGCCGACCGTCGATCTCGGCGTTGACGATCCGCGATACCAGTCCACCGTTCAGCGTTGCCTGCTGCTCGGCGATGAACCCGCGCAGGTAGGCAATGACATCGCGCACCGATGACTTCGCCACTTCGAAGTCACCGCCGTGCAGGATGGTGAATTCCCATTCCAGGAACTGATCGAACATCATGAACGGCAGTCCCATCAGGTCAAGGAACACCCGCACCGGGAAAACCCGTGCGAAATCCCAGGCAAAGTCGGCCTTCCCGGTCTCGACGAATCCGTCGATCAGGGAATTCGCGCTTGCCCTGATGTTTTGTTCAAGCGCGTCGATCGCCTTGGGCGAGAACCACGGGTTGAGCATGGCCCGGTACTTCATGTGATCGGGCGGGTCGATGCCTAGCGGGATGTTGGGCCAGGTCTCCCCAACCATAAGCTGGAATCCTGCGGCCCCTCGGGTCGAGAACAGCTCGGAGTCCTGATAGACCCGGGCGATATCCGCGTAAGAGGTCACCACCCAGCAGCCCACGCCCTGCATGCCCGGCACAGCATCAGGGATCCACATCAAGGGTGGGTAATCGCCTCCCAGCAGGACCTCGGTATCCTGATAGGGTTCGGTATAGGTCACCGCCTTGAGACCTTCGGCCCAGGTGAGATCCCTGACGAGACTCTCGGGAACGTGATCCGGACGATTCGACGAACGAATCCCGATCGATGGTGCCGACATGCTCACTCTCCTGGTTCACTTATTTTCTGACACGCTATCAATTTTGAGCGTGATCGCAAGGCGTTTGCGAACGCTGCGTCGATAGATCCCGGCACCTCCGTGCGCAGCCTCAAAAAAACAGGGCAGCCAAACTGGCTGCCCTGAAGTGTCTGTTTCTTCTTCGCCTTAGAAACGAACCGTTGCTGTCATCCCGTAGGTACGCGGTTCACGCAGCATGACGCGACCAAGCTGAACGCCGGGGATGGTCAGGCTGTTCACGTAGTCGTTCAGATTCGTCAGGTTCTTGCCCCACAAGGTCAAGTCCAGATTCCCATCGAGCACCGTCAGCGTGGCGTTAGCGTTGACAAGAACATGTTTCACGTCCGTCGTCGCCTTATTATATCCTGCTACGTCAGCAGCGGAAGTAACCTGGCCAGTCACGGCATCGCGGAATACACCGGTCGAGTCCTTGTAGAAACCTTGCGGGTAGTTGAACTGCGACGATTGATACGCAAAGTCGGCGCGTAGCGAGAGCTTGTTGCTGCCAACTTCCCCACTCCATTGCGGAGAAACTGTGGCGGTCCACCGAGGCGTCAACTGGAAAGGCTCGTTGCTGCGATCGAAACCGTTGAAGTCGATGAACGAGATATACTTCGGTTTCGTGTAGGCAGCCGTAGCATTAAGCTGAAATCCACCGCCAAGTATCGCGGTCACCTCCAGCTCGCCACCATACACATCAACAACACCGGCGTTTGAGGTCACCGTGGAAACGGTGTTTGCCTGAGTTGTCGAAGTCACAGTCGTGTTACGCTGAGCCCCCTTGGTGTGCGTGTAATACACTGCGAGATTGGTGCGCAGCCTGCGATCGAAGAATTCGCCCTTCAGGCCACCTTCGTAGCTGTACACGATCTCCGGCGCGAAAGGCCGCAGAGATGCCGGAACTGCGCCAATGCCGCGGAGGGCGAGGCCGCCGCTCCGAAATCCCTTGGCAGTCTTCAGGTAGACCAGAAGGTCGTCGGTGGCCTGATAGTCCAGTGACGCAGTATATGCCCAGCCGCTGAACCTCGCGTCGCGAGAAAACGGGCATCCTTGGACAGGGAACGCGCAGATAAACGTCTGAATGGAAGTGCCGGTCGGGTCGATCAGATAGGTACCGTTCCCCGAAGACAGCGAACGCTTGTCACGCGACCAGCGCAAGCCGGTCGTGATCGAGAGCTTGTCGGTGGCATGGAAAGTGGTCTGACCGAAGAAGCCTACGCTCTTCGTGTCAATCCTGCCGAACGAGGTAGTGATCGCCCGGCGACCGCCAGTGCCGAGCTTGGAAAGTTCGAGGAACGTTGACGAGGGTGTGTCGTCGTTTCCATATTCGTGGAACAGGAATCCACCGAGCGCAAAGTCGAGGCGGTCGTTGAGGGCCTTGCCCGTGACGGTCAATTCACCAGACCACTGCTGCATCGCCTGACTGTTCCGGATTCCGTATTTCTCAGTCCCCGAGCCGTCCAGTATCCGGACCTTGGACCCGTCGTTATCGCTGCCGGTCAAGACCGAAACTGTCTTCCGACGGCCGCCGATCGCCTTGATTTCACCGAATGACGTATCCAACGTGGCCGTCGCCGTATAGGTTTCGGCGTTCAGCGTCGCGCGTGGCGTCGCAGTAAGCGAGGTGCTGAAGCGCGAGTTTCCGTAGGCCGTGTCCTGCGCAAGTATGGCATTGCCGGCCCCGACGCACGCAGCGCGGTTTGCAAGGCAGTTCGCGGCGCCAAGCGACTCCAGCCCTGCCTCGAAGGAGGCGTTGCCGTTCGGACTGAAGTAGGCCAGGCGGCCGGGATCAATCAGGGTGTCGGTATGATACTTGTCGGCCGAAAGCAGCACCCGGAAGCTTTCGGTCGGCTGTACCAGCAGCTTTCCGCGGATCGTGTAGTCGTTGAGGTTCCCGATCTTGGTGCCCGAGTTAACCTCGCGGACGAAACCATCGCGGCGGTTGCCGGAGTAGACAAAGCGCGCGGCAACCTTTTCATCCACGACCGGCACATTCAGGATACCGGTCAGCGACTGCTGGTTGAAACGACCGTAGGTGCCGGAAAGCGAGCCGGAAAGCCCGTCAACAAAGCTCGGATCATTGGTGTTGATGAGAATAGCGCCGCCCGTCGTGTTGCGGCCAAACAGCGTTCCCTGCGGCCCTTTCAGAGCCTGGAAGTTGGCGACATCCACGAGCGAAGCTGTAAGGCCATAGGCACGCGCCCAGTACACACCGTCGACGTACGTACCGACTGAAGGGTCAATGGTGGCCAGAGTGTCCTGCTGAACCTGACCGCGCATCTGGATCAGCACAGCGGCCGTGTTCGTCTGGGCCGGCGCAAATTGCAGACCCGGCGTAAGCGTGGCAGCCTCAGGCAGGGTGCGAACGTTCTGGCTGGCCAGTTCAGCCCCAGAGAAGGTCGTGATCGCGATCGGGACGCGCTGAACGTTTTCAGACACTCGACGGGCCGTAACCACGATATCTTGCAGTTGATCCCGTTGCTTTTCTGCAGCGTCAACTGCCTGCGATGCAGCAGTCTGCGCCGCAACGGGACCGGCGACACAGGCGATCGCAACGGCCATAGCAATGGCCGAAGGACGGCCAAGCGAAACAAAACGCTCCATAATATCCTACTCCCCTTCAACCGGTGCGACGTGCCCGGCATGACATTCCGTCCATGTTGGCGGATGATTTTTTTACTGCGTAGCGGATTTTGACATAAGCGTCAACAAATCGATTTATTCCGAGAAAATTTTGCCGGATTGTGGCTGTCCTGCATCAGCTGTCGCGTCCGAAGCTGAACAGAGTAGTCAACGAAGCGATTTCTAGGTTGGCCGACGACGAGGCAGCGCCGCCGCCACGCCCATTCCAGCCAGACAGACAAGGAAAACAAAGCAGAATACGCGGGAATAGCCCGATCCAGCACCCATGCCGGCATCGGCGCCCAGCGCGGCTGATCCGAGCAGAAACGTCATGACCTGAGTGCCGCAAGCATGGGCGATTGAGCGGATAGCCGCGCTCAAACCCAGCGCTTCGCTGACCCTGTCGGCAGAAGCTATGCGCGCAATCTGGTTCGTAACGCCGACATAAGTTACTGTTGTTCCAATTGAACTAACGATGATCACCGCTACGAGCGAAGCAAATCCGCCCGGACCGGCCAACAAATAGAGCCATGCCGCAGCGTTGCAGATCAACCCCGACAGAATTACTCCGCGCTCGCCAATCCGCGAACAGAGCAAACCTGCGATCGGAGAAGCGAGGCCCGCTGCGGCATTCCCCGGAATCTTGAGGAAACCAGCTGCGGAAGCAGACAGACCAAGGCCCATACCCGGGGTCCTTGATTGCAACAGCAGCATCATCACGAGCGTGAGCTGGAATGGCCCGAGCGCCAACAGCAGGATCACGGCGTTCGTCAACGCCATTTCGCGGGCTGCCAGCAGGCGCACGTTGAACAAAGGGTCGGGATGGCGCAGTTCGTGCCAGACCCATCCCCCCATCAGCATGACAACCGCCAGCACGCCAGCCAGGCCAGCCCCATCTACGCCACCCTGCTCACCGATCCTGGTGATAATCAGCAAAAGCGCGCTGACGCCGGTGACAAACAACGCACCGCCGCCAAGGTCCAGCCGACGCCGAACCTTTGTGTCGCCGAGGCCGGCCGGAAGACACGTCGCTGCCAGAACTGCCGCGACGCCTCCCATCCCCGCGCTCAACCAGAATAGGGCCCGCCAATGGAAGTTGTCCACTACCACGCCGCCGATCACCAGCCCTGCAATGGCCCCAACCGATGTGGCCCCGACCAGCAGGCCGCCGCAAAGCGAGTGCTTCTCGGGGGGCACTGCTTCCCGGACGATACCGTAGCACAGCGGCAGCACTCCGCCCGCCATGCCTTGAAGCGCCCGGCCAGCGATGACCCAGCCGGCATCGGGATGAATCGCACTGAGAGCCGAGCCAGCCGCAGACATGCCGACGGAGATGACAATCATCCGCTTCCGCCCGAACAAGTCTCCCAGCCGACCAACGATCGGCGCCGCTACCGAAGAAACCAGCAGATAGATGGTCACCATCCAGGCAACCGCCGCCGGGTCGCGGAAGTCGGCGTAGAGAACCTTGATCGCAGCAAGGATCATTTGTGTTTCGAACGTTGCCGTAACGTCGGCAATCACCAGCACCGCGACAATCAGCCGCCATGATCGGAATCGGGTGTTTGGGGGCTCCGGGTGATGCATTTGGGTAAGCACTCCTGCAGAATCGCCTCGCCCGCAAATCCGAGATCAGCTTCCCGTGGCCCCCGTGTGATCGAAAATCATCGTCTTGGGTTCGAGATAAGCCCCTAGTCCGGCGAGTCCGCCTTCGCGGCCAATTCCAGACTGCTTGAACCCGCCAAAGCCGATAGAGAAGTCGAGCTTGAATCCATTGTGTCCGACGGTCCCTGCCCGCAGCTGCCGCGCAACCTTGTAATAACGCTGATCATCGTTCGTGAAGACAGCGCTATTCAACCCATAAATGGTATCATTGGCGATCCGCACTGCGGTCGCTTCGTCGCTCGCCGGGATGACGCAAACGACCGGACCGAAGATTTCCTCCTGCGCAATGGGCAGGCTATTGTCGACGTTTGCGAGTAGCGTAGGCTCGATATAATAGCCACGATTGAGTCCAGCCGGACGACGACCGCCTGCCGCAATGCGGACTCCGCTGGCCTGGGCCGCGCTGATGCAGCCCTCCACCCGGTCCCGCTGCCGCGCAATCGCCAGCGGGCCCATCTGGGTTTCCGGATCGAACGGATCTCCGATGCGGATCCGCGCGAACTCGGCAGCCAGCGCATCGACCAATTCGTCGTGACGGCGCTCATTGACGATGATCCGGGTCAAGGATGCACACACCTGGCCTGTCGCCATCGGCGCGTAGCGCGCGATTTCAGCTGCAGCCGTGGCAATGTCATAGTCGTCCAGCACGACTGCAGGCGATTTGCCGCCCAGTTCGAGCGTGACGCGGGCGATCCTTTCGCCACAGATCGAGGCGATGCTGCGTCCTGCCGCAGTCGAGCCGGTGAAGCTGACCTTGTCGATCGCAGGGTTGCGCACCAGCTCCTCGGAAACCTGGCGGTCAGCCGTCACCACGTTGACGACACCGCGCGGCAGACCGACCGCTTCGCAGATTTCGGCGAACATATATAGCGCCGACGGTGCTTCGGGCGATGCTTTGACGACGAGCGTACAGCCTGCAATCAGGGCCGGAGCAGCCTTGTGACTGAGCAGCGAGGTCGGCGCGTTCCACGGAACGATTGCCGCCACCACCCCGACCGGCTCTTTGACCAGCATGGCACGATTGCCCGCACGCGTGACCCGTTCTTCTTCCCAGGCGTAAGTGCGTCCCAGTTCGGCGTGGAACCGGAACACGGCCGCCGCACCCGGCCCGGCAACTTCCGCCATGCCGCAGACGACGCCCGATTCCACCATCCAGCTGCGCGCCAGGCCGTCGGCGCGCTCTTCCCAGGCATCGGCGATCCGCGCAAGGAAGTCGCCGCGTTCTGCCGGGGACATCCGCGGCCATGGCCCTTCATCGAATGCCCGGCGAGCCGCATCGACCGCCCTCTGCATGTCGCTCGACTGCGCCTCGGCAACGCGCAGGCATTCTTCTTCGGTAGCGCTGTCCAGAACGGCGAAAGTCGCATCCGACGAAGGCCTGACCCATTCACCATCTATGAAAAAACGATCGGGATGTTTCAGGCCGATCTTGCGGCCGGCAGCGTCTGCCATCTGTGCCTGCTCTCCAAATCCAGCCACCAGGCCAGCTTTTTAGTATTTGACGCATGTGTACAAGTACGCTCTGGACGCGTCAATGGGCTAGAGAGATCGCGCGTCAGGATCCGGCATCCTGACGGACCCCGTCAGAGGCGTTCGGGCTGCTCAGCGGCCCGTCCAGTTCGGTGGACGGCGCTCCAGAAAGGCCGCCAGTCCTTCCTCGCGGTCGCGGGTTGCGGCAAGGCTGACCCAAGCCTTTGCGCGCTCTCGCCGCGCTGCATCGACTGCAGCAACATCTCCAGCCGAGAGCACCTGCTTGTAGGCCGCAATGGCGCACGGCGCCGCTAAAGCAAGGCTGGCCACCAGCGACTCCGTCCGCTCCAACATGCCTGCGCGGTCTCGGGCCAGTTCGGCGACCAAGCCCAGCTGATAGGCCCGGTTCGCAGAGATCGGCTGGCCGGTCAGCAGCAGCGCTCGTGCGGCGTTTGCCGGAATCCGCCGGGGCAGTTCAATCAGGCCCGCGTCGGGCATCAGCGAGAAGCGCACTTCGCTAAGGCCGAACTGCGAAGCTTCCGTGGCCACCACGATGTCGGACAGGAGCGCCAGTTCGAAACCGGCGCCCAGGCAATGGCCGTCAACAGCCGCAACGACTGGCCGGGGACAGGCTCGCAAGCGGTCGTACAACCGCTCCGCAGCGATTTCGGCACGCTTCGGGTGCCCGTCGATCTCGTCCTGCCTGAGCTGCTTGAGATCGCCCCCAGTCGAAAAGGCGCGCCCCCCCTCGCCGATGAGAACTATCGAGCGGATACCCGAATCGGCGCAGCAGGCATCGATCGCGCCTGTGATGTCATCAAGTGTCGTTGCATCCAGCGCGTTCAGGCGCTCCGGTCGATCGATGCGGATCCAGCCGCCGCCTCCGATGATCTCGAAACCTACCGGCATGGCGTGAACCTCTCGCGTTGATCCGGCAATGGCGGCCGGAAATGGACCGCTCAGCCTGCGACCAGCTCCAGCAGAATACCGATCTGGGCTTCATGCAGGTCAGCCTGGATGGTCGCGGCGTCGTCATTGTAAAGGGTCTCGCGGGTCGCCAGTCGTTCGATCGCCGCGAAGATCACGATAGCGCGCGCCATTGCTTGCTCACCGGTCAGGCTCGTGCCCGGATGCCCGGCGATGATCTTGTCCGCCAGGATCTGCACTAGGCGCACGCCGGACTGCTTGCGGATTTCCGAAAAGCGGGCGTCTCCGCGATCGGATTCCATGTTGCGCAGCACGAGCACCGCATTGTGCCGGTGCCAGTACCGGCGGTAGGCATCGAGGAATTGCCGCGGGCCGTCGAGATCGTCCCTCCTTGGCTTCCAAGCCTTCAGCGCGACCAGCACATCGTCGATGGCGGCGCTGGCCTCTTCCGCCAGGACCAGCAGGATATCGCGGACATCGCCGAAATATACGTAAAGCGTCGCCAGCGAGGTCTTCGCTTCCTGCGCGATCGCAGAAGCGGTAAGGGACATGGCCGATTGCGTGCGCAGCAGCCTCGCTGCCGCCTCCAGCAGACGGGCGCGGGTCTCCAGTCCCTTGCGGCCGAGTACGCCCCCTGATCGCCCCGTTCCCTTGAGAGCCGTTGGCTGGCGGGCCACGCCTGCTGTCCTTTCGCCTTGATCTGCATGCCGATCACCGTGCCGTTACAAGATGGCCGCCGCCGATTCAACCTGAACGGCGCGACAGGACGGCAGGGCGTCGGTCATGGGGCGCTGACATCGTGATGAACTCTTTCGCAGTAGAGTTGACAGGACTGTCAAAACCATGCTTTCAGAAACCAGTCGGGTGCCGTCGTGCGTTGCGGCGCGAAATGTTGCGGGCCCATGGATCTGGTCCCGACCCGCCAAGCCATCGATCGGCAGGTCGAAGGCAGGTGCCATGTGATGACATCGGGAGACGATTGCCATGCTGATTGAGAACAGGGTTGCTGTCATCACGGGGGGAGCGAGCGGAATCGGTCGCGCCAGCACCGTCCGGTTCCTTGAGGAAGGCGCCAAGGTCGTGGTGGCCGACGTCAATCCTGCCAGCGGCGATGCCCTCCTCGCCCTCGCTGATGAGCTCGGCTACGCTGACCGTGTCCGGTTCGTTGCGACCGACGTGACCAACGAGGCCGAAATCGAACGGATGATCGGTACAGCGGTCGATGCCTTCGGCCGACTCGACTGCATGTTCAACAATGCCGGCATTCCGGGCGCCCTCGGCCCGCTTGAGGAAATCGGCGCTGATGACTGGGACCTGACCTTCGCAGTCCTGGTCAAAGGTCCGTTTCTTGGGCTCAAGCATGCGGTGCGCCAATTCAAGGCCCAGGGTACCGGAGGCGTGATCCTCAGCACCTCTTCAGCCGCCGGCCTGGTCGGCGGCGCCGGGCCACGCCCCTATTCCATCGCCAAGGCGGCCGTGGCCCACATGACCAAGGTGGCGGCGGTTGACCTCGCAGCCCAAAGAATCCGGGTGAATGCCATCGCGCCGGGCGCAATCCTCACCGAGATCGGCGGACAGGACCCTGTCGAAGCGGCCGAACGGCTGTCCAAGGGCCAGCCCTGGCCTGATCACGGGCTGCCATCGGATATTGCCTCGGCAGCCGTGTTCCTTGCCAGCGACGAAGCGCGCTTCATTACCGGCCAGACCCTGCTGGTCGATGGCGGCGCGACCAGCGACAGCGGCATCGAAGTGCGGTTGCAGCGTGGCGGCGCCTGGGCAAAATTTGCCGGGATGCACCACGGCACTACGGGCAAGAAGTCTGAGTTCCGGCGGCTCGACCGCAAGGACTGACCTGCCTCGCTGCGGCGCGGAGGCCGCCGGCACACCACGGAGAACTGGGCGTGAATCTCGATCTGAGCGAAGAAAACAACCTGCTGGTGGCAATGGTGGACAAGCTGCTGGTCGGCGCGGGGGGCGTCGATAGGCTGCGCAAGCTCCAACCCGGCGTGATGGATCGCGATCTCCACCGCGAATTCGCCGGGATGGGCCTTCTGACGATGCGCGCCCTCTCGCCGGAACAAGGGGGGTTGCCGCTGTTCGATGCCATGCTCGCTATGGAACAGGCTGGCCGTCACCTGCCCCGCGTGCCCCTCGCCGAAACCCTGGTGGCAGGCGGCGTGCTCGGGCGGTCGACCGCCGCGGATGCCGAAAGCTGGCTGGCGCGCATAGGCACAGGCGAGGCGGTGGTAACGCTGGCGCTTCATGACGTTGCCGAGCGCCCGGCGCAACTGGTGCCCTTTGGCGCCGCCTGCGATGCCGTGGTGTTCCGCAAGGCGGCCGGGATATACCTCCAGCCGGGACCGCTTGATCCGCTCTCCGGCGACCATGCAGACCAATGCCTGGCCCGCTTCGCCGAGACCGGCGCGGCGGTTATCGAACTGGGTCAGGGCGAAGCTGCGGTCGGTTCATTCCTTGCCGCGGTCGAGGAATGGAAACTGCTGATCTCGGCCGAGCTTTGGGGTCTGTCGAGTGCCATGCTGGAAATGGCTTCGCGCCACGCCAACGAGCGTCATCAGTTCGATCGGCCGATCGGCAGTTTCCAGGCCATCTCGCACCCGCTCGCCGACCGTGCTGTGGACAACGAGGCTGCGCGTCTGTTGGGCTGGTGGACCGCCTGGCTGCTGGCCGAAGGGAGCGCCGAAGCCGCGGCCGCGATCAGCATGACCTTCGCCTGGAGCACCAAGACGGCTGACGCCACGGCCCGACGTGCGCTGCACACCTTCGGCGGCTACGGGCTTTCGTTGGAACATAACGCGCAGGTCTATTTCCGCCATGCCAAGGCCCTGCCCCTGCTGCTCGGCGACCCCGGGGAAGAACTCGCCCGCGTAGCCGATCGGATGTGGCGCGGTGAGACGGCGGCTCTGCCCGATGGCGGCCCCTGCCCGCTCGATTTCGGGATCGACGAGGAAACCGCTGCGGTCATGGCCGACACGCGGGCGATTCTCGAACCGCTGATGACGCCCGAATTGCATGCCACCCTGCCGGATTCCTACGACGGACACGTTCCGGAAATCGCTCAGGCGCTGGGCAAGGCAGGACTGCTTTTTTCGGACTGGCCCAAGGAATGGGGCGGCCGGGGCTCTTCGGCCACGGCCATGCTGTCGGCGCTGCGCGTCTGGGACGAACTGGGTTATCCCGGCCACGCCCAGTCGGTCACCAACATGGTTGGCCATATCGTCCGGGAATTTGCCTCGGACGAAATCCGCCAACTGGTCGTGCCGCGCTTCGCTGCCGGCGAGGCGCTGGGTGCCATGGGCTATTCGGAGCCGGGTTCCGGGTCGGACATCTTCGGTTGCCAGACCAAGTCGCGCTGGGACGAGAAAACCCGGACCTGGACCATCAACGGTCAGAAGATGTGGACCACCGGCGCCAATCTGGCGGACTATGTCCTGCTGCTGACCCGCAGCGAGCCGGGCAGCACCAAGCATCGTGGGCTGACTCTGTTCCTGGTGCCGACGGACACGCCGGGGTTCGAGGTTCACCCCATCCACACCGTGATGGGGGAACGCACCAATGCGACTTTCTACACGGACATCGTTCTGGACGATCGCTGGCGCGTCGGACCGGCGCACAACGGCATCAAGGTGATGACCTGGGCGCTTACCCTCGAACAGCTCGGAGCTTTCGGGGCAGGCGACCGGCGCGCCCTCCCCGCCCTGCTCGATTGGGCGGCTCAGCCCGATGAAAGCGGCAATCCCCGGATGGAAAGCAAGGACGTCCGGCGGCGGCTCGGCCTGTTCGAACTGCAGGCCCGCGCCGGGACATTGTTGGCGGATCGCGCAACCTGGCATGCCCTCAGCCATCCCGAAGCCGGCCGCACCGGCTATGGCCCGATGAGCAAGCTGTTCTATTCGGAAATGGTCCAGCAGGTCCTCGCTGACCTCATGGACATGACCGCACCGGACTGCCTGATCAATGGCAGCGGGCCCCTCGCCGTTCTCGAACGACTCTATCGCCAGTCGCAGGTAGCGACCGTCTATGCCGGTTCGAGCGAAATCCAGCGGTCCCAGATCGCCGAAGTCTTCCTCGGCTTGCCGCGCAGCCGCTGATCCGGAACTCTCATACCATGCGGGGAATTCGATGAGCCTCAATCCCAATCTGGACCGGGCGATGACACAGCCCGACGACGCCCTAGCCATCTGGTTCGAAGGCGCCTCGTTCACTTGGCAGGGAGTGCGCGGTTTCAGTGAAACGCTGGAAGCTATGCTGGCCGACAAGGGTGTTGCGCCCGGACAGCCGATCGGCTTGCTATGCCGGAATGTTCCGCCGCTGGCCGCCGCGCTGCTTTCCGCAGTGCGCACGTCGCGTCCGTTGGTCATGATATACACTCTACAGTCGCTGGACGGGATTGCAGAGGATATCCGCAAGCTCAAGCTTTCAGCGGTGGTCGCGTTGGCAGACGACTGGACGCCCCAGGCCGTGGCAGCCGCGCGCGAGGTGGAAAGCATCGGAATCCGGTGCGACCGGCGCGACAGCCTCAGCCTGAGCTACGAACCGGGGCTCGACCGGCTTGGCGCCGAACAGGCCGCACGCCCGGCCGAGCCGATGTCGATCTCGGTCCTGTCGAGCGGCACCACCGGCAAGCCAAAGCTGGTACAGGTCAGTTCGCTGATCTTCACCAGGGCACTCGCCACCATGTCGGTGTCGGATGTCCCCGGCGTCCCGGTCCGGCCGAACCTGGCGTTCACCCCGATTGCCAATATCAGCGGCCTGATCCAGTTCCTCGGCAGCGTAGCGCGCGGTGGTTGCGTCTACCTGCTGGAGCGGTTCGAGATGGAGCGCTGGCTGGAAGCGCTGGATCATTGCGCGCCCGACACGATCATCATGTTTGCGCCGATGATACATGCCTTCCTCGATCAGAACACGCCCAAGGAGCGGTTTGGCGGCCTGCGCGCCGTGTTCGGCGGGGGTGGCCCGCTGGCTCCGGACGTGCAACGCGCCTTCCAGGAGCGCTATGGCATTCCCATCTACTGGGGCTACGGTTGCACCGAGATCGCCGGCACTGCGGCCAGCTGGAGCCCGGCCCTCGCCGAACAGTTCGGCGATGCCAAGATGGGCAGCGCCGGACGGGCCATTGCCGGGGTCGAATTGCGGATCGTCGATCCGGACAGCGGCGAAGACGTCCCGGCGGGTGAAATCGGGCTGCTCGAGGCGCGCGTCGAATTGCTCGGTCCGGACTGGATTCGCACCACCGACCTCGCCGTGATCGACAGCGACGGATTCCTCTTCCTGCGCGGCCGGGCCGATCAGGCGATCAATCGTGGCGGTTTCAAGATCCTGCCGGAAAAGATCACCAACGCCGCCGAAGAGCACCCGTCAGTGCGCGATTCCGTCGCCTTCGGCATTCCCGATGCCCGGCTTGGCCAGGTGCCGATCCTGGCGGTGGAACCGCTCGACGGGTCCACAATCGCGCAGGAGGAGATGCTGGCATTCCTGCGCACCAAGCTGGCCGCCTATGTGGTGCCCACCAAGGTTCTGGTGATGGACGAAATCCCGCGGACCGGCGCGCTGAAGCCCGACCTCACGAAACTGAAAAGCCTGGCGCTTGAAAGTTGAACCCTGCCGATCCGGGTAATCCGGCCAGGCATCGACCATATCCGGACAAGAGGACCCACCGCTAATGTTGACCGTGTATGGAGAAGGCCGGGGTTTTCGCGTTGTCTGGCTGCTCGAGGAAATGGGCCTGCCCTATCGCCTGCGCCCGGTCGACATGGCCTCCCCCGGCAAGGACGCAGAATACACGGCCATCAACCCGGCAGGATTCGTCCCGGCCTTGCAGGACGGCGATACCACGATGGTGGAATCCATCGCCATCCTGCAATATCTGCTCGCCCGCCATGGCCCCAGCCCCTTGGCAATGGTACCGGATGAACCCGGCTTTGCGTCTTATCTGCAATTCCTGCTCATGGGCGAGGCGGGGCTTGGCGTCCCGATCAATACAGTTTTCATGGGCCGCAACATGGCGCCTGAAGCGGAACGCGATGCGCGCGTCACCAACTGGGCGATGACGACCTTTACCAGCCGACTGGGACTTGTCGTGCGCCAACTCGAGCAGACGGCCTATCTCGCCGGTGACCGGTTCACGGCAGCCGACATTTCGGTGGCCTATGCGCTTCTGGTCGGACTGAGGACGAAGAACTATCAGCCGGGCCAAACCGACCGGGAATATCTGGTTCGAGTGACCGAACGGCCAGCCTATCTCCGGGCCATGGAACAGTGCACGGCGACCAAGGCCTGGGCCGATCGTGCACCTGCGCTGTAACAGCAATCGCCCGGGGCGCAACTGCCCGGGTAATTACCCGCGTGCACGGAGGACAAGCCATTGAAGCAATGCGTGACAACCGGAAGCGTGGCAGCATGACCTTGCCACCACGCCCCTCTAACAGCCCCAGACGGTCATCCTCCGCGCTGGTGATCCGCGACAATCCACTCGAAGTGCTGATGATCGCGCGACATGCCGAACAGGACTTCGCCTCTGCCCTGGTATTCCCCGGCGGCCTGGTCGATCCTGCCGATGCCGGCGATGACTGGCTGGCGCATGTGGCTGGCGCCGAAGACCTCAGCCGTGACGAGCGCGCCCTGAGGATCGCCGCCTGCCGCGAAACGTTCGAGGAATGCGGACTCCTGCTCGCCCGCCGACGGGACGGATCGGCAATTGCCGAAGCGATAGATCCCGACGGGGACTTGAAGGATGTTCTGGCGCAGCATGATGCGGTGTTGTGCCTCGATGCGCTCGTCCACTTCGGTCACTGGATCACCCCGGAAGTGGCCCCCCGGCGCTATGATACGCATTTCTATCTTATCGATGCGCCCGAAGGGCAGGTGGCACGCTGCGATGGCCAGGAAGCGATCGAGGCGATCTGGGTAGAGCCTGCCGCGACGCTGTCCGCGGCTGCAGCTGGCACTCGTAAGGTGCTTTTCCCCACCCGCATGAACCTCAGCCTGCTGTCCCGCACCGGGGATGCCGCCTCGGCTCTGGCTGACGCCCGGGAGAGGCCAGTCGCCACGGTCCTGCCAAGGGTCGAGAAGCGCGAAAACGGCGTTGCAGTCGTGATTCCGGAATCGGCCGGATATGGACAGACCGAATATCTGTATCCCGGCGGATAGGCGGCCCCTCGTGTAGTCAAGCTCTTAAGCCTCAAAGATCGGGGATGCGGCGTGCCCAAACTTTTGATCACGATGAAGCGTAAATCGGGCCTCAGTCGCGAGGAGTTCATCGCATACTATAACGAACGGCATCTGGCGAACGTATCACGGATCCTCCGCACCGCAGATACCGGTCGACGAGTGCATATCCGCAACTTTGTGGACCCGGAGCATCCTCTGGTAGCCATGATAGGCGATGGTCGCGCTGCACCTGGAGAACCGCCGTTCGATTGCCTGACTGAAATCATCTTTGAGAACGATGCGCTTGCAGCCGATTTCTTCCGAAGCTTCTTCGCGCCCCATACGATCGCGCAGATACGCGACGATGAAGCCCAGTTCATCGATATTGACAGCATCCGCTTCTACATGGTGGATACAATCGAGGTGGTACGCGGTGAGTGAGCGCCTGCAGGGTGGCCCTGGCCAAGCAGGCAGCCTGTTCGAACCGCTCCAATTCGCGCGCGGCGCGGCGATGCGCAACCGGTTGGCGCTGGCACCTTTGACCAACCTGCAGAGCAATGACGACGGGACGATCACACCCGACGAGTTCGCATTTCTCGTCAAGCGAGCGCAAGCCGGATTTGGCATGGTGATGACGTGCGGGGCTACTGTCAGCCCGCTTGGCAAGGGTTATCCCCGCCAGCTTGGTATTCATGACGACCGGCACCTGCCGGGGCTGGCCAAGCTTGCGCAAGGATTACGCGCCGCCGGTGCACAGGCGGTAGTGCAGATCATGCACTCTGGGTGGCGGGCGAAGCGCGATCTGATCGGGACAGAGCCTGTTGGGGTCTGTCACGGACCGGGTGTGCGAGGACTTACGACCGGCGAGGTTCAGCAGGTCATAGAGGATTTCATTGTTGCGGGGATACGCGCGGAGCGGGCCGGGTTCGACGGGGTCGAAATACACGGCGCGCATGGTTATCTGCTGTGCGAATTCCTTGACACAGTCCGCAACCAGCGCAGCGACCGCTACGGCGGATCCGCCGAAGGACGGTCGCGACCAATCACCGAGATCGTTGCTGGATTGCGCGCGCGTACCGGGCCTGATTTCCAGATCGGCGTAAGGCTCTCACCCGAACGGTACGGCATCGCCTTCGACGAGGCGTTGGCGCTCGCCGCGAAGCTGATGACCAGCGGGACGGTCGACTATGTGGACGTTTCTTGCTGGGATGTAGGCAAACAGCCAGAAGACCCGCGCTACCATGGCCGGACACTGCTCGACTGCTTTGCTGAATTACCACGTGGCCGCGCGAGGCTGGGCGTTGCGGGCAAGCTGACTACGGCGGCGGCGGTGTTCGAGAGTCTTCGGCAGGGCGCCGATTTCGTACTGATCGGGCGGGGGGCAATCCTGCATCACGATTTCCCCGCGCGCTTGCGGGCCGATCCGGGTTTTGTCTGCACGCCGTTACCAGTCAGTCGTGCGCATTTGCACGACGAGGGGTTGGGTCCCCACTTCATCGACTACATGAGAACGTGGGCGGGGTTCGTCGCCGACTGAGCTGTCCTCCCCCTCCCGCAGCGCTGGTGGGTAATGCGAAACCAATCTGATTACCCCCCGTTTTCCCGACGCCTTCTGCTTCCAAAATCTGCTGTCGTTCGAACTCTATGGGCGACAGCATACCGTTCCTGACCTGCTTGCGCACCGGGTTACAGAACATCTCGAAGGGATCGAACTCGTCCTGCCGGGCTTCCTCGCAGGTTTTGTAGGTCCGGCTCCGGATCCGACCTTCGCCAGTTGCCGCTTCCACGCATTCAGCGAATGCCTACTGACGCCGAGACGCGGCTTGGCCGGCGGCTTGATCCCCGCCCCGTTCACCGCCATGTCAAGCGCATGACCGGGCCCGAATCATGATCTGTACGCTGCACGCGGAAGAGTTCGGGCCGCTGGGCACGAGGCTGCTGCAGGTGCTCGACCTCGCCGAGCCGGCCATCGGCGAGCGCCTTCTGTTTGACCAGGCCCTGACGCTGGAATCGCTGGCGCACTCCGCCCTGCGGGAGCGTGGCGAGTTCATCCGCTGGCGCACCGCACAGCGGCGCTGCCGCTCACCGGGTGCCGGATCGATCCCGCGACCGCGCAGGAGCACGCCGGATGAACGGGCGTGACCGCGCGCTGGCCGGAGCGGATCAACTGGCCACAGCACTGACCGAACACGGCGTGACAGTCGATCCCGCAACCGTGCTCGATCGCTCGGAGGACATGACGCTCGCCGCCCCGGGGCTGGTCTCGCCAAATGGAGCATGCCGGCTGGTGATGGCCGCAGACGGCTGGATCGCGGTCAACCTGCCCCGCACCGACGATGCGGAGCTGGTGCCTGCTTGGACCGGCACCGACTGGGGCGCGCCGGTGTGGCCCAGCATTGCCACTGCCGCCCGCACCCAGACAGCCGCCACGCTGGTGGCATCCGGGGCGGAGCTGGGACTGGCAGTTGCCCGGCTGAGCGAGACACAGCCCGGCCAGCCGGTTGCCGCCCGACCGCTGGCCCCCGTACCGCTTGGCCCACAAGCCGCAGATCATCGCCCCCGCCGTGTGCTCGATCTATCGACGCTGTGGGCTGGCCCGCTATGCGCCGGACTGCTGGCTCAGGCCGGTCACAGCGTGGTCAAGGTGGAGAGCATCACCCGGCCCGATCCGGTGGCGCAGCACACGCCCGTGCTGGACGCCAGGCTCAATGGGGCCAAGGCCCGCCACGCGATCCGCTTCGATGCCGCAAACCTTGCCCCGCTGCTGGCCGAGGCCGACGTGATCGTCACCAGTGCACGGCCGCGGGCCTTCGCCGCGTTGGGGCTGAACCCCCGGGATCTGGCCGCGGCCCGGCCCGGGCTGGTCTGGGTGGCGATCACCGGGCACGGGTGGCACGGCGCAGCCGGCCGACGCACCGGGTTCGGCGACGATGCGGCCGTGGCCGGCGGACTGGTCGTTTGGCACGGCGACACCCCGCATTTCGCCGGGGATGCACTGGCCGATCCGCTCACCGGGCTGGCCGCCGGACTGGCCGCGCTACGCGCCATCGCCCGTGGCGGTGGAGTAATGATCGATGCGGCGCTGGCCCATGTGGCCGCCCGTGTTGCCACCGGCCATGTGGTAGTGGGATGAGGAAGCCGGCCGCTCCACCCGCAACGCCATCCGCGCCCTGATCGACAAAGTCACTCTCACGCCACGCTTGGACGGCCGCAGCATGGATATCGCTTCGGACGGAAGGCGGAACGGCTCGAAATCATCCAGATCGGCAACGTCACCAGCGGATCGCCGCTCTTCGTCAGCCGCGCGAGATGTTCCTCGTGGTCTCAGAACCTGCCTGCCGCGCCATCACCGCCTCCGCTCGTCCCAATAGATCGTGACTCCCTCGGCAGCGTTTCTCGCGGGAGAATTTTCGTAGCGTACATTTGCAAGCTCTGGACATCATCAGGGGACGGCGCAATGATGCCATTCAATCATGTTAATATTCAGTCTGCATGCGAAGTTTGTATGGATGCTCAGTTAATTCGAGACTTCATGGTCGTCGCCAAAAATCTAAGTTTTACACGCGCGGCCCATGAGCTTGGAACAAGTCAGCCGTTGCTAAGTCGGGCTGTTCGCCGACTGGAAGATTTGGTCGGCGAGGAACTCATTGACCGAACCCGCCGGCAGATCGGGCTGACGCCGGCAGGTTGCGCCTTTCTCAAAGAATGTCAGTCGATCCTGGACAGAGTCGACCTGGCCGTCGCCAGTGCACGCAACGCCGGCCATGGCGCCAATCGCGTCTTGCGGATCGGGGTCACAGAGGCAGTTCCGGCAAAATTGCTCCGTCATGGCTTCAATGCGTTCGTTACCCAACGGCCGGAAGTGTCCCTGACAGTCAAGATGATACCCGGCGATGTCCTGACCGACGCGTTGCGCTCAGGCGAACTCGATGCAGGCCTGATACTGTTCAACAATGCCGACAGAAGAGACCTGACATGGCGCACGGTTGCACAATCGCGGCTGGTGCTGGCAGTGCCGTCCGCCTGGAATTTCCCGAAAGATCAGGAGGTTCACCTGGATTCGCTCCGCGATGCACCTTTCGTCCTTTCCGATCCCGTAACAAGCCCCCAAGTCTACGCCACGCAGATTTCGTGGTGCGACGAGGCTGGCTTTCGCCCGCAAAATGTCCGCTATGCGAGCACTTCTTTGGAATCGCGATTTCTCGTTGCCTGTGGTTTGGGGGTCGGCTTCGCCTACGAGAGCAGTCTGGGACCCTCCCGCGACGGTATAGATTTTCTCCCGATCGTGAATTACCTTCAGAATGACGTGCTGGAATTCCATCTCACTTGGCTGGCAGATCGGCCATCGCGACTAGCCCAGGAGTTTCTCAAATGTCTCATCGAGAATGTCCCGCAAACCCAAATCATGTCCTGCGAGCATGGCTTCGAGCTTGATTGGGCACAAGCGACCCCCGGGACATGATTAGGTTCCGTTAGTTTGGCGCCACTCCAAGCAGCCCGCTTGCCAATGTGCCAAGGGACCGAGTTCACGACGCGGGCGATCCTGAAGTGGGCCAGGGAGACTCCTGACCGAGGAGCAGTTCGACAACTTGGCTGACGCTCGGCGCAAACTGGCCGTCTGGCGCTACGATTACTGAAACGCCAGGTCGCGCTCCTCCCTGGCGAGATGAACACTGGCCTTAAGCGCGCTTGACCCTCCTGCAAGATGAAAGCGGCCCACCTGTCGCGCATGTGCCAGTTGTGCAACATGAATATCGATACGGCGCACTTCCGTTATGACCGCAGGCCCAGAGGGGGCAGCTCACTGCTACGCCCGGTGGCGCGCGCGTCAAACCGCGCCTTCATCGACATAACATCCGCGGCGAATGAGCATTCATGCACAATCAGCATGCAAACCGCTCAATAACGCGATTGAATGATATCGTCCTGCGGCTCATCGTTTGCAGCCAAGAACACAGCGTGAGGGGCGAAGGCTAGGGGCGTGTGCAGCGCTGCGCAGGTACAGCCTGGCTTTACGCGGCCAAACGACCCCGTTGTGAGGGAATGGCAGACCCGCCGCTCCCGGATGCGACAGACGGTCACAGAAGAATGAGCGGAGGACATGAAGAGAGAGGGCATCCACTTGGCCAGCGATGAGCAATATCCATCGGCCGAAAGCCTGCTCGAGCAGGCCCGCCAGACGACCGGGTTGGACGACTTCGGTGAGGGCAACTTCCGCGTCGGGCTGGATCATATGCTGACCAGCCTTCGATGCGAGGCCCGCCTTTCCCCCGCCGGTCGGGCCAAGGCAATGACAACCATCAATCGTCGCTTGGCCAACCGTCTGCGGATCGAGGACTATTATCGACGTCATCCCGAAACAGCGACGGAACAGGTCGGCGGTCCGTCGATCGTGACCGGACTGACGCGCACCGGTTCCACCGCGCTTGGCAACATGCTCTCGCTCGACCCGCAGTTCCGTTCGCTTCGCTGGTGGGAGCAGGAACTGCCGGTGCCTCCGCCGGTAGCCGGCGAGGAAGAGAAGGACCCACGCCGGATCGCCTATGCGGCCGAGATCGACCGCATCTATCGTGAAGAACCTGAGTACGCCGCCCAGCATATTCATGAAATCGATGCCTCGGTCGAGGATACCGAGACCCTGGGGCTGGAGTTCGGCGCGCAGGGCATGACCATGCCGATCTTCGGGTATATGGACTGGTGGCGCGAATCCGATCAGCGGGCGACATTCGCCTATCATCGCCGCGTCGTTCAACTGCTCCAGTCGGGCGGCGGATCCAAAAACTGGCTGTTCAAGGCGCCGCATCACAAGTTTCACCTCGACGCGCTGCTCACAGCCTATCCCGATGCCCGTTTCGTGATGACCCACCGCGACCCCGCGAAGGTGGTGCCCAGCTACACCAGTCTGGTGATGCGCAGCGTGTGGGATGCGGAGACCGCCGCCCACCACGATCCGCGCGAAGTTGGCCGCTATGTCTCCAACCACCTCCGGCGCGGCATGGAACGGGCCCTGGAGTCCCGCGAGCGGATCGGAGAAGACCGCTTCATCGACATTCACCATCACGACCTCAACGCCGATCCGCACGGAACGATAGAGCGCATCTACGCCTTCCTCGGCATGGATATAGGGCCGTCGTTCCACGATGCGCTCGACGCCTGGCTGCTGAAGCATCGCAGCGGCGCACATGGCGATCATCGCTACACACCGGAGGAGTATGGCCTCACCGAACAAGGCATTAGGCGCGACTATGCCTTCTACATTGACCGTTTCGACATTCGTACAAGCAAGTGAAATATGCTTAGCGGCGAGAAGATCCTGATCACTGGCCCAGCAGGCAAGATCGCGTGGCATGTGACAAGGTATCTGGCGCGCGACAACGAGGTCTGGGGCATTGCCCGCTTCAGCGACCCGGCCCAGCAGGCAGAAATCGAGGCACTTGGCGTCACCACTCGCAAGGTCGATCTCTACGATTGCGACCTCAGCGATCTTCCCCGCGATTTTACTTACCTCATCCACATCGCGATCAGTTTCGATAATGGCTCTTACGACCGGGCCATCCGCACAAATGCGGAAAGCTGCGGCTTCCTGTTAGAGCATTGCCGCAATGCCAAGGCTGCCCTGGTGATGAGCACGCTCAGCGTCTATCGACCACATCCTGATCCATGGCATGCGTTTCGGGAGGATGAACCGCTCGGCGACATCCTGCAGCCAATTCCCGAGAGCTATTCAATTACGAAGATCAGCGAGGAAGTCGTCGCCCGCTATTGTTCGCGCGCGTTCAACCTGCCGGTCACAATTGCGCGCATGGGCGCTGCCTACGGGCCGCGAGGCGGCTTGCCGATCAGCCATCTCGAAGCGCTACTGGCTGGACAGGAAATCCATCCGCGGTGGGACCCCCTCCCTTACAGCCCGATCCATGGCGATGACATCGCCGAAATGATCGAGCCCCTGCTCGGCGCCGCCGCAGTGCCCGCCCATATCGTCAACTTCTGCGGTGACGAGGCCGTCTCTGCACAACAGTGGATCGCCTACATGGCCGGGCTGATCGGGGTGACACCCAAGGTACTGGTAAAGCCGTCGCCCGGTGCCTCGGTCGGTTCGGTGGGCGACGTGACCAGGCGGCTGTCCATCACAGGACCCTGCCGGGTCACGTGGCAGGACGGATTGCGCCGGGTGATCGAGGAACTGCACCCCGGGCTGATAAAGAATGCGGGAGGGATACAGAAATGAGCGCGTTGCACCCGCGAATTGCGGTCAGCACCCTTTCCACCTGGAACTGGTCGTTGGAGCAGGCGGTAGACCTGTATCAGAGTCTGGGCGTGCCGGGGATCGGTGTCGAATTCAAGAAGGCGGTCGCCGATCCGGATGGCTCTCTGGCTGCGATCCGCAATGCGGGACTGTCCGTTTCCAGCGTGACCGCCGACGCCTTTGGGGCCAGCCTGCTCGCACGGATGGATGCTGACGGGTCGCCAGCGTTGCGTGCGCTCAAGCCCTCGCTCGATTTCGCGGCTGCGGCTGGCGGGAAGCCCTGTTACTTCGTGGGCGGTGCCACGCCGCCCCGCACACCGACCGACGAACTGGTGAACGCGCTTGTTGAAGCCGTCCCGCCAGTCGTGGCTTACGCGAAGGAACTTGGCGTTCCGCTGGCGATCGAGCACAACAATGCCGCAATGCGCGATGCCGGCTTCATCCACACGCTGCACGATTGCATCGAATTCGCCGAGCAGACCGGTATCGGCATCTGCCTTGAGATCCAGAACTGCTGGATCGAACGCCATCTGCCCGAACTGTTCCGGCGCCACCTGCATCGGCTGACCATGGTGCAGGTGAGCGACTTTCTGGTTGGCGAAACCACGCGGCTGAATCGGCGGGTGCTTGGCGACGGTTCGATCCCGCTTGAGTTCCTGCTCGGCGACCTGCTCGCTGCGGGCTACACCGGGATGTTCGAGATCGAGGTTCTGGGCCCAACCGTCGAGGCTGAAGGATATGAGAACTCGTTGCGTCGCAGCCTGGACTGGCTGAACGAACGGCTGGTGAAGTGGGCGGCATGACGTGGCCCGCCCTTGCCCCGCACCTCATTTTCGAGGTTCCGGACCGAGCGACCTCCCATTGGCCGAAGCTCATGAACCGTTTCTCTCATTAAGGCGACGAACCAGCCCGGCCTTATTGTGTAATTTCAGGAAAAGGTGCCACCGATGACCAGCATTCCTATCCGCACAACCACTCCCCTCGCCCCAGGCAGTCTGCCAGGATGGGAAGATCAGATCAGGGCGCTGCTGCCCGTGGGCCAGCGACTGCTCGACAACTGGGGGAGGCCGAACCCGAGCGAGGAAGAAAAGCAGGACCAGTGGATTCTGGGCTTGGCGATGCTGGCGAACGGCTATCTCGGCCATGTCTTCATGGATCCGAAGCGTCCTGTGTTCGCGCCGTACTGGAACATTGCCTTCAACCAGGGCGGCCCCAACCCTGACTTCATCTACGGCTGGAGCGAGGTCGATTCCGACGGAGTCTATCGCATATCCGGATTGCGCGGAACCAACCGGTTTACCGAATTCACGCAGGTGAACCATCGGCTGTGGCCGGAAATCGGCAAGCAGAAGAACCTCAATCCGATTACCAACGACCTTGATCAGCTGACACTGGCCGAGGATGGCTATTTCAGCGTGATCCTGAGTGCGAAACGACCTGAAGGCTACGATGGCGACTGGTGGGAGCTGCGCCAGGACACCGGGGCCCTGCTACTGCGCCGCTGCTCGACCGACTGGCGCAACGAAGTGGATTCCAAGATCGCGATCGAGCGACTGGACCCGGTCGAGACCGCGACTTGGTCCGATGTATCGAAGCGCTGGGCGGAATTGCCGGAATGGATCGTCGGCATGATCTCGTTCATGACCGACCTGGTGAAATGGTACAAGGAACACCATCCCACCAACGGGTTGGAACTGTCCAAGAAGGTAACCCAGTTGGGAGGCCTGCCTAACCAGTTCTACTATGATGGCATCTATGAAATCGACGATGACGAGGCGCTCGTCGTTGAGGTACCGCTGCCGCGCGAGTGTTACTACTGGCAGATGCTCGTTGCTGATGACCGGTTCTGCACGGTTGACTGGATGAACCGGCAAACCAGCGTCAACGACAGGCAGGCCGTGCTCGATGCCGACCGGGTGTTCCGCACTGTGGTTTCCAAGCAGGATCCCGGCGTACCGAACTGGCTGGACAAGGAAGACAACAAGTGGGGCATCCTGCAGATGCGCTTCAATCGCGCCAGCGATGCGCCGGAGGCAAAGGTGACGCGGGTGAAAGTGGCCGATGTGCGGCGCTATCTTCCACCGGAAACGCCGGTCGTCACGCCCGAGCAGCGACGCCAGCAGCTTGCGGCGCGGCGCGAGGCGGCCCAGTTTCGGACCTTTTGGTGAGGAAATCACATTCCCGGCGAGCGCAGCGGCAGTGCCTCGCCGTATCTGCAAGCACCTGCCGGCGCAGATGATGTTGCGCTATCATGCGCCAAACAAAAATGAACGAGCCTGATATTCCGGGCATCCGAGGAGAGCCACCATGGACATGAACGACCTCGTCATCGTCAGCGTCGATGATCACATCATCGAGCCGCCCGACATGTGGGACAATCATCTCAGCGTGCAGCACAAGGCGATTGCGCCGAGGATGGTGCGCGATGCCACCGCCGACTACTGGATCTTTGAAGGCAAGAGGGTTTCGCAGGGCGCAACCAACGCTGTCGTCGGCCGCCCGCGCGAGGAATATGGCTTCGAGCCGACCGGACTCGACCAGATGCGCCGCGGTACATGGGACATCGACGCCCATATCGACGACATGAACGTCAACGGCATTCTGGCGTCGATCAATTTCCCGAGCATCATCTCCTTCGACGGGAGCCTGTTCCTCAAGTACGAAAACAAGGCAGATGCCCGTATCCTCGTTTCGGCCTACAATGATTGGCATATCGACGAGTGGTGCGGAAAGTATCCCGGCCGCAGCATTCCCACCGCCGTGATGCCTATGTGGGATGTGGCAGCGTGCGTTGCCGAGATCGAGCGGATCGCCAGGAAAGGTTGCCACTCGCTCGCCTTCTCCGAAAATCCCACCGCCAAGGGGCTTCCGAGCATCCATGACAGCCATTGGGAGCCATTCTGGAAAGCGTGCGCGGACAATCGCATGGCGCTCAACCTGCACATCGGCACCGGTTTTCTGCCGGCGCACGCCTCGCCGTTGACGCCGATCGATGCGTGGATAACCTCGTTTCCGATGACGATCGCTGCTGCCGCGGCCGACTGGCTGCACCTCGATGCGCTCAATCGTTATCCGCTGAAAATCTCGCTATCCGAAGGCGGGATCGGCTGGGTGCCCTATTTCCTGGAGCGGGCCGAATACACGCATGTGCACCACAGTGCCTGGACGCACGCCAGCTTTGGATCGCGCACACCCACCCAAACCTTCCGCGATCACTTCCTGACGTGTTTCGTGGAGGACAAGTTCGGCCTAAAGAATCTTGAGGAGATCGGTGAGAAGATCGTCGCCTACGAGTGCGATTACCCCCATTCCGATACCCAGTGGCCGCAAGTCCCGGAAAACTTCATGAAAACCGTTGCGGGGCTGACCGATGAGCAGATCGACCGGGTGAGCCACCTCAATGCCCTCGAGTTTTTCGACTATGACGCCATCGGTATCATGGGCGGACGAGCCAACTGCACGGTAGGTGCGCTCAGGGCCAAGGCGACGCATGTGGACGTCGGCGAAGTGCCGCTGGAAGGCGTTGCACCTGTCCAGAAAGGTACGACGCGGCGGGTTACGTCCGGCGATGTAATGGCGATGCAGGCCAAGCTATTCGCGCACGACGAAATGGCGGCCGACGCGTAAGTTAAAGGGCATGACGATTGGCCGGGCTGCTGTCGCCCGTCAGCAACCCGGCAAACAATCCGTGTTGATCGGCGTGCAAAAAGGACCCCGTTAGCGGGGTGATCGGCGTTTAAAAGGGACCCCTCATTTCGATAGCTTACACAGTCGCATGGAAGTTCATGCGGCGAGATCGGGATGTTGGTTTTGGAGACAGTGGTTCGTATCCGGCGTGAGTATGCCGGCGGGAAGGTGATCAAGGCGATCGCGCGTGATCTGCATGTGTCGCGCAAGGTGATCCGCAAGGCGATCCGGGCGCCGGAAGGCGCATTTGATTATCGACGCAAGGTTCGCGCACATGCGGCTGTGCGCATCGCGGGCTGTGTATGTCCGGGTCTATCCACGCGAGACCCAGGAGATGCTGTTCGACGCGCATGCGCGCGGCTTTGCCTTCTTCGGCGGCGTGCGCCGGCGCGGCATCCACGATGATATGAAGACGGCGGTGACGAGCGTGTTCACCGGCAAGGAGCGGGTGTTCAACCGGCGGTTCCTGATCATGGCCGACCATTATATGGTCGAGCCCACGGCCTGCTCGCCGGCGGCGGGATGGGAGAGCCGCAGGCCAACGCCCGCAGGGCGTAACGGTCATGTCGAGAACCAGGTGCAGACGATCCAGGGACGCTTCTTCCAGCCCCGTCTGCGGTTCGCCAGCCTCGAGGAGCTCAATGGCTGGCTGGAAGCTGAGTGCCGGCGCTGGGCCGAACGGCAGGCCCATCCTGAGCAGGGCGACCAGACCGTGGGCAGATGCTGGAGATGGAACGTCCTGCATTACAGTCGATGCTGGGGCCGTTCGAGGGCTTCGACGAGAGCGAGCACGGCGTGCCGGGCAACCTCAGATTTGGCAAGGGTGTTCGTCATCTTCCAGCTCGCGTCGCCAATGCTCTTGCCGGACCGGTTGGCGGAAAACTGCTGTTCATGAGACAATCATAGCGGCGCTAGAGTCGGATGACATTAGATTGATCCGTACCCCGAGTTGGTGAGATAATTGCGGCATTCGGCGGGACTGAAGGTATC
>NZ_JBHDJI010000006.1:0-263694 GCF_041877245.1 Sphingobium agrisoli
ATAGGGTTTCGCCATGCCCGCTGGCCTCCATTCCCCAGCCGGCATCTTGAATCACATAATAGGCCCGAGCAAAACCCCTCTCGATTCAGCCTCACGTCATCTCGCTCTAGAGGAAGAAGCGCCCCTCGATCACCGTACGGCACTGTCCGCTCAAGATGACGCGGTCGCCGTCGAGCCGGCAGCCGATATACCCTCCCCGCGCCGACACTTGATGCGCGTTGAGGGACGTGCGTCCCAGCCGCTCCGCCCAGAACGGCGTCATCAGGCAATGCGCCGAGCCGCATACAGGGTCTTCATCGACGCCGCCGCCCGGTACGAACACGCGGCTGACGAAGTCGCTGCCTTCCCCCGGCGCGGTGGCGATCAGCATTACGTCGCCGTGGCGCTTCAGCGCGGCGAAATCCGGCTCCAGCGCACGGATCGCCGCTTCGTCAGGGAAGAGGAAGAGGCTGTAGCCGCCATCGCGCCAGAAACTTTCGACCGGCGCGCCGCCCAGCCCCGCCGCAAGATCGCGCAGCGGACGGGGCTCCGCGCTCCATGCCGGCAGCGACAGGGCATAGCCCTCCCCTTCCCGCGACACCGTCAGCACACCGGCATGGCGGGTGCGGAAGCGGATCGCATTCCCGTCCATCAGCACATGGCCGCTCGCCAGAGTGGCGTGGCCGCACAGCTTCACCTCAACCGTGGGCGTGAACCAGCGCAGCGCATAGTCGGCCTCCTGATCTTCGGGCGTGGGGACGGTGAAGGCGGTTTCGGACAGGTTGTTTTCCGCCGCGATGGCCTGAAGCGTGGCGTCATCCAGCCAGGCGTCGAGCGGCATCACGGCGGCGGGATTGCCGGTGAAGGGGGCGTGGGCGAAAGCGTCGACCTGGGTGAAGGGCAGGCTGGTCATGGGATCGGTCCTCATAGCGTCAGCGCCTCCATGCCCGCTGTGGCCTCATGGCAACAGGGCCGGCGGCGCGGCAGTGGCCGTTCAGCCGATCAGCACCAGAGCGCCGCACACCGCCACCCCGACGATGATGTTGAGCGGCACGCCGATCCGCACGAAATCGGCGAAGCGATAGTCGCCTGCGGCATAGACCAGGGCATTGGTCTGATAGCCGATCGGCGTCGCGAAACAGGCCGACGCCCCGATCATCAGCGCGATCACCAGCGGGCGCGGATCGACGCCCAGTTGGTGCGCGAGCGCGATGGCGATGGGGGTCAGCAACGCCGCGACCGCATTGTTGCTGAGCAGTTCGGACAAGAGCAGCGAGAAGAAGTAGATGAGGAAGATGAGCGCCCAGGGCGGCGCATGTTGCAGCAGCGGCGTCACCCAACCGACCATCAGCGCCACGCTCCCGGCATGCTCCAGCGCCAGGCCGACCGCCAGCATGGCGAAGATCAGGATCAGCACGTCGCCGTCGATCGCGGCCCAGGCTTCCTCCGGGTCGATGCAGCGGGTGATGAGGATCAGGCCGACCGCCAGCACCGCCGCCATGCCGATGCCCATCACGTCGAAGGCCGACAGCAGCACGGCACCCGCCATCGCGGCGACGGCGATCCACGCCTTTTGCCGGCGGAAGGCGCGCACCCGGCTGACATCCACGCCAATGAGGTGCGGATTGTCGCGCAGCGCCCGCATCGCGTCGATCCCGCCGGCGATCAGCAGCCGGTCCGCGCCGCGCACCCGCGTGGTCGCCAGGTCCGGCCCCGGCACATGGCGCGCGCGATGGATGCCGATGATGCGGATCCGCAACGCGTGCAGAAATGGAATGTCGATCAGCCGCTCGCCGATCGACGGATGGCTGGGCGCGATCATCGCCTCCACCACCGTGCCGTCGTGCGACGATAGCGAGGAATCCGACGCGATGCCGAGATCGAACTGGCGCGATTCGCGCAGCGTCATCAGCGCCGCGCCATCGGCCCGGACGATCAGATGGTCGCCGGCATGAAGCTCCTCTGTGGCTATGTCCTTCCGCCGGATCGCCCCGCCCCGCTTGAGCCCAAGCAGCGCCACCGACCGGCCGAACAGCGCCAGCGACCCGATCTCCCGCCCGACGAGGTCGCTGTCGGCGCGCACGACCAGCGTCGTGAGATAGTCCTGCACATTGCCGCCATTCTCCCCGGCGATGCTGGGCGGATCACTGGGCAGCAGCCAGCTGAGGCCGAGCAGGCCGACGATTCCCGCAGCGACGCCCGCCAGCGCATAGGGGGTGATGTCGAATATGCCGAAGGGTTCCATGCCCTGATCGCGCGCGATGCCGGCGACGACCAGATTGGTCGACGTGCCGATCAGCGTCAGGCATCCGCCCAGCACCGCGAGCACGTTCATCGGCATGAGCAGTTTCTTGACCGGATAGCCGGTCGCCTGGGCCAGGGTGAACATGATCGGGATCAGCAGCACGACCACCGGCGTGTTGTTGAGGAAGGCGGACAGCAAAAGCCCACCCGCCGTCACTTCGACAAAGGCGAGACGCGGATGCCGCTGCGCCCGCGCCATGATGCGGTCGGCGACGCGGCTGATGACGCCGGTGCGGATCAGCGCGCCCGACAGCACGAACATCGCCCCCACGGTCAGCGGCGCGCTGTTGGAAAAGACCGAGAAGAGGCTCTGTTCGTCGATGAGGCCAAGCAGCGCGAAGACGCAGGCGCCGACCACCGCGACCACCGTCGGCGAATAGCGTTCGCGCACGAAGGCGACGAACATGGCGGCGAGGATCAGCAGGCCGATTTCCGCACGATAGATGCCGATCAGTGCGGTAAGGAAATGCATATGTCGTCGGCCCCCAAAGATCGCGTGGTCGCGTGTCTTGTGCTGACGCAACGAAGAGCGCGCGCCATGGTTGCCAGACTGAAACGAAATGGGCCAGCCATGGGTGCATGGCTGGCCCGTGTCGCGGCGATCAGGGGACGCTTTGACCGTCAGTCCGCGTGATACGCAGTGACGCTCCCCAGGCTTACGCTCTGCCGCACGCCCTCCCGCGGGCGTTGATCGTCATCCTATCGTAACAGGCCTGAGTCGTCTCTCGATTTTCGACGCGAGCGGCTCGATTCGGCGCAGCATTAGCCGCATTGGGCGCGGTGGAGCAGTTTCTGGTCGGCGAGCACCAGCGCCATCATGGCTTCCACCACCGGCACGCCGCGAATGCCGACGCAGGGGTCGTGCCGCCCCTTGGTGATGATGTCGGACGCCTGCCCCTCCCGCGTTACCGTCTCGACCGGGATCAGGATCGAGCTGGTCGGCTTGAAGGCGACGCGGACCTTGACCGGCTGGCCGGTCGAAATGCCGCCCGCGATGCCGCCGGCATGGTTGGCGAGGAAGGTCGGCCCGTCGTCACCCGGTCGCATGGGATCGGCGTTCTGCTCGCCGCGTAGGCGCGAAGCCGCGAAGCCATCGCCGATCTCGACGCCCTTGACCGCGTTGATGCTCATCATCGCGCTGGCGAGTTCGCTGTCGAGCTTGGCGTAGAGCGGCGCGCCCCAGCCGGCGGGGACGCCCGATGCGACGCATTCCACCACGGCGCCGAGCGACGAACCGTCGAGCCGCGCGGCATCGACCAGAGCCTCCCAGCGCTTCGCGGCCTCCGGGTCCGGGCAGAAGAAGGGATTTTCGCCGATTTGCGCGGCATCGAAATTGGCGAAATGGATAGCGTCGCCGCCAATCTCGCTGACGTAGGCGAAGATGTCGACTTCCGGGATGACGAGCCGCGCCACCGCGCCCGCCGCCACCCGGCTCGCCGTCTCGCGCGCCGACGATCGCCCGCCGCCGCGATAATCGCGAAAGCCATATTTGGCGTCATAGGCATAGTCGGCATGGCCGGGGCGGTAGGCCTTGGCGACCTCCGAATAGTCCTTGGATCGCTGATCGGTGTTCTCGATCATCAGGCTGATCGGCGTGCCGGTCGTCTTCCCGTCGAACACGCCCGAGAGGATGCGGACCTCGTCTGGCTCGCGGCGTTGGGTCGTGAATTTGGAGGTGCCGGGCTTCCGCAGGTCGAGCCAGGGCTGGATGTCCGCTTCGCTGAGCGGCAATCCCGGCGGACATCCGTCCACCACCGCTCCGATCGCGGGACCATGGCTCTCGCCCCAGGTGCTGAAGCGGAACATACGACCGAATGTGTTGAAGCTCATAGACCCCTCTCCCCTTGGGGGAGAGGGAGGGCCCCGCTCGGCGCAGCCGAGTGGGAGGGTGAGGGGATGAGGCGCGCAATCCTGCCGATTGCTTCCAGCACCCCTTCTATATTTCCCATGATCTCTGCGTTCGAGAAGCGGATCACCGTGAAGCCCTTACTTTCCAGCAGCGCGCTTCGCTGCTGGTCGGCTGCCTCCCTAGCGGCATGGCCATCGCCGTCAACTTCGATGACCAGCTTCTGCTCGGCGGCATAAAAGTCCGCAATATATTCTGCAAGCCAGACCTGGCGCCGGAACTTGATGCCGTCGACCTGCCGGTTACGGAGCCGCAGCCATAGGCGTTTTTCCGGCTCTGTGGGGTTTTGCCGCATCGCGCGCACTCTGGTGACGGCATCCGGCGTATCGGGTCGTCGCATAGCCCCCTCACCCTCCCACCGCTGCGCGGCGGGCCCCACCCTCTCCCCCGAGGGGAGAGGGAAATTGCGTCACTTCTCCAGCGCGATGTCCGGCGCGTCCTCCGCCTTCATGCCGATGACATTGTAGCCTGCGTCCACATGATGGATTTCCCCGGTCACGCCCGACGCAAGGTCCGACAGCAGGTAGAGGCCCGCGCCGCCCACGTCCTCGATCGTGACGTTGCGGCGCAGCGGCGAGTTCAGCTCGTTCCATTTCAGGATATAGCGGAAATCGCCAATGCCGCTGGCGGCCAGCGTCTTGATCGGGCCGGCGGAGATGGCGTTCACCCGGATATTTTCCGGCCCCAGGTCCATCGCCAGATATTTGACGCTGGTTTCCAGCGCAGCCTTGGCAACGCCCATGACGTTGTAGTGCGGAATCACCTTTTCCGCGCCATAGTAGCTGAGCGTCAGGATGCTGCCGCCGTTGGGCATCAGCGCGCGGGCGCGCTTCGTCACCGCCACGAAGCTGTAGGCCGACACGTTCATCGTCAGCAGGAAATTGTCGAGGCTGGTATCGACATAGAGGCCGCGCAGCTCGTTCTTGTCGGAAAAGCCGATCGCGTGGACCACGAAATCGAGGCTGCCCCAGCGGTTCTCGATCTGCGCGAAGGCAGCGTCCAGCTTGTCCATGTCGGTGACGTCGCAGTCGATCAGAAAGTCCGACCCGACCTGTTCGGCGAGTGGCCGCACCCGCTTGGCGAGCGCATCGCCCTGATAGGAGAAGGCCAGCTCCGCCCCTTGCGCGTGCAGCGCCTTAGCGATGCCCCAGGCCAGCGACTTGTCGTTTGCCAGCCCCATGATGAGACCGCGCTTTCCTGCCATCAAGCCCGTCATTCCGTTATCCCATTCCGTTGGCCCGCGCCCTCCTCCTCATCGGGGAATTCCGCGAGCGCCGCGTTCAATTCCGCGCCAATTACCACGCCAAGCCCGACGAGAAAGAAAAAAATGAGGGTGATCATGACCCCCGCCAGGCTGCCATAGGTGCGGCCGTAGCCGCCCAGCAGCGAGAGCGTGGGTGGCAGCAACAGCACGCTGCCATACCACCAGAGCGACGTCGCCACCGCGCCCGGCCATTTGGGGAATCGCCTGTCCTTGTAGGCGGTGGGGGTCAAGGCGACGAACAGCGACCAGAGCGCGATGCACAATATGCCCATCGGCACCAGCTTCGCCGAGGCGACCAGGCCGATCGCCTCGTCCGCGAAGGGCAGGACACGGTGCAGGAACTGGTCGATGCCCGTGATCGCGACCTGAAGCGAGAAGGCGAACATGACCGCGAACACGCTGACCAAGGTGATGCCGATCGCGCCCAGCCGATAGTGCCAGAAAGGCTTGGTGCTCTTCGTCCCATAGGCGCGCCGCAGGATGTCGCGGATGGTTTCGATCAGGCTGCCGACGGTCCAGAGGCCCACCAGCCCGCCGAGCCAGAGCAGTGGGCCGGACCGCGCGGTCAGAACGTCGCTGATCGGCTGGCGCACCACGTCCGCCACGCCGCGCGGCACGGTATAAAGGAAGGCGTTGACCGCCTGCACCCCGTCCTGCGTCCGCCCGAATATGCTCGCCACCGCCGCCGCGACGATGAAGAAGGGGAACAGCGTCATCAGCGACAGATAGGCGAGGTTCCCGGCATGGATGAAGCCGTCGCTATAGGTGCCGACCGCGACGCGCTTCAGCACCTCGAAGAAATGCGATCCGGGCCGCACCCGTTCCATCTGCCGGTGCCAATGCGCGCGCGCGCCGTGCGCCATGTGGCGGCGCTGTTCGGGCGAAAGGGGGGACGGCATCGGCATGGGAGGAAAGCCTCAGGCCCTCACCCTTCCCACCGGCTGCGCCGGCGGGGCCCTTCCCTCGCCCGCCGGGAGAGGGAGGGAGGCGCGAAGCGCCGGAAGGGTGAGGGTGAACACGGGCCGATTACACGCCCAGATGCGCGCGAACCGGCCGAGTATCGTGCCAGCTTTCGACCAGAGACTTGATCGCCGGATCGTCCGACGGCACGTCGATCTGGAGCGTCACGAGCTGGTCGCCGCGCTGGCCGGCCTTGTTCGTGAAGCCCTTGCCGCGCAGCCGCAGCGTCTTGCCCGACGACGCGCCGGCCGGCACGCCCAGCATCACCGGGCCATCCACGGTCGGCACCTTGACCTTGCCGCCCTTCACCGCCTCATCAAGGGTGATGGGCAGGTCGAGCAGCACATTGTCGCCGTCGCGGGTGAAGAAGGGATGGGGTTTAACCTCAATGGTGACGATCGCGTCGCCCGCCCCGCCCGCCCCCGGCTGACCCTTGCCGGTCAGCCGCATCTGCGTGCCGCTTTCGACGCCAGCGGGCAGTTTCAGGTCGATGGTTTTGCCGTCCTGAAGCGTGATGCGCTGGGGCGCCAATGTCGCGGCGTCGACGAACTGCACCGCCAGCCGATAGGCGACGTTCGCGCCCTTCTGCGGCGGCGCCTGCCGACCAAAACCGCCGCCGCCAAAGCCGCCTCCGGCCCGGCGACCCGCGCCGCCGAACAGCCCTTCGAAAATGTCGCCGAAATCGGCGCCGCCCGCGTCGAACCCGCCGCCCGGCTGGCCGCGAAAACCGCCGCCGCCCGGTCCGCCCCCGCCAAAGCCGAAGGGCGCGGTCGGATTGCCCTCGCCGTCGATCTCGCCCCGGTCGAACCGAGCGCGCTTATCCTTGTCCGACAGCAGGTCATAGGCATTGGTGGCGGCAGCGAACTTGTCTGCCGCCTTCGGATTGTCCTTGTTCTTGTCCGGGTGCAGCTCCTTCGCCAGCTTGCGATAGGCGGACTTGATTTCCGCCTCGCTGGCGCTGCGGGCCACGCCCAAAGTGGAATAGGGATCGGCCATCTGCTCTACCTGTTGCACAAAAGCATCACTTGGCAACTATGTGGACGATAGGACGGCCACATTCAAGACGCTTGCCCGACCTTGTCGCCATATCGACAGCAGCGGCCCGGCGGCCTAGGGATGGGCCATGACCGATCCATTCGCCCTGTTCGACAGCTGGTATGCGGAGGCCCGCGAGACCGAGATCAACGACAGCAACGCCATGGCGCTCGCCACCGCCGACGCGCGCGGGCGCCCTTCGGTGCGGATGGTGCTGCTCAAGGGCCATGGGCCGGACGGGTTCATCTTCTACACCAATTTCGAGGGGCGCAAGGCGGGCGAGCTGCTGGAAAACCCCCATGCCGCGCTGCTCTTCCACTGGAAGTCGCTGCGCCGGCAAGTGCGGATCGAGGGGCCGGTCGGCCCGGTCGACGATGCGACCGCCGACGCCTATTTCGCCACCCGCAGCCGCGACAGCCAGCTTGGCGCCTGGGCATCCGACCAGTCGCGCGCCCTGCCCGACCGGGAAACCTTCATGGATCGCTTTGCAGAGGTCAGCGCCCGATTCGCGGTGGGCCCTGTGCCGCGCCCGCCTCACTGGTCGGGCTTTCGCGTGACCCCGGAACGCATCGAATTCTGGCAGGATCGCGAACATCGGCTGCACGAACGCCGCCTGTTCGTGGCGGACGGCGGCCGCTGGTCCGAAGGTCTGCTCTATCCCTGACATTTGCCGTCAGGACCGCAAGGACGCGATCGGGCGGGGGCGGAAAGCCCGCGCTGCTTCGTCTAGCATGAGGCGGCAGGGCGCGCGCCGATTGCGGGTCGCCCGGCCGCCTGTTAGGTGTCGGCCTGACGGAAGTTACAGGATCGGGGGCCGGGGTCGGCCTAAAGGAATTTGATGCGAAACAGACTGACGGCCTTCATCCTGACCGGCATGGTGCTGGGGGTAATTACGGGCTTCGTGGCCAATCTGATGGTCGGCGGCGACGAGGCGCTGGCAAAGGATGTGGCGGGCTATTTCCACCTGCTGGCCGACATCTTCCTCCATCTGATCAAGATGATCATCGCGCCGCTGGTCTTTTCCACGCTGGTCGCGGGTATCGCCCATATGGGCGACAGCGCGGCGCTCGGCCGGATCGGCGGGCGCGCGCTTGCCTGGTTCATCATCGCCAGCCTCATTTCGCTGACCTTGGGCCTCATCTTCGTTAATTTCTTCGCGCCGGGCGAAGGGCTGAACCTCGTCCGGTCGGGCGCAGACAGCGGCGTCAACACCGAGGCGCTCAATTTCCGCGACTTCATCCTCCACGTCTTCCCCACCTCCATGGTGGGGGCGATGGCGGAAAATTCGATCCTCCAGATCGTCGTCTTCTCGCTGTTCGTGGGCGTTGCGCTCACCGCCATCGGGGACAAGGGCAAGCCGATCGTCACGGTGATCGAGGCGATGGTCGAGCTGATGCTGCAAGTCACGGGCTATGTCATGCGCGTCGCCCCCTTCGCCGTGTTCGGCGCGCTGGCCTCGTCGGTGACGGTGCAGGGTTTGGGCGTGCTCAAGACCTATGGCGCGTTGGTCGGCGAATTCTACATCGCGCTCATTTGCCTGTGGGCGCTGTTGTTCGCGGCGGGCTCGATCTTCCTGGGCAAGCGGATGCTGAAGCTCGTGCGCTATGTGCGCGAGCCGATCCTGATCGCCTTTTCGACAGCCTCGTCCGAAGCCGCATACCCCAAGATGCTGGAGCAACTGGACCGCTTCGGCGTGCCGCGCCGCATCTACAGCTTCGTGCTGCCGCTGGGCTACAGCTTCAACCTCGACGGGTCGATGATGTATTCGACCTTCGCCACCATCTTCATCGCGCAAGCCTATGGCATCGACCTGCCGATCGCGACCCAGATCACGATCCTGCTGGTGCTGATGGTGACAAGCAAGGGCATCGCCGCCGTGCCGCGCGCGTCCCTCGTGGTGGTTGCCGCTACGCTCGGCCAGTTCGACCTGCCGGTCGAGGGGGTCGCCTTCATCCTGGCGGTCGACCATTTCATGGACATGGGCCGCACCGCCACCAACGTGCTGGGCAACGCGATCGCGACATCGGTCATCACCAAATGGGAAGGGATGCTGGAGGTCGAGGAGCCGGTCGACGTGCCCCATCCCAAGGCCCCCACCCACACCCCGGCCGAGGGCCGCGCGGGACTTCAGCTCGCGTCCGACATGGTGGACGACGAGCGGAAGGGATGATGTCCGGCATCCGCCCGTAGGAGGCAATCATTGCCTCCCTGGCGCGGCGGTCAGCGCGCCAGTTCGGCGGTCGCGAAGGCCCGAATGTGCCCGCTCAGATCTTCGCGCTCCAGCGCCAGGGCCAGGTTCGCCTCGATATAGCCGGCCTTCGATCCGCAATCGAAGCGCCGGCCATCGAAGGTGACGCCGTGGAAGGGCTGCACCCCGATCAGCGCCGCCATCGCGTCGGTCAGCTGGATTTCGCCGCCCGCGCCCTTTTCCTGCGTTTCGAGGATCTTCATGACATCGGGCTGGAGGATATAGCGGCCGGGCAGGATGAGGTTGGAGGGGGCGGTGCCGAGCGCGGGCTTTTCCACCAGCCCTTTCACTTCGGTCAGCGCGCCGTCGCGCGCGCCGGGATCGATGACGCCATAGCTTGGCGTCTGATCGATCGGGATTTCGAGCGCGCAGACGAGATTGCCGCCAACTTTCTCATAAGCGTCGACCATCTGCTTCATGCAGCCTTGCCCCGGCGCGCCCGCCATGAACTCGTCGGGCAGCAGGATGGCGAAGGGTTCGTCGCCCACGATCTCGCGCGCGCACCAGATGGCGTGGCCCAGGCCCAGCGGCTCCTGCTGGCGCAGGAACACCGCGTTGCCGGGCGCCAGGCGCGTGCCATCCAGCGCCGACAGATCCTTGCCGCGTTCGCGCTGGGTCGCCTCGGCCTCGTAGGCGATGTCGAAATAATCCTCGATCGCGCCCTTGCCCCGCCCGGTGACGAAGATCATCTGCTCGATCCCGGCCTCGCGCGCCTCGTCCACCGCATATTGGATCAGCGGACGATCGACGACCGGCAGCAATTCCTTGGGCACAGCCTTGGTCGCGGGCAGGAAACGGGTGCCGAGCCCCGCCACGGGAAACACGGCTTTACGAATCGACTTGTTCAAGATGATGTCCCCTTCGCGCGCGCGGCACTGCTCTGGATTGCCGCAAGTGCGAAAAAGGTCAACCCGCGCCCCTCAGACAGCGAGCAGGCGATTTGCGACGATTTCCAGTGCGGCGATCTCGCCTTCGAGCTGCTCCAACGCGACATGCTGGATATTGTTGCGTGCGTCGCGGCAGGTGAAGCCGCCCGGCTCGGGCTGGTGGAACCCCTGGACGATGAGCGCGCGGAAGCGGTCGATGCGCTGCATGTCGCGCTCGATGTCCGAAATCTCGGTGAGCGCGCTGGCGTTGCGGCGGTCGCGCATCGCGACCATGGTGCGAAGCTCGGTCATCAGCTTTGCCATGCTGGGCCGGGTGCGCGCGCCGATGGTGCGGACGTCGCCCATCGCCTCGCGCAAATGGGCGATCTTCGCCTCCAGGCTCTGCTCCAGCATCGTCCAGGCGCAGACCAGCCGCCCCACCGCGCAGAGCAGCGCCGCATCCTCCGGCGCATAATCCGCCACCATCTTCCCGCTCATGTCCGAAACCAGTTGTACGCCCACGCTCTTCTCACTCCCGCTTGGCCTCAAAGCCTGCACGGCGGGTGCGCGAAAAGGCCAGAGGCGAGCGGGATTCTCCCCGCGCGGGCAGCACGGGCCAACGGGGAACGTGCGAAATGGGCGATGAGTCGTTCGCCCAAGCGTCAGAAATCTATCGCGATTCCCTTCCGCTCCCAATCGCCGTAGCGGACTGGGCTGAGTTCCTCGGTGTGACGCGAGGGCGCGTCCACGGGATCGGGCTTGGGCACGGGCGGGCTTTTGGAGAGGTGCGCGGGCGGCCTCACATGCGCGGGGCGCTTGCCGTTGAAAACTCCCATGCTGGCCGCCTTTCCACATTTGCGCGCGGGGACCGTCAACCCCATATTCATGCCATATCGGCTATCTGGGCCGCCAAGGAGTGCATTGCAAGTGAACGGGATGAAGACGACCATGCTGCTGGCGGCGCTGACCGCGCTGTTCATGGCGCTGGGCTATACGCTGGGCGGCAGTGGCGGGGCGGTGATCGCGCTGCTGGCGGCGGCGGGCATGAACCTCTTCACCTTCTGGAACGCCGACAGGATCGTGCTGTCGATGCACGGCGCGCGGGAGGTGGACGCACAGAGCGCGCCCGACTTCTACGATCTGGTGCGCGAACTGGCGCAGCGGGCCGGGTTGCCGATGCCGCGCGTCTATGTGATCGACCAGGACGCGCCCAACGCCTTCGCCACCGGCCGTAATCCCGACAACGCCGCCGTCGCCGCCACCACCGGACTGCTGTCAATGCTGAGCCGCGAGGAAGTTGCCGGCGTGATGGCGCATGAGCTGGGGCATGTGAAGAACCGCGACACGCTCATCATGACGATGGTCGCGACGATCGCGGGCGCGATTTCGATGCTCGCCAATTTCGGGCTGTTCTTTCGCGGCGGCGACAATGAGAATGGGCATGGCAATATCGTCGCCAGCCTGCTGGCGGTGATCGTCGCGCCCTTTGCCGCGATGATCGTGCAGATGGCGATCAGCCGCACCCGCGAATATGGCGCGGATCGCGCCGGGGCGGAGATCAGCGGCAATCCGCAAGCGCTCGCCTCCGCGCTCGCCAAGATTTCCGGCCGGGCGCAGATGATCCCCAATCCGGTCGCCGAGCGCAATCCGGCGGCGGCGCAGCTCTACATCGTGCCGACCCATGTGAGCGAGCTGTTCTCGACCCACCCAGCGACCGAGAAGCGGATCGCGGCGTTGCAGGATATCGCCGCGGATATGGGCGCGCCGGTTGTGGCTAGGCCGGCGAGCGCGTCCGCCCTGTCCCCAGTCAACGCCCCGGCGCGTCGGCGCAGCGCGCTCGATCCCCATAGCAACGCATGATCGACGATGTTGGCGAGGTCGTGGTCGATACGGCCGGCGTCGTACTGCGCCACGCTGGCGGCCTCGTCGTTGAGGCAACAGTGGCGCATATTTTCTCACGGCACACTGCCCGCTTCTTCCATGGGGTCGGTCGGCGGGCTATTGCTCTTGCAACTTTCGGACGCAGGCGCATTCCGTCCTCGCTGCGGGCCGTGCCAGCAGGGATCCGGCCTCGCCCCCGTGCAATGGACTGGTTCGCGCTTTGGACAGGGGTCGGAATTTGGGTAGCGCTGTTTCTTGCGCTGGGGTTTGGCGGATCGCTTTTCCTGTGAGCGAACCCTGACCCTTCAGCGGGTCAGCACCAGCATCTGGTCGCGGTTGCCGGGCGCGGCGAGGATGTCGGCCTGGTCGGTCGCGACGACGCCGTCCTTTTCGGTGATCCGCGCGAAAGCGAAGCCAGCGGCGGCGATGCGGCCCAAAAAGGCGGCGGGGTCGGCATAGCGGTCGGCGGTGAATTCTAGGAAGATGGTGAGCGGCGCGCCCCGCGCCAAAATCCCCTCCATCCCGTCCCAGAGCCTCTCCTCCGCGCCCTCGACGTCGATCTTGATGACATCGACCGGCGCGTCGCCCAGTATCGCGTCGAGCCTGTCCACCCGCACGTCGAAGCGGCGCAGGCCATCGCCCCCCTCCTCCGCGCGGCTGCCCGCCGCGCCGACATGGCCGTTCTTGGGCTCGCCCGCAGGCACGGTGAAGGCGGCGGTGCCGGGCGCGTCGGCCAGCGCTATGTCGTGGACGGTCGTGCGGCCGGCAAAGCCGTTGACGCCGATCGACTGGCGCAGGCGGCGGGCCATGTCGGGATTGGGCTCGAACGCGTGCAGCCGCCCTTCCTCGCCGATCAGGTCCGCCATGAGCAGGCTGTAATAGCCGAGATTGGCGCCGCAATCGACGACATGCATCCCCGGCCGCAGGGCGGATACGACCGCTTCGGTCATCGGCAGTTCCCAATAGCCGTCCATCATCATGAAGGTCGAAAAGCCGATATCGTCGGTCGCCACGAACATGCGGTAGCGCCCCAGGCACCAGCAGAGCGCGTCGTTTCCCGGAAGCGGCACGGTGGCGCAGCGCGCGCGGATCAGCGCTTCGTTGCGCGCCCGATCCGCGCGCCGGAGCGCGGTCGGCAGCAGCAGATCGTGGCGAACCGTCGCCGCGAGAACACCGCGCCGGCCATAATCCCCCGGCAATCGCGCCACCCCCCTCAACCAGAAATAGAGCGCGCGCAGCATGGCCTCTCCCCAAGGATGACGCCCCTGATGAAGGCCCAGGCCGGCCCGCGCAAGGGGGGACGGGCTTCCGCCGCCGGTCCAAAAGGCGTAGGGCCGCGCCATGCCTTCATCCCAGCGCCGCCGCCCTGCCCCCCGTTCCGACGATGTCCCCGGCCTGCCCGCCCGGCGCGCGGCGCTGAGGCTGCTCGACGCTGTGCTGCGCCGGGGCGAGCCGCTGGAGCTGGCGCTGCATGGCGCGGCGCAAGGGTTGCCGCGCGAGGACCGGGCGCTGACCCATGCGATCGCGGCGGAGGTGCTGCGCCATCTGCCCGATCTCGACGCGCTGATCGACGGTGCGACAAAGCAGTCTCTGCCCGCCGACGCCAAGGCGCGGATGGTGCTGCGGATCGCGCTCGCCCAGACGCTCACGCTGGACACCCCGGCCCATGCGGCGATCGCCACCGCATTGCCGCTGGTCGACGGAGGCCCGCGCAAGCTGGTCCATGGCGTGTTCGGCACAGTGACGCGCGGCGCGCCCGTCCTGCCCGATCCGCCAACATTGCCGGGTGACGTGGTGGCGCGCTGGACCACCGCCTGGGGCGAAGCGATGCCGGCGGCGGCGGCGCGCGCCTATGCCGTTCGACCGCCGGTGGACATCAGCCTGCGCGATGCGGGCGAGACAGCACATTGGGCGGAGGCGACCGGCGGCGTCTCCTTCGCGCCCAGCCATGTCAGGCTTCCGGACGGCATGTCCATCCCCGACCTGCCCGGCTTTGCCGAAGGGGCGTGGTGGGTGCAGGATATCGCGGCGTCCTGCGCGGCGCGGCTGCTGGGCGCGGGCGCGGGGCGCCGCGCGCTCGACCTCTGCGCCGCGCCGGGGGGCAAGACGATGCAGCTCGCCGCCGCCGGCTGGGCGGTGACGGCGGTGGACCAGTCCAAAAAAAGGCTGGAGCGGCTGACCGAGAATCTGACGCGCACGGGCCTGGCCGCCGACATCGTTCAGGCCGACCTGCGCGAATGGTCGCCGGACGCGCCGGCGGACGCGATCCTGCTCGACGCGCCTTGTTCGGCGACGGGCATCTACCGCCGGCACCCCGATGTGCTGCACCGCATCGGCCCGCGCCAGATCGCGGAACTGGCGGAGTTGCAGGCCGCCCTGCTCGCGCGCGCGGCCGACTGGCTGAAGCCGGGCGGCGTGCTCGTCTATGCGACCTGCTCGCTGGAACCCGAAGAGGGCGAGGCGCAGGTGGCGCGCTTCCTGAGCGACCGGCCCGACTTCGCGCTGGTCCCGGCGGACGCCGGCACGCTGCCCGCCGGCATCGCCCCGACGCCGCAGGGCTGGCTCCGCACCCGGCCCGGCACCTTGGCCGACACGCTGGCCGACCGGGGCGGGACCGACGGATTTTTCATCGCGCGGCTTGCCCGAAAGGATAACTGAAGTTTAACTCTGATCAGTCTATGGTTATCTTCTTGCTTTCACAGGCCCGCCATGCGTCCGATCGAGCCGTTACCCCTTCATCATAGCTGGCCGCTCTACGAACTGCGCGCACATCTCGCCCCGGTGATGCTGGGCAATAATGTTGCGCGCAGCGACGTGGCTCTTGCCGAACGGGGGCTGGGGCTGTGGCATTGTGATCTGAACGGCGACCGACTGCGCTGGACCGCCGGGGTCTATGACATTTTCGGGCTGGAGCGCGAGCTCGATGTGCCCCGCCCGCTGGCGCTGTCGCTCTACGCGCCTGAATCCCGAGAACCGATGGAGCGGCTGCGCGCCTACGCGATCCGGCACAAGCGGGGCTTTACCATCGATGTCGATATCAACCAGGCCGATGGCGCGGGGCGTTGCGCGATGCGGCTGATCGGTGCGCCGACCTTGGATGCCAAGGGCGCGGTGACCGGGCTGCATGGCGTCAAGCAGTTGCTGCCCGCCGGCGCGAAGCCGTCCCATGGCCTTGATCCCGGCATTTTCGTGATGCTTTAAAAAGGGGTTGGCAAGGCCAGCCGGAACAATCCCGCCGCGCCCGCAAATCTCCGTTGCCCTGCGCAGCGCCCGGCACTAAGGCGAACGGTTAATGACCCGCCCCATCCTGATTTCGCCCTCCATCCTGTCCGCCGATTTCGCCCGCCTGGGCGAGGAGGTGCGCGCGATCGACGAGGCCGGCTGCGACTGGGTGCATATCGATGTGATGGACGGGCATTTCGTGCCCAATATCACCATCGGTCCGATGGTCGTGAAGGCGCTGCGCCCGCATACGACCAAGCCCTTCGACGTCCATCTGATGATCTCTCCAGTGGACCAGTATCTCGACGCTTTCGCGAGCGCCGGCGCGGACATCATCACCGTCCACCCGGAGGCCGGGCCGCATATCCACCGCACCGTCCAGCACATCAAGTCGCTGGGCGTGAAGGCGGGCGTGGTGCTCAACCCCGGCACCCCGGCCAAGATGCTCGATTATCTGATCGACGATATCGACCTGATCCTCATCATGAGCGTCAATCCGGGCTTCGGCGGGCAGAGCTTCATCGAAAACCAGCTGCGCAAGATCGAGGCGTGCGCCAAGATGATCGCCAAGTCGGGCCGCGACATCCGGCTTCAGGTCGATGGCGGCATCGACCTCGTCACCGCGCCCAAGGCCATCGCGGCGGGCGCGGACGTGCTGGTCGCGGGCACGGCGACCTTCCGGGGCGGTCCGTCCGCCTATGCCGACAATATCAGGAAGCTCAGGGGCGGGTGAACGACCATCGGCGCATCTCCCCCCGCAAGGGCCTAAACCCGGAGCCCGACGAGGGCGAGGACGGCATCGAGCAGGGCAAGCGGCTCATCCGCGTCGCGGATGACAAGGGGCTGTCGCTGACGCAGAAGATCGCCAACCAATTCTACCTGCTGAGCTGGAAGACGCCGATCCACGGGCGCAAGCTCAAGGGCAAATATCCGCTGAAACTGCTCGCCGTGCCGGACGACGACATTCCCGGCGACAGCCGGGCGGGCGCGGCGATGCGGGCGGGATACTTCCTGTTCCGGGGGCAGAAGCTGCCGATCGAGACGCTGGATTTCGCGCGGCCTGGCGTCGGCCCCGCCTTCTCCGACTATCTTCACGGCTTCCGCTGGCTGCGCGACCTTGCCAGCAGCGCGACCCGCGAGCAGGGCGCGCCGATCGCCGAGGCGGTGATGCGCAAATGGTTGGAGACCCATGCCGCAACGCCGAGCGAACCGGCATGGCGCGCCGACAATGCCGGCTGGCGGCTGCTGTTCTGGACCGCATATGCGCCGCTGATCCTGTCTTCGAGCGACCTCGTCTATCGATCGCTGGTGCTGACCTGCATCGCGCGCACTGCCCGGCATCTCGACCGCAGCGCCGACAAGGCGCCGATCGGCCTGCCGCGCCTTGTCGCCTGGTGCGGCATCGTCGCGGCATCCTTGCTGATCCCCGGCGGGGCGGCGCGCAAGCTGTTCGGCGAATCGGGCCTCAAGCGCGCGGTCGACAGCGGCTTCCATGGCGATGGCGGCATCGTGTCGCGATCGCCGCTGGCGCAGATGGAGGCGGTGATGCTGCTCTCCATGCTCCAGGCGGTCTATGACGTGCGCCGGGAAACGCCGCCCGCTTGCCTGACCGACGCACTGGGCCGGGCGGTGCCGGCGTTGCTGGGCCTCGCGCATGGCGACGGCGGTCTCGGCAGCTGGCAGGGCGCGGGGGCGACCGCGCCGCAGGCGGTGCAGGCGGTGGTGCAGGCCAGCCGCGTGCGCGCCCGCCCGCTGCGCCAGGCGCGCGACTGGGGCTATCAGCGGATTGCGGCGGGATCGACCGTGGTGCAGGTGGACGCCGCCCCGCCTCCGGTCGCGCGGCTGGCGGAGGCGGGCTGCGCCTCCACCGGGGCGATCGAGATCAGCGACGGGCCGCTGCGGCTGATCGTCAATTGCGGCGGTGCGGCGCTGGAGGGGGCATGGATTCCCCGCGATCTGGCGCAGGGGCTGCGGACCACGGCGGCGCACAGCGCGCTGGTCCTTAACGACAGCAATTCGACCGCCCTGCTGCCCGACGGAACGCTGGGCAAGGGCGTGACCGAAGTGGAGCTGAACCGGCAGGAACTGGATCAGGGGAGCCGGCTGGAACTGGCCCATGACGGCTATGTCCGCCGGATGGGCTATGTCCACCGTCGCCTGCTGCTGGTGAGCGGCGACGGCAAGGAGATACGCGGCGAGGACATGCTGACCCCCGCGGAGCGCCGCCGCCGCCCGTCGAAGCAGCCGGTCCAGCTGCGCTTTCACCTCGCGCCGGGCGTCGAGCCGACGCTGACCGCCGACAATCAGGGCGCGCTGCTGCGGATCGAACTGGGCGCGCTGTGGCAATTCCGCACCGGCACGGGCGTGCTGAGCGTCGAGGAAAGCCTCTGGGTCGATCCCGAAGGCCGCCCCCACCCCACCCGCCAGCTCGTCGTCACCGGCGAGGCGCTGCCCGGCGGCTCCAGCATCGGCTGGATCTTCAAGCGGATGGGGTAAGATCGCGTCCGCGACCGTCCAGGAGAAACCCGTGTCACTGACCGCGATGCTCGTCCCCACTTATCGGCAGATGCTCGGCAGCCTGTCGGGCTGGCTTGCCAAGGCAGAGGCGACCGGCGATGCCGACGCGCTGCTCGCGGCGCGGATTGCGCCCGACATGTTCCCGCTCGCGACGCAGATACGCTTCGCCTGCGTGCAAGCGTGGGAAGCTGTGCATCGGTTGCGGGACATGCCCTTTCCCCCGATCGTGCAGACGATGCTGGACGAAGGGCGAGCGGCGGACGAGCGGCCGGGCACGATCGCGGAGGCGCAGGCGCGCATCGCCGAGACGATTGCGATGCTGGATGCACTGGCCGACGACGCGCTCGACGGGCAAGCCGACGCGCCGCTGGCGCACGACCTGCCCAACGGCATGATCTTCGACCTGACGGCGCTTAGCTACGCGCGGGACTGGACGCTGGCGCAATTCTACTTCCACGTCATGACCGCCTACGCGATCCTGCGGCATCGGGGCGTGGCGTTGGGCAAGGGCGATTATGTCGCGCACCTGCTGCCCCGCCTGCGACCCGGCACCATGCCGGGCCACTGATGCCGCCGGCAGGGGGCGACATCATGAACCCGGTGCGACTGCGGCGCATCGCCTTCATCTGGTGCGCGGTCGCGGGGGTGCTGCTGGCACTCTATCTCGCGCGGCAGCTGCGCGCCGGGCTGACCGACGGCATGGGGCATCCGTTCGGCGAGGATTTCCTCAATTTCTGGTCGGGCGCGCGGCTGGCGCTGACCGGGCGGGCGGAGGCTGTTTACGATCTGGGGCGCTTCCACGCGTTCGAGACGGGCGTCGTTGGCGCGCCGATCGACCTTTATCATTACAGCTATCCGCCGGTCATGTGGCTGCCGAGCGCGCCATTCGCGCTGCTGCCCTATCCGCTTGCCTGGGCGCTGTGGCAGGGGGCGGGCTGGGCCGCCTTCGCCAGCGCCGCGAGGCGGATCGCGCCGGGGCATGGCCTGCTGCTGGCGGTCGCGCTGCCGGCGGTGTTCATCAACGCGATCGGCGGGCAGAATGGCTGCTGGACGGCGGCGATCATCGGCTGGGGCCTCATCCTGATCGATCGGCGGCCTTTGCTGGCCGGTGCGATCCTTGCTCTGTTCGTGGTGAAGCCGCAGCTTGGCTGGCTGATCCCGGTCGCGCTGATCGCGGCACGGCGCTGGCGCGCGCTCTTCGCCTTCGTGGGCGGCGCGGCGCTGCTGCTGGCGGCGACGCTGCCGCTTTACGGGATCGAATCGTGGCTGGCCTATGCGCGGCAGGCGGCGATGCTCAAGCGCGTGATCCTGGAGGATGGCGCGGGCACCTGGCACCGGATGCTGTCGGTGTTCGTGGCGGTGCGGCATCTGGGTGCGCCGGTCGCGGTCGCCTACGCCGCGCAGGCGGTGGCGAGCGGCGCGGTCGCCCTGACGGTCGCGTTGGTGTGGCGGCGCGAGGGGGCGAGCGATCGGGCCAAGGCGGTGCTGGCGATGGGGGTGCTGGCGGGGTCGCTCTATGTCAGCGACTATGATCTGGTGATGGCGGGACTGGCGGCTGTGTGGCTCTGGCCGCAAGCGGGCGCATGGTTGCGGCTGGCCATCGCGGCGGTGATCGTGACGCCGCTGGTGACAGCGCCGCTGGCGATGGCGAGCGGGGTCGCGCTCGGCGCGCTGCTGCTCTGGCCGATGCTGCTCGGGGCTGTATTTTTGCGCCATCAGCCCCTAAGGGACCGCGCAACGCCGTCCCTTTAGAAAGCCCCCCTTCCATGACCGACCTACCCATCAAGCGCGCCCTCCTGTCCGTGTCCGACAAGGCCGGCCTCATCGAACTGGGGCAGGCGCTGGGAAAGCATGGCGTGGAGCTGGTGTCGACCGGCGGCACGGCGAAGGCGCTGCGCGAGGCGGGCCTGACCGTGAAGGATATTTCCGACCTCACCGGCTTTCCCGAAATGATGGACGGCCGCGTCAAGACGCTGCATCCCAAGGTGCATGGCGGCCTGCTCGCGGTGCGGAACAATCCGGAGCATGTCGCTTCGATGGACGAGCATGACATCGGCACGATCGATCTGGTGGTGGTCAACCTCTACCCCTTCGCCGCGACCGTGGCGAAGGGCGCGGAACGCGAGGAGATCATCGAGAATATCGACATCGGCGGCCCATCGATGGTCCGTTCCGCCGCGAAGAATCACGAGAGCGTCGCCATTGCCACCGACCCGGCGGACTATGCCCGGCTAATCGCGGAGATGGACGAGAAGGCGGGGGCGACCAGCTACGACTTCCGCCGGATGCTGGCGGCCAAAGCCTATGCGGCGACGGCGGCCTATGATTCGATGATCGCCAGCTGGTTCGCCTTCGCCGATCAGGGCGCGATGTTCCCCGAGACGCTTGCCGTATCGAGCAAGCTCGGCGCGACGCTGCGTTACGGCGAAAACCCGCACCAGTCGGCCGCGCTCTACCTGCCGACCGGCCCTTCGGCCAACGGCATTGCGCAGGCGAAGCAGGTGCAGGGCAAGGAACTGAGCTACAACAACTATAACGACGCCGATGCGGCGCTGGAGCTGGTCAGCGAATTCCGCGACGGCCCGCCGACCGTGGTGATCGTCAAGCACGCCAATCCCTGCGGCGTCGCCACCGGCGACACGCTGATCGAAGCCTATGAGGCCGCGCTCGCCTGCGACAGCGTATCGGCCTTCGGCGGCATCATCGCGGTCAACCGCCCGCTCGATGGCCCCACGGCCGAGGCGATCAGCGGCATCTTCACCGAAGTCGTCGCCGCGCCCGACGCGGATGAGGACGCCAAGGCGATCTTCGCGAAGAAGAAAAATCTCCGACTGCTGCTGACCGGCGACCTGCCCGATCCGGCGCGCCCCGGCCTTCAGATCAAGAGCATCGCCGGCGGGATGCTGGTGCAGAGCCGCGACAATGGCCGCGTGACGCGCGAGCAATTGAAGGTCGTGACGAAGCGCCAACCGACCGATCAGGAACTGAAGGACTGCCTGTTCGCCTGGACCGTCGCCAAGCATGTGAAATCGAACGCCATCGTCTATGCCAAGGACGGCAGCACGGCGGGCGTCGGCGCGGGCCAGATGAACCGCCTCGAATCCGCGCGCATCGCCGCGTGGAAGGCGAAGGATGCGGCGGAAAAGGCGGGCTGGGCGCAGCCGCGCACGATCGGCTCTGCGGTCGCGTCCGACGCCTTCTTCCCCTTCGCCGACGGCCTGCTGGCAGCGGTGGAGGCCGGCGCGAGCGCGGTGATCCAGCCGGGCGGATCGATCCGCGACGACGAAGTGATCGCGGCGGCGGACGAAGCGGGCCTGGCGATGGTCTTTACAGGCATGCGCCACTTCCGGCATTGAGGCGGCGGCGCAGCGCCTTGGGGAAGGCGGGCCGGTTCTGATCTGGGGGTTTTCATGCGAATGCTTGTGGGCGCGCTGTTTGGCGGCGCAATGCTGCTTGAGACCATGGCCGTGGCGGCCGGTACGCCCGAGTCGGCGCCTCCGGCAGCCGAAACGCCATCTCCCTTCATCCAGTGCGACGGGCGCAAGGGCCATGCCGGCGCTGGCGAACTATTCGGCCAGTTGCTGGCGATCAGCGTGACGGCAGGACTTGCCGGCGACGTTTTCAACAAGGACGACGGCAATGTCGAGAAGCGGCTTGCCGGGCGCGCGGGCGCGGATGCGTGCAACATCGCCATCGCTCAGGAAAGTAACGAAGAGCGCCGCGCGCAACTGCTGCTGGCGCGGACGATCCACCTGATCGAGGCGGAGGATCTGAACGCGGCGCTCGAAAGTGTTCGCGCATTGCCCACGCTCGCCCCGACTGGCGTACAGGACTGGGCATTCAATGCTGGGCTGGGATCATCCGCCGCTTTCCTGGAAGCCGTGGTTCTGGTGCGGCTCGACCGCCCCGCCGAAGCGGAAGCGGCCGCGCTGCGATCGGCCGCTTTCGCGCCCTATGATCTGGTCGCCCAATATCGGGTTCCGGCCTATGTGCAGCTGACCCCCACGATCAGTCCCGCTAAAAAGGCCTATCTCGATCAGCTCGCGCTCATGTGCCCCCAACATCTTTCGCTGCGCGCCGAGCTCAACGCCTGGGTCGGCGACTATGCTGCGGCTGCAAAAGATGAAGCCGACAGGCTGAAGCTGGTGCAGGGCTTCGCGCCCAAGGCCAAGCCCTTTTCCAACGATGCGCTGGTCGCGCTGTACCTGATGATGGCGGGCGATCCGCAAGCGGCGGCGATAGCTGCAAAGGCCCGTCGGGGGCTGGACGCCTATGTTGCCGAAGGCGGTGCGCGGTCGGACGCATCGGGCGTCGCCAATGTCGAGGAACTGCTGGCCTTCCATGATCTGGCGACGCAGGCGACGCAGGGCAAATGGGCCGAGGCGCGGACGGCCTTTGCGGGCCGAACACGCTGGCTGGCGGTGCCGCCGCCGGTGGTCGCGGACATGTTTGGGCGGCTTCAAGCCGGACTGCCGGCGGCCGAACGGACGGGCCTGTGGGCGCGATCGCGCCAGGATTATCGGGACGAAGCGATGCGCGGCAACCTTAAACTGCTGCAGAATCCCGATTTAACGAAGAATTACTACGCAAAGGTCGCCAACAGCGTGCGCCAGTCGGACTATGCCCGAGCCTCGGGATCGGTCTGGAAGGTCGGCAACAAGCCCCGTTATCTGGTCCGCAAGCTGCCGAAGGATGTCACGGACTATGAAATTATCAGCGTCGAGCCAAACCTGTGGGGGTTGGCTTCGGGCGAAGCGGTCTTGCTCCATGCCGCGCTTATTGCAAGCGCGCGCGGCGTGGATGGCTTCGTCCTGCCGCAGAACCGGACCCGCATTGCATCGACCGCCATTCGGTTCGGCAATGCCGGGAGCGAAGGCTTCCCCGCATCGGCCACGTTCAATGCAGAAAAGGTCATCAGCGATCTGTCGCCCCGGATCCCACAATTGCCGTTGCGACGCTGAACCCTTCGCACCCGCAAAATAACGGAAATCCGCCACTTTTTGTGAAGTGGCCTCTTTTCTTGTCCACCCTGTGCGCCTATTTACAGCGGCGACCCTACATCCACGTCAGACGTGGGGCGTAAAAGCATAAGATGTGTTCGACAGGAGAAACAGGATGAGCAGGAAGACGCTGGCGGTGCTGACCGCCTCCCTCGCGCTCGCGCTGCCCGGCATGGCCAGCGCCGGCAGCAACAGCATGGATGTGATCGTGGACGGCAACAGCGGCGCGCAGACCCGCTCGGTGGTCGTGCCCGTGAACGACCTCAATCTTGCCAGCGCCAGCGGAATGCGCCGCGCCGATTATCGCCTGATCCGCGCGTCCAAGGAAGTGTGCGGCTATGTGCGCGGATCGATCCTCCCGGTGACGGAGGATTATCGCACCTGCTACGGCAACGCGATCGAGGGCGCGCGCAGCGACCTCAACAGCCTGGCCCAGCGCCAAGGCTGAACCTTGTCCCGCCTTCCCCTCACGAAGGGGACTGCAGGGGGCCGCTTCGACATGCGTCGGGGCGGCCCTTTGGCGTTTTGGAGGCCAAGTGCATCCTTACCGGCCGTTAACCAGTCCTTAGAAGATTTCCTTCACTTCAGGCCCTGACGAAGGACCATCCGGGGGAATTGCCTGTCATGTCGCGTAGCGAGCATAGCGTGGACGTCGCCATCATCGGCGCTGGCCCCGCCGGCCTCACCGCCGCCTATCTGCTGACCAAGCAGGGCTATCGCGTAACGGTGATCGAAAAGGACGCCACCTATGTCGGCGGCATCAGCCGGACAGTGGAACTGAACGGCTTCCGCTTCGACATTGGCGGGCATCGCTTCTTTTCCAAGTCGCAACAGGTCGTCGACCTGTGGAACGAGATCCTGCCCGACGACTTCATTCAGCGCCCGCGGATGAGCCGCATCTATTATGAGAGCAAATATTACAGCTATCCGCTGCGCGCGTTCGAGGCGCTGTGGAATCTCGGCATCTGGCGCTCGACGCTGTGCATGGCGAGCTTCGCCAAGGCTCGGCTGTTCCCGAACCGCAACGTCCGCTCCTTTCAGGATTGGACCGTCAACGCATTCGGCCACAAGCTGTTCTCGATCTTCTTCAAGACCTACACCGAAAAGGTGTGGGGCATGCCGTGCGACGAAATGTCGGCGGACTGGGCGGCGCAGCGGATCAAGGGGCTGTCGCTCTGGGGCGCGGTGACCGATGGTCTCAAGCGCAGCCTCGGCCTCAACAAACGGCCCAATGACGGCATGGCGACCAAGACGTTGCTGGAGACGTTCCGCTATCCGCGCCTTGGCCCCGGCATGATGTGGGAAGCCGCGCGCGACAAGGTGGTCGACGGCGGCAACCATGTGCTGATGGCGCACAGCTTCAAGCGGCTGGAGCAGGTGCCGGGCGGCACCGGCTGGCGCCTGATCGCGCAAAGCCCCGAGGGCGAGGTGGCGATCGAGGCCGGCCATGTCATTTCCTCCGCGCCGATGCGCGAACTGGCGGGGCGCATCCATCCGCTGCCCGACACGCTGCCCCAGGCGATGGACCTTAAATATCGCGACTTCCTGACCGTCGCGCTGATGGTCAAGGGCGAGGACATCTTTCCCGACAACTGGATCTATATCCACGATCCCAAGGTGCTGGTCGGCCGCATCCAGAACTTCCGCAGCTGGTCGCCCGAAATGGTGCCGGATCCTTCGCTTGCGTGCGTCGGCCTCGAATATTTCTGTTTCGAGGGCGACGGCCTGTGGGCTTCGAGCGACGCCGACCTGATCGCGCTGGCGACGAAGGAAATGGCGCAGCTGGGCCTGTGCAACCCCGACGATGTCGTCGGGGGCGCGGTGGTGCGGCAGGAGAAGGCCTATCCGGTCTATGACGATGCTTATGCCGCCAATGTGCAGGCGATGCGGGCCGAGCTGGAGGCGCGCTATCCCACGCTCCACATGGTCGGGCGCAACGGGATGCACCGCTACAATAATCAGGACCATGCGATGATGACGGCGATGCTGACGGTCCGCAACATCATCGCGGGCGCGCGTGTCCATGACGTGTGGCAAGTCAATGAGGACGCCGAATATCATGAGGCGGGCGACGAGGGGCAGGTCGACGCGACCGAGGCCGACGCGCAGGCCGCGCTTGCCAGCGTCCGCGCCGTGCCTTCGCGGTTGAAGGCCGCCTGACGCCAATGTCGCCGGACCGGCGCGCGCCGGAGTTGCGCCGCGCGGCGCTCTGGGCATTGCTGGCGTGGTTCCTCTGCGCCGGGGTCATGCTCTGGCTGTTCCGCGCCAATTATGCGGACTTCAATTTTCGCGATCCTGACGATGCGATGCGGCTGGCGCAGGTGCGCGACTGGATCGGCGGGCAGGCATTCTGGGACGTCAGCCAGCATCGGGTGAACCCGCCGGTCGGCGGCCCGATGCACTGGAGCCGGATCGTCGACATGCCCGTTGCGGGCCTCATCCTGCTGCTGCGGCCGTTGCTGGGCGCGGGCGCGGCGGAGCTGGTCGCCTGCCTCGCCATGCCTTTGCTGCTGCTGGGCGGGCTGGTCGCCGCCCTGTTCGTCGCGGCGCGGCGGATGGCGGGGGCGCGAGCGGCACTGATCGCCGTCGCGTTGCTGCTGACGGCCCCCAGCATCCTCGTCCAGTTCACGCCGCTGCGGATCGACCATCATGGCTGGCAGATCATGCTGGCGACGCTGGCGCTGGCCGGCGCGATGGACGGGCGGGTGCGGCGCGGCGGGATCGTCGCGGGACTTGCGATCGCGACCTGGCTCCAGATTTCGAGCGAAGCCCTGCCCTATGCCGCGCTATTCGGCGCGGTGTTCGCCCTGCGGCACTGGGTCGCGCGGGATCAGGCGGCGCGCTTCATTGGCTTCGCCGGGGCTCTGGGCGGCGCGGCGTTGCCGATGCTCGTGGCCTTGCGTGGGCCGGGCGCGGCGATCACATCCTATTGCGACGCGCTTTCGGCCGTCTATGTCTGGCCGCTCGCGGCTTTTGCCGCCGCGACCCTGGTCGCGGCGCGCTGGCGGGGGACCGGGTCGGGGGCCGACCGATTCTGGATCGCGGCGATCGGCGGCGGGGCGGCGTTGGTGGTCTTTGCCCTCACCGGCGGGCCGTGCCTCACCGGCGATCCCTTCGCGGCGCTCGGGCCTACCGCCTACCGCCTCTGGTATCTTCAGGTGATGGAGGGCCGCCCGATCTGGGAACAGAGCGCGTCGATGCAGGGGGTGATCCTGCTGCCGCCGCTGGCCGGCCTTATCGCGTCGATCGCCGCCGCGCGGGGCGCGCAGGGCGAGGCGCGGATGCGCTGGCTGACGCTGGCGCTGCTGATCGCAGGCGCGACCGCCATCGCCTGCCTGGTCATGCGCGCGCTGTCGGTGGCGCATGTCTTTGCGCTGCCGGGGCTGGCCTGGGCGATCCTGACGCTGTTCGTCCGGGCGCAGGCGAGCGCGCGGATGCCGGTCCGCGTGCTGGGGTCGGTGGCGCTGGTGCTGCTGACGCCGGCGGGCCTATGTGGCGCATGGGTCGCAGTGGCGGCCAAGTCCGAACCCGCCAAGCCCACCGGGCCGGGCTGCAAGACGCCGGAAAGTTTCGCGCTGCTCCGCGGCCTGCCGCCGACCACGCTGTTCGCGCCGATCGACCTTGGCCCCGACATTCTGGTCCAGACCCGCCACCGCGTGATCGCCACCGCGCATCATCGCAATGCGGTCGGCATCACCGCCGTGATAGAGGGTTTCGTGCAGGCGCCACAGCGGGCGCGGGCCGTCATCACGCATACCAGCGCAGCCTATCTGCTGCGCTGCGATAGCCTGTCGGAAATGGCGTCCTATCGTCGCGCTGGCTCCGATGGCCTCGCGGCGATGCTGGCGAAGGGGCGCGTGCCTGCCTGGCTGGAGCCGGTGCCCGGCGCCGGGCCGCTGCGGCTCTACCGCATCAGGCCGGAATGAAGCGCATCGCGACGCCGTTCATGCAGTAGCGCAGGCCCGTGGGCTTGGGCCCATCGTCGAACACATGGCCCAGATGCCCGCCGCAGCGTGCGCAATGCACTTCGGTGCGGGGATATCCCAGGTCGAAATCCCGGCTCGTCCCCACCGCCTTGGGCAAGGGTTTCCAGAAGCTCGGCCAGCCGGTCCCGCTGTCGAACTTGGTCGCCGAACTGAAAAGCTGCTGGTCGCATCCGGCGCAGGCGAAGACGCCCTTGCGATGCTCCTTGTTGAGCGGGCTGCTGCCGGGATATTCGGTCGCCTGGTGGCGCAGCACCTTATAGGCCCAAGGGCTGAGCCTCTTGCGCCACTGCTCATCGGTCAGGGCATAGGGATAGGCGGCTTCCGCATCCCCGGGCAGCATCTGCCACAGCGCAAGGCCGGCGACGCCGCCGCCCAGTGCCGTCAGGAAATGCCGCCGGTTCATGGTCCCTCCCCTAGCCGGTTCAGCCTGTCGCCGGCCTGAACAGATTTTTCCACCAGCGCCCGCCCGACTGCATCACATGCCGCCGGAACAGCAGCACGCCCACCCGGATGATCAGCGCCACGAACGCCGCCTGCCAGACAAGCGCCAGCAGATGCGGCCAGATCGCCGGTTCCTGCGCCGCCCGCGCGATCATGGTGAAGGGCGAGCTCCAGGGGAAGATGCACGCCGCGATCTCGGCCGGCGATCCCATATGGTCGACGGCGTAGCTGGCGAAGAAGAAGATCAGCATCTGCCCCATGGTGATCGGCATGTTGAGCGTCTGCACCTCGCGCACCGTCGCCGCCTGCGCGCCGATCCCCAGGAACAGCGACCCCAGCAGCGTATAGGCCATGGCGAAATAAAGCACCGCGAGCGTCAGGAACAGGGGCCAGCCCACCGCCGGCGTCGGCAGCGCGGTCGCATCACCGCCCAGCAACAGGAATATGCCGAACGCGGTCGCGCCCCAGAAGGCGATGCCGACGAAGCTCATCGCCAGCATCGCCATCAGCTTGCCCAGGAAGATCGCGTCGATCGGTACGGCGGCGGCGAGGATCTCGATGATCTTGTTCGTCTTTTCTTCAACCAGGTTGGACAGGATCATGCCCGCCAGCAGGATGGTGAGGAAGAACATTACCACCTGCGCGACGCGGCCGATCAACAGCCGCGCCTGCGCCTGCGCGCCGAGGCTCGTCGCCACTTCCTGCCGCTCGACCTTCACCAGCCGCAGTGTCTTTTCCGCCTTGGCCGCGCTGGCGATCAGGCTGAGATCGCCCTGCAGCTTGTCGAGATCCTCGGGCTTGCCGGTCAGCACCGGGCGGGCGACGCTGCCCGACAGGATCGCCACCACCGCCGAATCGGGGCGCGCGAGCTGCGCGCGCGGCGTGGGGCTGGCGGGCACGGGGCGCAGGCGCGGCAGCGCGCGCTCGCCCATCCGCTCGGTCAGCCGGTCATGAGCGCGCTCCAGCGCCGCCGCATCCGCCGCCGGCAGGGCGATGCCGACGATCGGGCGCAGGTCGGTGCTGCTGATCCGCTCGCCAAGGCCACCGAAGGCAAAGCCGATCAGGATCGGCAGCAATGGCCCCAGCAGGAACAGGATGAAGGTGCGCGAGAGCACCACGGCGCTGAAATCCCGCCGGGCGATGACGAAGGCGGCGCGCCAGAGTTCCCTCATGCCGCTTCCTCCTCATCGCGCGCGTCCATCGCCCGCGCCGCGTCAGCCCCGGCGATAGCGACGAAGGCGTCGTGCAGCCCCGGCCGCTCGATCGACAGGCTCTCGATCCCCGCCTTGTCGTCGATCAGCGCGCGCAGCAATGGCTCTATCCCTTCTTCGGGCAGCGCGAAATGCCACGCGCCGTCGTCGGCGACCGTGTCCGCCGGCAGCGCCCGCCGCCATGCCCCATCGATCATGCGCGTGCGCAGCCGCACCTGCGGCCGCAGCCGGTCGCGGGCCTCGCCCGGCGTGCCCTCGAACCGGATGCGCCCGCCCGCGACGATGGCGATGCGCTCGCAGAGGCGCTCGGCATGGGCGATGACATGGGTCGAAAAGAGGATGGTGACGCCGCGCCGCGCCTGTTCCCGGATCAGCGCCTCCAGCTTCTCCTGATTGATCGCGTCGAGGCCCGAAAATGGCTCGTCCAGCACGATGAGGCGCGGCTGATGAACGATGGTGCCGAACAATTGCACCGTCTGCGCCATCCCCTTGGACAGCTGGCGAATCGGCTTGTCGATCGCGCCGCCAAGCCCATGCCCCTCCATCAGCGCCCGCCCTCGCCTGCGCCCTTCGGCCAGCGGCAGGCCGCGCAGCGCGCCCATGAAGGCGATCGCCTCGGCCGCCTTCATCGACGGATAAAGCCCCCGCTCCTCGGGCAGATAGCCGACCTGCCGCGCCATCCGCAGCGGCTGATCCGCGCCCAGCAGGGTCCGGTGCCCTTCATCAGGGTCGACGATGCCCAGCAGGGTACGCAGCAGCGTCGTCTTGCCCGCGCCGTTCGGCCCCAATATGCCGTAGATCGACCCCGCCGGGACGGCGATGTCGATGCCGTCCACCGCGCGAAAACTGCCGAAATTCTTGACAAGCCCATGGCCTTCGACGGCATAGGGGCTTTCCGGGGCCGGGACGTCACCGTTCATCCCGCCCTGATAGTCTGGACCCAACCCCATGGAAACCGAAACCTTGGAGCAGCGGCTGAAGGCGGAGGCCGCGCGGCTGGGCTTTGCCGCCTGCCGCATCGCGCCCGCCGACGCCGCGCCGGAAGCCGCGGCGCGGCTGCGCGCCTGGCTGGACGCGGGGCATCATGGCGACATGCTGTGGATGGAGGAGCGGGCGGAGCAGCGCGGATCGCCCAAGGGACTGTGGCCCGAGGTTCGCAGCGTCGTCATGCTGGGGATGAGCTATGCGCCGGGGCGCGATCCGCTGGCGCTGGAGGGCGCGGGCGACCGGGGGCGCATCTCGGTCTATGCGCAGGGCAAGGATTATCACGACGTCGTCAAGAAGGGACTGAAGAGCCTGGCCCGCTGGCTGGTGGATCGACAGCCCGGCAGCCTGAAGGTCTTCGTCGATACCGCGCCGGTGATGGAAAAGCCGCTGGCGCAGGGCGCGGGACTTGGCTGGCAGGGCAAGCACAGCAATCTCGTCAGCCGCGACCATGGCAGCTGGCTGTTCCTGGGCGCGATCTACAGCGAACTGGCCCTGACTTCCGACGCGGCGGAGAGCGACCATTGCGGCAGCTGCACCGCATGCCAGACCGCCTGCCCGACCGACGCCTTCCCCGCGCCCTATCGCGTCGATGCGCGCCGATGCATCTCCTACCTCACCATTGAGCATAAGGGGCCGATACCCCACGAACTGCGCGCAGGGATCGGCAATCGCATCTATGGCTGCGACGATTGCCTGGCGGTGTGCCCGTGGAACAAGTTCGCCGACATGGGCGCGGCGAACCGCGCGTTCCTGGGCCGCGCGGAACTGGCCGCGCCCGCGCTCGCCGACCTGCTCGACCTGGATGATACGGCGTTCCGGGAGATTTTCTCCGGCTCGCCGATCAAGCGCATCGGGCGCAACCGGATGGTCCGCAACGCCGCGATTGCGGCGGGCAACAGCCGCGACGCGAAGTTGGTGGCGCGGCTCCAGCCATTGACGCAGGACGCCGACCCGGTGGTGGCGGAAGCGGCAAGCTGGGCGATCGCGCAGTTAAAGGCGTAGCAGCGCAATGTTCGTCATCCCGACCCTGAGCCGGGATCCCGCTCCTTCTCTTCGCCCTCCGAAAGGAAAGCAGTATGCCGGGTCGAGCCTGGCATGACAGGAGGAGGGTTGGCACATCTTTTGGTTCACGCGGAGGCGCGGAGACGCGGAGGAAGGAATTTGTTCGCGCAGAGGCGCAGAGGACGCAGAGAGTTTCAAGCCGCCAAAGGCGGCCTTCCTCTCACATCTTCTCCGCGTCCCCGCGCCTCCGCGTGAAAAGCCTCTGCGCTCTCTTCGCCTCTGCGCGAACCATCACGCCCGCCCGGAGAAGCCTTTCCTAATAGGATACGCTATGGCCTATCCTCCCGGATGACGCCGCACCGCCCCTTCCCCTTCATGCCTGATCCAACTGACGCGCAGCGGACGCGCGGCAGGCGCGTTGCTGTGACCCGACCGTTACGTGATCGTGACTCAGGAGGCGCGTCGGCGGCGCTTTGCAAGCGCGTCGCGAACGCTTCCGGCGGAAAACGCCCCACGACACTGTATACTTCGGGGATAGGATTATTTGGCCTGCAACGCCGTCGCGCAGGTTGCCGGATCGACGTCCACGCCGGCCGGCGTGCGCGCGTCGACATGGGTGACGACCGGCTCCTTGCCCTTGGCGGGGGCGTAAAGATAAGCGTCGAGCACGCAGCGACCATTGCCATATTGCAGCTTGCGCACGCCAGTCTCGCGGATGTCGAGCCGGGGTTGGCCGAACATCTGCGTCAGCCCCCTGGCGTCGGACCCCAGCAGCGGCCCCTGTTTCATGAAGGCGCTGGCCGGCGGCCCCGGCGGTGGCGCGACAGAGGCGGCGGGCGGCACGATCGTGCCCGCGCCGCAAGCGGCGAGCGGCAGCGCCAGCAATGCGGCAAGCCCGATGCGAAGGGTCATGCGGATGTCTTTCGCCCGAGCAGCATATGCACCGCCATAGCCGCGCTGAAGATCGGCGCAAGCAGGTTGACCAGCGGCACGAGGAACAGAAGCGCCGGAACGAGGCCCATGAGCCACCGGCTGCGCCGACCGATCGGCGGGAGGGCGGGATGACGCGGCTCCACCATGTCGGCCATGTCGCGGCCGAGCAGATAGGCGTTCAAGGTCACGAGCAATGCCGGCGCCCCCACGCCGGTGGGAAGCAGCAGGAGGTAGGCGGGCAGCGCCAGCAGGTTCCAGCCGATCGTCCGCCCGAGCGAGGCGAGGGCGAAGCGCAGGCTGCGCCCCCAGCCGACCGGCTTTGCCGTCACTTGGGGATAAGCGTCGCGCTCCACCGCTTCGATGATGTCGTCGGCGAACAGCCCCATCACCGCCATCGCCGTCGCACGGAACAGAAGCCAGCCGGCGGCGACCACCGCGACCACCGTCGCCGTCGCTTCGGCCAGCCCGCCGCCGCCCCAGCCGAGCCAGAGCCGCAGCGCATGAAATCCCGCCCAAAGGCCCCCCGCCAGCACCGCGAAGAGCAGCAACGTCAGCGCCAATGTCTTGCCGAGCAGACGCAAGGTCGTGCCACGAAAAAGCGAGGGGATGGCGCGCAGGGCGGCGGTCAGGACCATGGGGCAAGCTATCCCCTCCCCCGCCGCCCGCGTCAATCAGCGGCGTTGCACGGGCGCGCGGCGATGGCTAGAGACGGCGCAATTTACGAACAGCCCGAAGGAATTTGCGTGACCGCTGCCCCCACTCTGGACGTCGTCGCCATCGGCAACGCCATCGTCGACGTGCTCGCCCGCAGCGACGACGCTTTCCTCGCCCAACATGCGCTGACCAAGGGGGGGATGCAGCTGATCGACGCCGCGATGGCGGAGACGCTCTATGCCGACATGGGCCAGGCGAAGGAGATCAGCGGCGGATCGGCGGCGAACACGCTGGCGGGGCTCGCGGCGCTGGGCAAAAAATGCGGCTTCATCGGCCAGGTGAATGACGATCAGCTGGGCGCAGTGTTCGCACATGACGTGCGCGCGCTCGGCATCCGCTTCGACACGCCGGTCATGCAGGGCGACGTGCCGACCGCCCGCTGCCTCATCCTGGTGACGCCCGACGCGCAGCGGACGATGAACACCTTCCTGGGCGCGTCGCAATTCCTGCCCGCGCAGGCGCTCGACCTCGACATGATCCGGTCGGCGGGCATCCTCTATCTGGAAGGCTATCTCTGGGATCCGGAGCAGCCCCGCGCGGCGATGCGGGCGGCCATCGACGCGGCGAAGGGCGCGGGTCGAAAGGTCGCCTTCACCCTGTCCGACAATTTCGTGATCGACCGGCATCGCGCCGACTTCATCGATCTGATCGACTCGGGCCTCGTCGACATTCTCTTCTCGAACGAGGGCGAGATCCGGTCGCTGGCGCAGGTCGAGGATTTCGAGAGCGCGCTGACGCGCTTCGCCGACAAGGTGCCAGTGCTGGTGTCGACCCGGGGCGAACATGGCGCGGTGGCGATCGTCGACGGCGTGCGCCATGAAGCGCCAGCCGCCGCGGTGGCACAGATTATCGACACGACCGGCGCGGGTGACCTGTTCGCGTCGGGCTTCCTCGCCGCACATATCGACGGGCGGAGCGTCGAGGATGCGCTTGCGCTGGGCGCGGCGGCGGCGGCGGAGGTCATCTCCCACTGGGGCGCGCGGCCGGAGGATGATCTGGGCGTGATCCGCGACCGGCTGTTCGCCTAAGCTGGTTTCTGCTTGCGGAAGAGGGTCCGGTCCTCGGGGCCGAAGCCCCAGCGCCAGATGACGACGCCGTAGGCGGCAAGGATCGCCCAGACGCCGACCGCGAGTTCGACCCACTCGAACCGCGGCGGCAGCGCGACGAAGGCCGCACCGACGATGCAGCCCACCCCGGCGGCGCTCAGCAGCGGCCAGCGCCAGGCGTTGATCGGCGCGCCGAGCAGGCGGGAGAGCAGCCGCGCCTTGACGAAGGCGCTCACCCCCAGCGCCAGGCAGAGCGCGAGCGCGGGCGCGGCGGCGATCCACATGACCGGCAATTCCATCTGGCGGGCGGCCAGGATCAGCGCGAAGCTGAACCCCGCCTGGAGCCCGATCATCACGAGCGAGACCATGAGGTTGCGGTGCCGGGCGATATAGACCAGCGCCGATTCGCTGACCACCGCGGTCGCCGCGACGACCTCGGCCAGCAGCAGGAAGGCGAGCGCCCCGGTGCCGCCGACGAAATGCGGGCCGACGAGGCCCATCACCGCTTCGCCGGGTATCCCGAGCGCGAGCGCGATCCCCGCCTGCGCGGCGATGATCCAGAAGCCGACCTGGCTCACCTGCCGGGCGATGGCGGCCAGGTTGTTTTCGGCAAGGTTGCGGGTGATGACCGGGCCGAGGATCGGGTCGAAGCTGGTCTTGAGCTTCTGCGGCAGCGACGCGACCTGCTGCGCGACATAATAGATGCCGATCGCGGCGGGGCTGACGAACAGGCCGAGGATCGCCATATCGAGCCGGCGCGATCCCCACTCCACCCCGTCGGCGGCGGCGAGCGGAAGGTTGCGGCGCGCCAGCCGCCACAAGCGCCGGCCATCCGGCCGCCAGCCGCGCGGCACGCCGTAATGACGGGCCATGGGGATGAGCGAGGCGACCAGCGCCGCGATCATCGACACGGCGTAGGACAGGATCAGGCCGTCGCGGGTCGAATAGAACGCAAAGGCGAAGGCGCCGATGCTGATCGCCCAAGGCTCGATGATCGAGCGTGCGCGCACCGTGGCGCCGACATCGAAGCGATAGGCGCACGCCGCGAGCGCCACGTCGGACCCGGCAACGGCGATGACGGTCAGTGCCAGCAGCCGATCGAGGCCGTTGATATTGCTGTTGGGGAACATCGCCTGCGGGAAGGCGACGAGGATCGCCGATCCCAGTAGCGCCGCGGCGAAGGTCACGACCATGGCGTCGGTGACGACATGGGCATGGGGCCGCTCGGTCTGCGCCAGCGCGCCGGCCAGCCCCCGTTTGAGGCCGAGGGTCGCGATCTGCGCCACGAACTCCACCACCAGCACGGCATAAGCGAAGCGCCCGAGTGCGTCAGCGCCATACCAGCGCCCGGCGATGAACAGGAACGGCAGCCGCGCCGCCAACCGCAACAGGAAGCCGAACACGTTGGTCCGCCCACCCTTCGCCAGCGCGGCGATGTCGTCGCCGTCGTCGGGCAAGATGCGATCGCTCGCCGAAAGGGGCTGGGGGGCCTGGGTCATGGCTGCGGCGGGGTTGTAGGCGGTTTCTGACGCGCGCGCGACGGCTTATTCGGGACGCAGCGGGCGCGCGAGCAGCGCGTCGATCACCTGGGCGAGCGGCACGGCGTCGGCGAGCAGCGCGCAGACCGCCTCGACCACCGGCATCTCGACGCCTGCGGCACGCGCGGCGTCCCGCAGGACGGGCGCTGTGTGCGCGCCCTCCGCCACGGTGCGGCGGTTAGCGAGCAGGTCGGCAGCGCTTGCCCCTTCCCCCAGTCCCTTGCCGAGCGAGAAGTTGCGCGAGTTGGTGGAGGAGCAAGTGAGGACAAGGTCGCCGAGGCCCGAGAGGCCGCCCAGCGTCTCCACCCGCGCGCCACGCGCCAGGCCGAAGCGGGTCATTTCGGCAAAGCCGCGCGAGATGAGTGCAGCACGGGCGTTGAGGCCGAGCCCCGCCCCCTCCGCGACACCGCAGGCGATGGCGAGCACATTTTTGACCGCGCCGCCAATCTCCGCGCCGATGACGTCGTCCGACACATAGGGGCGGAAGGATGGCCGGGCGATGCGGGCAGCGAGACGCTGGCCAAGGTCCATATTCTCGCAGGCGAGGGTGATCGCGGTGGGCAGCCCCTTGGCCACTTCATGCGCGAAAGTGGGGCCGGACAGGACAGCGATGGGCGAAGCGGGCTGCGCCTGCGCCGCGACTTCGGACATCAGCAGGCCAGTGCCCGCCTCGATCCCCTTCGAGCAGAGGACGAGCGGCACACCCGCCGGCGCTTGTGCGACTATGGTACGCAGATGCTGGGCCGGGCTGACCACGAGCAACAGGTCGCAGTCGGCAAGGTCGGTCATTGCGCCGGTGGCGCGGATCGAGGCGGCGAGCGGGATGCCGGGCAGATAGAGCGGGTTTTCCCGCGTGCGGTTGACCGCATCGACCACGTCGGCTTCGAGCGCCCAGAGCGCGACCTCCCGCCCGTCCGCCGCCATGAGTTGGGCCAGTGCCGTGCCCCATGCGCCCGCACCGATGACTCCCGCCTTCATGCCTTTACCCCCGCGCCGCGCGCCTTTTCCGCCGCCGGATCGAGCGGCCAGCGCGGCCGTGCCGGCACGGTCAGGTCATCGACCAGCCCGGCCGCGTAGCGCTCCGCCCCGGCCCAGGCGATCATGGCGGCATTGTCCGTGCAGAGCCATAGCGGCGGCGCGACGAAGGGCAGGTCGTGGGTCATGGCAAGCGATTCGAGCGCGGCGCGGATGGCGCCATTGGCCGCCACTCCGCCCGCGACCACCAGCGCGGTGACGCCGACGCTCTCGCCCAGCGCCTTGCGGGTGCGATCGACAAGGCAGTCGATCACCGCCTGCTGGAAGGAAGCGGCGATATCGTCTGTACTATATTGCCCGGATTGGACCGCGCGCATGACCGCGCTCTTGAGGCCGGCGAAGGAGAAATGCGGGTCCGCCGTTCCGACCAGAGGGCGCGGCAGAGGCACGGCTTTGGGATCGCCCTGCGCTGCCGCCTGCTCGACCTTCGGACCGCCCGGATAGCCGAGGCCGAGCAGCTTGGCCGTCTTGTCGAACGCCTCGCCCGCTGCATCGTCGATGGTGGTGGCGAGCCGCGCATAATCGCCCGGCCCCCTGACATGGAGCAGTTGGCAATGGCCGCCCGACACGAGAAGCAGCAGATAAGGAAATTGCAGCGATGGGTCGGCGAGGCGCGGCGAGAGGGCGTGCCCTTCAAGATGGTTGACCGCGATCAGCGGCTTGCCCGCCGCATGGGCGAGCGCCTTGCCGGTGACGAGGCCGACCATCACGCCGCCGATCAGGCCCGGCCCGGCGGTGGCGGCGATCACATCGACGTCCGCCAGCGTCATGCCGGCATCGGCCAGCGCCGCCTCCACCAGCGGCGTCAGCGCCTCGACATGGGCGCGGGCCGCGATTTCGGGCACGACGCCGCCATAGGGGCGGTGTGCTTCGTCCTGCGTGGCGAGGCGATGGGCGAGGATGCGGCCATCGGCCGTCACCAGCGCTGCCGCAGTTTCGTCGCAGCTCGATTCCAGGCCGAGGATGATGGTCATTGCCGCTTCCATCTAATGCCGCCGGTCATTAGAGCAAGGCGCATATGTTGTTCACCGAACTACTGAACGTTGGCCGACCGTTGCGCCTGGGCACCAGAGGATCGCCGCTGGCACTGGCCCAGGCACGCATGACGGCGCGCGCGCTGATCGAGGCGCATGGCTGGGACGAGACGGCCATCGAGATCGTCACAGTGCAAACCAGCGGCGATCGCATCCAGGACCGGGCGCTCGCGGAGATCGGCGGCAAGGCGCTGTGGACCAAGGAGCTGGACCGGGCGCTGGTGGCAGGCGAGATCGACTTCGCGGTCCATAGCATGAAGGATGTCGAGACGATCCGGCCTGACATTTTCAGCGTGGCGGCGATGATGCCACGGGCCGATGTACGCGACCGGCTGGTGGGGGCGGACAGCTTCGAGGCGCTGGTTTCTCATCCGGTCGTCGGCACCAGCTCGCCGCGCCGCGCCGCGCAGGTCAAGCGCCTGCGGCCCGACGCGACGATCACCCTCTTCCGGGGCAATGTCGCGACGCGGCTCGCCAAGCTGGCGGCGGGCGAGGTTCATGCGACTTTGCTGGCGGCGGCGGGGCTCGACCGACTGGGGCAAGGCGGGATCGGCGTGGCGATGGCGATCGAGACGATGCTGCCCGCGCCGTCGCAGGGCGCGGTGGGGATCGAGACGCTGGCGGACAATGACGCGGTGCTGAAGGCACTGGGCACGATCAACCATCGCGAGACGTTCGACGCGGTAATGCTGGAGCGCGCGGTGCTCAAGGGGCTGGGCGGCACCTGCCATTCGCCGATCGCCGCGCTGGCGGTGGTCGAGGGCGACGCGCTTTGGCTGCGGGCCGAGATCATCAGCCCGGACGGGACCGAGACGGTGCGCGAGGAAGCGCGGCTGGCGCGGGGCGACCTGGCGGCCGGCGAAGCGCTGGGGCGCGCGCTGCTGGCGCGCGCCAGCCCGGCGCTGCGCAGCCTGTTCGAGGGGTGAGTCGCATCCTCATCCTGCGGCCGCAGCCCGGCGCGGACGCGACTACCGCGCGGGCGCGGGCGATGGGGCTGGACGTGCGGCTGTTGCCGCTGTTCGCGCCGGAGCCCATCGAGTGGACGCCACCAGCATCGACGGCGTTCGACGCGCTGCTGCTGACCAGCGCCCATGCCGCGCGGCTCGGCGGGCCAGCGTTGGCGCGATACAGGGCGCTGCCCGCCTATGCCGTGGGGACGGCCACGGCGCGGGCGCTGGAGCAGGCGGGGTTTGCCGGTGTCGTCGCCGGATCGGCGGACGGCAGCGCCATCGCCGCGCGGATCGCGGCGGACGGGCACCGACGGCTGCTCCATCTGGCGGGCACCACGATCGCGCCGATGGATAGCGACGGCCTGATCGTCACGCGCATCGCCGTTTACAGCATGACGGCGACGCCGCCCGATCCGCGCCTTTTGTCGGAGGCTGTCGAGGGCGCAGTGCTGCTGGTCCATTCCCCGCGCGCGGGCGAACGGGCAGCGGCGCAGATCCCCGTGGCGCGGCGCGCAACGCTGCATGTGGTGGCGATCAGCGAGGCGGCACTTGCGACCTGCGGGACGGGATGGGCCAGCGCGCGGGCGGCCGAACGTCCTGACGATGACGAGATGCTGGCCCTTGCCGCGCGATTGTGCGATTGACGGGCCAATGACAGGCGAAAGGGTCCGCATGAGCGACGAGGGTGAGGCTGGCAGCATCGACGTCGCGCATCCCGCGCCGGCGCCGCGTCGGCGCAGCCCGCTGCCCGTGCTCATCCTGCTGCTGATCGCCTTTGCGCTGGGGGTGGGCGTGACCGTCTGGGCCTGGCCGCAGATCCAGCAGCGTTTCGGGAGCGCCAAGCCGCAGGCGGCCGTACCTGCGCCGCTGGCGGGTTCAGTGGCAGCGACAGGCATCGCCCCTCGCCCCCTCACCGCCGACGCCGCACAGATGCTCGACACTCGCGTCGTGCAGCTGGAGGAACGGCTCAACCGCATCACCGTGGAGGCGCAGGCGGCGTCGGGCAACGCCGCGCGGGCCGAGGGACTGCTGGTCGCCTTCGCCGCGCGACGGGCGCTCGATAGCGGAGCGCCGCTTGGCTATATCGAGGGGCAGCTGCGGCTGCGCTTCGGCCAGGCGCAGCCGCGCGCAGTGGCGGCTATCATCAACGCCGCGCGCGAGCCGATCACGCTTGTGGACCTGCGCGCAGGCCTCAACCAGATCGCCGATCAAGTGACCCGAACCCCGCCCGGCGCCAGTTGGTGGACGGCACTGGAACATGAGGCGCGCGAACTGGTTTCGATCCGAAAGGCCAGCACGCCTTCGCCCAAGCCCGAGGCGGCGCTCGACCGGGCGCTGCGATATATCGATGGCGGGCGCGTGGGGGCGGCGCTGGCCGAGGTGGAGCGGATGCCGGGCAAGGGCGCGGCCGACCGATGGGTGCAGGCGGCGCGGCGCTACATTGAGGCTCGGCGGGCGCTCGACCTGATCGAGACGGCGGCGATCCTGGAGCCGCGTCAGTTGCGCGGCACGACCGGCGCGGCGGTTACGCAGACATCCCCACTCGCGCCCTGAGCTGTCACAAACGACGAACCGTTCATCGCAGGCGGCGAAACCGATGGACGCCCGCCGCGTTTGTCACGACAATGTCATCTTTGCCCGACCGGGCCAGGGATATTCATCGTCGTGCCGCCTGCCGTTCAACCTTACGCTCAAGCCCTCACCAGTTTCTGGGAAGGAAGGCTCGCGCCTGGCCCGCGTGCCGCGCAACTGCCGCCCTTGCAGCAGCTTCTGGGTAATCTGACGGTGCCGTTCGACCTTGCCCGGACCAGGGCTGAGTCGGCGACACTTGCCGGACAGATGCGGGGCGATGGCAGGCAAGTGCTGCTTATCCCCGGCCTGATGGCGTCGGAGCGACGGATGGGCTGGCTGCGGGAGATACTGACGGCCGGCGGCTATCGCGCGCATGATTGGGGCATGGGGCGCAATTTCGGGCCGCGGCCGGACAGTCTCGACAAGATCGATCAGCGGGTGGAGGCGATCCGGCAGGAGAGTGGCGCGCCCGTTACGCTGGTCGGATGGAGCCTTGGCGGCCTTTACGCGCGCGAATATGCGAAATTCGCGCCGCGCAAAGTCGGCGGCGTGGTGACGATGGGCACCCCCTTTTCCGGCGACCCGCGCGCCAATCATGCCTGGCGGCTGTATCAATTGGTCTCCGGTTTTCCGGTCGACCGCCCCCCCTTCCCCTGCACCCGCGAGGAAAAGCCGCCGGTCCCGACGGTCGCGCTTTGGTCGCAGCGGGACGGCGTGATCCTGCCCGAATGCGCGCGGGGCCGCGCGGGCGAACGCGACAAGGCCATCGAGGTGAATTGCACCCATATGGGTTTCGCCGCCGCGCCTGAAGGCATCGCGGCCGTCGGCGAAGCACTGGCGGCGATCGCCTAACCGCCGAGCCGGCGCAGCGCCTCTTCCCGGCCGATCAGCGGCAATAGCTGCCCCATGTCCGGCCCATGATCGAGGCCGGTGAGAGCGCGGCGGAGCGGCAGAAACAGCGCCTTTCCCTTTCGGCCGGTCTCATCCTTGAGCGCGAGGGTCAGGGTGCGCCAGATGTCGGCGTCGAAAGCTGCTTGGCCCAGGATGCGGTGGGCGGCGGCAAGGAAAGAGCCATCTTCCTCCATCGGCGGTGGCGCGGCGATGGGGCCGGTGACGATGCGCCACCAGTCGGCAGCGCCGGCGACCGTTTCCAGATTGGGGCGGATCGCGTCCCATGCGGTCGCATTCATGCCATCGGGCAGCCGGTCGGCCACAGCCTCGAAGGGCAGGAGATGTACGACCTTCTGGTTGAGCCCGGCCAGTTCGGCCTCGTCGAAACGAGCCGGCGCGCGACCGAAGTGGGCGAAATCGAAACTGTCGATCAGCGGGGCCATGTCGGTGAACGGCTCGATCGGCTGGGAGCTGCCGAGGCGCGCAAGGAGCGACGCAATCGCCATCGGCTCCAGCCCCAATTCGCGGAAATGCGTTACGCCGAGCGATCCGAGCCGCTTCGAGAGCTTGCCTTCCGCCCCTGTTAGCAGCGCTTCATGTGCGAAGGCTGGCAGCGATGCGCCGAGCGCCTCGAACATCTGGATCTGGGTCGCGGTATTGGAAACATGATCCTCGCCGCGCAGCACATGGGTGATGTTCATGTCCACGTCGTCGATGACCGACGGCAGCAGATAGAGCCAGCTGCCGTCGCTGCGGCGGACGACGGGGTCCGACAGCAGCTTCGGATCGAAGCGCTGCTCCCCCCGGATGAGGTCGGTCCAGACGATCGGGCGGTCGTGATCCAGCCGGAAGCGCCAGTGCGGGGTGCGGCCCTCGCTCTCATAAGCGGCGATCTGATTCGGCGTCAGCGACAAAGCCGCGCGATCATAGACCGGCGGCAGGCCGCGCCCCAGCAAGACCTTGCGGCGCAGGTCGAGTTCCTGCGCGGTTTCATAACCGGGATAGACGCGGCCGGCGGCCTTGAGCGCCTCGAACCGCGCCTCATAAAGGGGGAAACGGTCTGACTGCTTTTCCTCCCCGGCCCAGCCCAGGCCGAGCCAGGCGAGGTCCGCCCTGATGGCGTCGGCATATTCGGGGCGCGAGCGCTCCAGGTCGGTGTCGTCCAACCGCAGCAGGAAGCGGCCGCCCGCTTTGCGCGCCCACAGCCAGTTGTGAAGCGCGGCGCGGATATTGCCGACGTGGAGATGGCCGGTGGGCGACGGCGCGAAACGGGTGGTGACGGTCATGGCGGCCGCCCTAATCCATTTCGGGACAGGGCGCAAAACGCCTTTCCACCTGTCCCATGCGCCGCTAAAGGGGCCGCGTCTCGCGCAGCGTCATCAATCCGTCACGTCATTCGGGGAGTCTTGGCCATGAAGCTCATGACCGGCAATTCCAACAAGCCGCTCGCGGCCGCCATCGCCGACTATATCGAAATTCCCCTGACCGACGCCAGCGTCCGCCGCTTCGCCGACGAGGAAGTGTTCGTGGAAATCCACGAAAATGTCCGCGGCGAAGATGTTTTCGTCATTCAGTCGACCGCCTACCCGACCAACGACAACCTCATGGAACTGCTGATCATGATCGACGCGCTGAAACGCGCGTCGGCCAAGCGGATCACCGCGGTCGTTCCCTATTTCGGATACGCCCGGCAGGACCGGAAGCCCGGCCCCCGGACGCCGATCAGCGCGAAGCTGGTGGCCAACCTCATCACGACGGCGGGCGCCAACCGGGTGCTGTCGGTCGATCTGCACGCCGGTCAGATTCAGGGCTTCTTCGACATTCCGACCGACAATCTGTTCGGCGCGCCGGTGATGTCGGCCGACATCCAGGCGCGGTTTGGCGATCGCAACCTGATGGTCGTGTCGCCCGACGTCGGCGGCGTGGTGCGCGCCCGCGCGCTCGCCAAGCGGCTGGACAACGCGCCGCTCGCGATCGTCGACAAGCGTCGCGAACGGGCCGGCGAATCGGAGGTCATGAACATCATCGGCGACGTGAAGGGCCGCTTCTGCGTGCTGATCGACGATATCGTCGATTCGGCGGGCACGCTCTGCAATGCGGCTGGTGCGCTGAAGGCGGCGGGCGCGGAGGAAGTGGTCGCCTATGTCAGCCACGGCGTGCTGTCGGGCGGCGCGGTGGCGCGGGTCGAGGCGTCGGACCTGCTGGAGTTGGTCATCACCGATTCGATCCAAGGCACCGATGCTGTGAACAACGCCAAGCATATCCGCCATCTGCCGATTGCGCCCCTGCTGGGCGAGGCGATCAAGCGGATCGCGGACGAAAGTTCAGTCTCCAGCCTGTTCGACTGAAAGGCGCACAAGCTGAGGACGATCCGGGGGATCGTTCGGCTGAACTTTTTCAGTCTCCAGCCTGTTCGACTGAGGACGGTCAGGCGGGCGGCAGCAACAGGAGCGGCGTCGCGCAGAGCAGGATAAGCGCGACAACGATGCGTTGACCCCGCGATACGCCGAGCGGCTTTTCCCGCCACAGCATCGGGCAGGCCAGGACGGCGAGGCCGATCAGAAGATTGGACAGCGCGACGGAGCCGCCGATCGGCATGTCCTGCCGCAGGGCAAGGCCGCCGAACAGCGCCACGAAACTCACGATCCACCCGATCAGCGCCATGCCGCTCCCTTTCCGTCACGATTAAAACGGAAAGCGGTTGCGGAAGCTTTAATGCGTCGCGGCGGCCCAGGGGTCGTAGCTGCCGAAGCTCCAGACATTGCCTTCTGGGTCGAGCGCCTCATAGCCGCGTCCGGGATAGCCGTCATTGTCGTGCGGTTCGTTCACCACAACCGCGCCGGCGTTGCGAGCGCGCAGGCAATGGGCGTCGGGATCGTCCACCTTGACGTAAAGGCAAACGGTGGCGCCGCCCAGTTCCTGCGGGGTGGACCAGGTGTAGAAGGACTCGTCCCTGCCGTCGCGTACGCTGCCCAGCATCACCATCCCCGCGCCCAAGGTAAGTTGAGCATGATGGATGATCGTCGGGTCCGCGTCGTCGGCATAGACGGCGTGGCGCTGAAAGCCGAAGGCGTCGCACAGAAAGTCGATGGCGGCGGGGGCGTTGGCGTAGCGCAGGCCGGGGATGACGGTCGATCCGGTCATGAACCTCTCCTTCATTCGCGTTGCGGCGCAGCCTAGCGCAAGGCGGCCCCAGCGGCTAGGGCTCGGTCCATGACCAGCCGTGACGACCTTGCCCTCGCCAACCGCCTCGCCGATGCGGCCGGCGCAGCGATCCGCCCCTTCTTCCGCGCACGCTACGACGTCGAGGTGAAGGCCGACAAGTCGCCGGTGACGGAAGCCGACCGTGCCGCCGAGGCCGCGATCCGCGCGATATTGGAAAAGGAGCGGCCCGGCGACGGCATCATCGGCGAGGAATATGGATCGGTGCGGACCGACGCCGAGCGGGTGTGGATATTGGACCCGATCGACGGCACGCGCAGTTTCATCGCCGGGCGGCCGATCTTCGGCACGCTGATCGCGCTTACCGAAAGCGGATGGCCGACCATCGGGATCATCGACCAGCCGACCGCGCGGGAACGCTGGGCGGGGATGAGCGGACAGCCCACGACCTTCAACGGCAAGCCGGTGCGCACTCGCGCCTGTCGCGGGTTGGAGGGCGCGGGGATTGCGACAACAAGTCCGCATCTCTTCGCCGACGGCGACGTGCCGCATTATATGGCGCTGGTCGCCGCCGTGTCGGGCGGATCGCCGCGGCAGGGGCCTGTCTATGGCGGCGACTGCTACAATTACGGACTGCTGGCGTCCGGCTTTCTCGACATCGTGATCGAATCGGGCTTGCAAAGCTATGACTTCGCCGCGCTGGTGCCGGTGGTCGAGGGCGCGGGCGGGATGATGTGCGACTGGAACGGCGAACCGCTGACCGCCGAGAGCGAGGGGCATGTGCTGGCGCTGGGCGATCCCGCGCGGCTGGAGGACGTGCTGGAAGCCTTGCAGGCGACGGCGCACGACCATCACCATCACTGACGGACGCCGCGAATCGCTTGCCTTTCCGGCGCAGGGCCACTAAGGGCCGCCCTTCGCGATATTCAGTGGGACTGCCCGGCTAACGAGGGCTGCCGTGGCCGTCTGTAATCGTCGCGCTGAAAAAGGAGACGAAAATGCCCAAGATGAAGACCAAGAGCGGTGTGAAGAAGCGCTTCAAGTTCACCGCCACCGGCAAGGTCAAGCACGGCGTCGCTGGCAAGCGTCACCGCCTGATCAGCCACAACGCGAAGTATATCCGTCAGAACCGCGGCACGTCCGTCCTGTCGGACGCCGATGCCGGTCATGTGCGCCTGTGGGCGCCCTATGGCCTCAAGTAAGGAGTTCTGACCCATGGCACGTGTCAAACGTGGTGTAACCACGAAGGCGAAGCATAAGCGGATTCTGGATCAGGCGAAGGGCTATTATGGCCGTCGCAAGAACACCATCCGCATCGCGCGCCAGGCCGTCGAAAAGGCCGGCCAGTACGCTTATCGCGACCGCAAGGTTAAGAAGCGCACTTTCCGCGGCCTGTGGATTCAGCGCATCAACGCCGGCGTCCGCGCCGAGGGCCTCACCTATTCGCAGTTCATGCACGGCCTGAAGCTGGCCGGTGTCGAACTGGACCGCAAGGTCCTGGCGGACATCGCGATGCACGAAGGCGAGGCGTTCAGCGCTATCATCGCCCAGGCGAAGGCTGCGCTGCCCGCGGCCTGAGCTTAGAACGGTCGCAAAATCGTCCAAAGGGGCGCCGGGGCAGATGCCTTCGGCGCCCTTTTTGTTTTTGCACTGCTGGGGGCAATTCCATGTCGCTGCATCTCTGGTGGATTTACGTCACGGCGGTTTTCCTGATCTCCGCGACGCCGGGGCCGAACATGCTGCACGTAATGACGCAGAGCATTGCGCATGGGCCGCGCAAGGCGCTTGCCACGATGGCGGGGCTGATGAGCGCGGTGCTGCTCTGCCTGGTCGCGTCGGCGCTGGGCCTTGGCGCGTTGCTGAAGGCGTCGCCCCGCCTGTTCGACGTGCTGCGCTATGCCGGTGTCGCCTATCTGGTCTGGCTGGGGATCAAGGCGTGGCGTGCGCCCGTGGGCGGCGATGCGGCGGGGGCGCCGGTACGGTCGGACCGGGCGCTTTACGCGACGGGGCTGATGACCGGGCTGTCCAACCCGAAGCTCATCATCTTCGCCGCCGCGCTGTTCCCGCAGTTCATCGTGCTGGACCGCCCCTTCTGGCTGCAGCTCGGGATATTGATCGCCAGCTTCGTGGTGATCGAAAGCTTCTGGTACGGCGTCTATGCGCTGGGCGGTGCGCGGCTCGCCCGCTGGCTGGAGCCGGCGAACCGGCAGCGGCGGTTCAACCGGGGCACGGGGTTGCTGTTCATCGGGTTCGGGGGGGCGTTGCTGGGGGCGCGGGCTTAGCACGCATTGCGTCATTCCCGCGAAAGCGGGAACCCATCTTCCAAGGGTTCGATGAAGCGTGAAATCAGCCCCACCGTCTACATCCTCGCCAGCCGGCGCAACGGCACGCTCTATGCCGGCGTGACCGCCGACCTCATAAAGCGGCTCTACGAGCATCGAAACGGCTTGATCCAAGGCTTCACGAACGACTACGGCGTCAAACGCCTGGTCTGGTTTGAGGCGCACGAGAGCATGGAAAGCGCCATCGTGCGGGAGAAGCGGATCAAGAAGTGGAACAGATCATGGAAGATCGAGCTGATCGAGGCCGGGAATCCTGAATGGGACGATCTGGCTCTTCGATTCGGTTTTCCGCCGATCCGCTGCGCATGATCGAGGGTTCGGGAGATGGGTTCCCGCTTTCGCGGGAATGACGGGGTTTGCAGATAATGAACGACATTAGCGCACTCAAGGCCGGCCTGATCGCCGACATCACCGCCGCCGAGACGCTCGACGCGCTGGAGGCGCTGCGCGTGGGCGCGTTGGGGAAGAACGGCGTGGTGACCGGGCTGCTCAAGACGCTTGGGCCTATGTCGCCCGACGATCGGCTGGAAAAGGGGCCGCCAATCCAGGACTTGCGCGAAAGCGTGACGGCGGCGCTGGCGGCGAAGAAGGCGGCGCTGGAGCAGGCGGCGCTCGACGCGAAGCTGGCGGCGGAGCGGGTCGACATGACCCTGCCCGCCGACACGCTGCCACAGGGGAGCGTCCATCCCGTCAGCCAAGTGATGGACGAACTGGCCGAGATCTTCGCGGACCTGGGCTTCTCCGTCGCCACCGGCCCGGAGATCGAGGACGACTGGCATAATTTCACCGCGCTCAACATTCCCGAGACGCATCCTGCCCGCGCAATGCACGACACCTTCTATTTCCCCGACGATGGCACGGGGAAAAAGATGCTGCTGCGCACACACACCTCGCCGGTGCAGATCCGCACCATGATGACCACGCCCCCGCCGATCCGCATCATCGCGCCGGGCCGGGTCTATCGCAGCGACAGCGACGCGACGCACACGCCGATGTTCCACCAGATCGAAGGGCTGGTGATCGACAAGGGCATCACGCTGGGCCACCTCAAATGGACGCTGGAGACGTTCCTCAAGGCCTTTTTCGAGCGCGAGGATATCGTCCTGCGGCTGCGCCCCAGCTATTTCCCCTTCACCGAGCCGTCGGTGGAGGTCGACGTCGGCTATACACTGACCAACGGGCAGCGGGTCATCGGCGGCGACGGCGATGCGGCTGACGGCGGCTGGCTGGAGGTGCTGGGCAGCGGCATGGTCAATCGCCGGGTGATCGAGGCGTGCGGCCTCGACCCCGACGAATGGCAGGGCTTCGCCTTCGGCACCGGAGTCGACCGGCTTGCGATGCTCAAATATGGGATGAACGACTTGCGCGCTTTCTTCGACGGCGACCTGCGCTGGCTGCGCCATTACGGCTTCTCGGCGCTGGATGTGCCGACGCTGAGCGGAGGAGTGGGCGCATGAAGTTCACGCTGAGCTGGCTCAAGACGCATCTCGTCACCGACGCGGACCTGCCGACGATCCTTAAGACGCTGAACGCCATCGGCCTGGAGGTCGAGGGCGTCGAGAACCCCGCCGACAAGCTGGGCGCGTTCAAGATCGCCAAGGTGTTGACCGCCGAGCGCCATCCGCAGGCGGACAAGCTCCAGGTGCTGACCGTCGATCCGGGCGACGGGCATCCGCTTCAGGTCGTGTGCGGCGCCCCCAATGCGCGCGCGGGCCTGGTCGGCGTATTCGGGGTCGAGGGGGCGGTCGTGCCGGTGAACGGCATGACGCTCAAGAAGACGGCGATCCGTGGCGTCGAATCCAACGGCATGATGTGCAGCTACCGCGAGCTGGAGCTGGGCGAGGATCATGACGGCATTATCGAACTGGCCGAGGATGCGCCGGTGGGGCAGGTCTATGCCCAATGGGCGGGGCTGGACGATCCGGTGATCGACGTGTCGGTAACGCCCAACCGGCAGGATTGCATGGGCGTACGCGGCATCGCGCGCGATCTGGCGGCGGCTGGGCTGGGCACGCTCAACGCCATCATCGTGCCGGAGATCGTGGGCGAAGGCGCGGGGCCGGACATCCGCATCGAGGATGCGGACGGCTGCCCGGCCTTCTATGCCCGCGTGGTGCGCGGCGTGAAGAATGGCGCATCGCCCGACTGGATGGCAAAGCAGCTGAAAGCCATCGGGCAGAAGCCGATCAGCGCGCTGGTGGACGTCACCAACTATATCATGATCGACCTGGGGCGGCCGCTGCACGTCTATGATCTGGCGACGCTGAAAGGCGGGCTGGTGGCGCGCAAGGGACGCGCGGGCGAGCAGGTGCTGGCCCTGAACGGCAAGACCTACACCGTCGACGAGACGATGACCGTCATCGCCGACGACGAAGCCGTGCACGACATCGGCGGGATCATGGGCGGCGAACATTCGGGCGCGCAGGACGGAACGACCGACGTACTGATCGAATGCGCCTATTTCACGCCGGAGCGGATCGCGGTGACGGGGCAGAAGCTGGGCCTCACCTCCGACGCGCGCGGGCGGTTCGAGCGCGGGGTCGATCCGGCGTTTCTGGACGACGGCCTCTCGATCGCGACTTTCCTGGTGACGCACCTGTGCGGCGGCACGGCGTCCGAAGCGACGCGCGTCGGGGCGCCTCCCGTGCCCGCAAAGGTCGTGAATTATGCGCCCGAGCGCTGCCTGACGCTGGCGGGCGTGGACGTGCCGGCAGACGAGCAGCACCGCATCCTCCAAAGCCTGGGATTCGACGTTGCGATCGAGACCGCCTCGGTCGAATATCAGGACGGAATGCCGGTGATGACGCCGGCGCGCTGGCAGGTGGGCGTGCCGAGCTGGCGGCGCGACGTGGACGGCTGGCCCGACATTGTCGAGGAAGTGGTGCGAATCGTCGGGCTCGACCATGTGCCATCGACGCCGCTGCCACGGGCACCGGGCGTCGCGCGGCCGACCGCCACGCCCGAGCAACTGGTCGAGCGTCGGGTGCGCCGGACCGCCGCTGCACGGGGCCTGGCCGAAGCCATCAACTGGTCCTTCGTTTCCGAGAAGGAAGCGGCGAGCGTGGGCGGCGGCCACTGGGCGCTCGCCAACCCGATCTCCGAGGATCTGAAGGTCATGCGGCCTTCGCTACTGCCGGGCCTGCTCTCGGCGGCCGCGCGCAACATGGATCGGGGGGCGGCCACGGTCCGCCTGTTCGAACTGGGCCGCCGCTATTTCGCGCAGGGCGAGCGGGCGACGGTCGGCTTCGTCCTGGCGGGCGAGAAGGTGCCGCGCGGATGGCGTTCGGGCAAGGCGCAGGGGTTCGACGCCTTCGACGCCAAGGCCGAGGCGCTGGCGCTCCTCGCGGGCGCGGGCGCGCCGGTCGCCAATCTCCAGATGTTCGGGGAAGCATCGGGCGCCTATCATCCGGGGCAGTCGGGGACGCTGCGGCTTGGCCCCAAGGTGATCCTGGCCGAATATGGTGTGCTGCATCCGAGCCTTGCCAAGAGCTTCGGCCTGAGCGGCACGGTGGTCGCGGGCGAGATTTTCCTCGACGCGGTCCCGGCCAAGCGGAAGACAGGCTTCATGCGCCCGCCCTATGCGCCGCCGGCCTTGCAGGCGGTCAAGCGCGACTTCGCCTTCCTCGTGCCCGCCAAGGCGGAAGCCGACGCGCTGGTGCGCGCCATCAAGGGGGCGGACAAGAAGAGCATCGTCGACGCCCGGCTGTTCGACATGTTCACCGGGCCGGGCGTGGAAGAAGGCTATAAGTCGCTTGCGGTCGAAGTGACGCTCCAGCCGGGCGAGAAGAGCTTTTCGCAGGAGGAATTGGAAGCGATCAGCGCGGCGGTGGTGAAGGCAGCGCAGAAGCTGGGCGGCAGCCTTCGGGCCTGATCGGACAAGCGGGCGGGGGTCAAACCCGCCCGCCGCTTGTTACAGATCGACGCCCGCCGCGATTGCTTCCAGCTTGCGGATGCGTTCCTTGAGGTCGGCAACCTCGATCCGGGCGGCGGCCGAAGGTGGCGCGCTGTCCTCGCTCTGCGCGTAGCGGATCAGTTCCGCGCGCTTCAGCTCCAGCCAGCCATTCCAGCCCCGCAGCGTCGCCGCGGTGACGATCGCCAGACCGGCAAGGCCCGTCGCCGCGAGGGTAAGGTAGAGATAGGGGTCTTGCATCTAAGCCTCCCTGTCGGAGGGGCCCGCCGTCAGTCGCGGTCCCGCAGTTTTTCGAATTCGCGCTCCAGTGCGGTGGAGCTGTCCGTCGCGAGCCGTTCCAGTACCGCGACGCGATCCTTGAGCGCCTTCACCTCGGCGCGCAGCCGCTCGGCTTCCGGGTCAGGGCCGCGATGGATGAACTCCTCGCCCTTGTCCCGGCGCACCACGCCCATTTTGGCCTTCACGACCTGAACGATGCCGACGATCGCGATGATGGCGACGACCATTTCAAACGGATTCATGTCTGTTCACTCCCTGTTGGCGCGCTGGTGGCCGGCTCAGTTGGCCGGACCGCGCAGCCGTTCGATTTCGCGGGTAAGCTGGTGGCTTTCGTCGGTGACGATGCGCTCCACCACGGCCAGGCGATCCTTCATCGATCCGACCTCGGCGCGAAGCTGGGCGTTTTCCTGGCTCAGCAGCTTGATGCGCTCGACCATTTCCTCGTTCCGCTGCGGATACACCGCCTTGCCCCAGCTGTTTTCCAGCGGGTAGCCGTGCCGCACACGGAGCCAGGTGGTGAAGATCCATCCCGCCACCGCCATCGCCCCGATCAGCAGCCCGCCGCCGATGATCCACGGCAGGTTGGGGAGGATGACGGCGTCTGCGATATCAACCTTGTTCATGATCTTTCCCCTTGCCCGGCCGTGTCAGCGCAGTGCGTCGATTTCGCGCGCGGTGCGGGTGGCGGGATCGGTGGCGATCCTCTCCAGCACGGCGATGCGTTCCTCAAGGCGGCTGATGCGGCCTGTCAGCTTTTCGTTTTCCCCGGCAAGCAGGTCGATTTTTCGACCGGCGTCGGGATCGGTTCGATGAGCGACGCCCGACCATTCATTTTCCACCGGATAGCCGTGGCGCGCCCGGACCCAGGTGGTGAAGGCCCAACCGATCGTCGATATCGCGATGATCGCAAGGACGAACAAGGGACTGCCGAAGTTCATGACGATTCTCCCCTTCTTCTCTGGCCGATCCGATCAGCGCAGGCTGTCGATTTCTTCGGCAAGCCGGGTGTTGCGGCTGGTGTAATAGATTTCGATGTCGGCCAGGCGCCGGTCGATGTCGCGAAACTTGGCGCGGACGTCGCGGGTGGAGCGCGCCGGGTTGGCGCGCACGCCCTGCCAGAATTTCTGGTCGTCCCGGTCGGTGTAGAGCCCCGATGGCTTGTTGTCCGCGATCACGCCGATGGCGAAATAGCCCAGCAGCGTCCAGCCGATGATGAAGAAGGACAGGAACATGGCGACCCGAACCCAGACCACGTCGATCCCGGTATAGTCGGCGATGCCGGAGCACACGCCCATGACCTTGCCATTGGCCTTGTCGAGGTAGAATTTGGTGCGGCGGGCGCTCATGTCAGTTCCTCCGGTCGAAGCTGTAGTCGTCCGTCTCTTGCGGACGCGTGGGGCGGAAATCGGGATTGTCGGCGGCGACGATCCGTTCGACCGTCTGGAGCCGTTCTTCCAGCCGGCGGGCGAGAAGGTGGAGTTCGTCCAGCAGCTTCTCGTCCTCGTCTGTGATCTTGGGCGCCTGCTTCCATTTGGTGACATAGTGGAAGATCAGCCAGGGCATCCCGATGAACAGCATGCCGCAGATGACAACAGGCAGGAACACGTCCTCCATGGCCTTATTCCCCCTTGTTCATGCTGGCCTTGAGCGCCGCGAGATCCGCGTCGACCTTGTCGGCCGTCTTCAGCTCGGCAATCTCTTCCTCCAGAGTCTTGGGCTGCTGCCCCAGGCTCATGGCGTCGGCACGGCCCTCTGCCATGTCCACGCGGCGCTCCAGCATGTCGAAGCGGGCGAATGCCTCATTGACCTTTTCGCCGGCATAGGCTTCGCGGACGCGCAGGCGGTTTTCCGCGCTCTGCATCCGGCTGACCAGGCTGTTCTGGCGGGCGCGGGCTTCGCGCAGCTTGGCCTGGAGCTTGGCGATGTCGGTTTCGGACGCGGCCAGCGCCTCGTCCAGCGTGGCGATCTCATGATCGAGCTGCTCGGCCATGTCGGCCGCCTTCTGCCGTTCGACCAGAGCCGCCTTCGCCAGATCCTCGCGGTCCTTGCTCAGCGCCAGCTGGGCCTTTTCGGTCCAGCTGTCCTGAAGCGCGGCCAGCTTGGCAATGTGGCGGCGCATCTCCTTCTGGTCGGCGATGGTGCGGGCGGCAGACGCGCGAACCTCGACCAAGGTCTCCTCCATTTCGAGGATGATCATGCGGATCATCTTCGCCGGATCTTCCGCCTTGTCGAGCAGATCGGTCACATTGGCGGCGATGATGTCGCGGGTGCGGGAGAAAATGCCCATTTTTACGTCACTCCTGGTCGTGTCTCGAGAAGACCGCTTGGCTCAGGCAAGATAGCGCGAAGCGGCGGCCATGTCGTGCTTGGCAAGCGCGGGGGCTTCGCTGGCGCGGGCCGGGCCGACCGCCGAAAGGATCATGGTCGATCCGAACAGAACGGCGGCGATGGCGACCGACATCAGCTGGCCGATCTCGCGGATGCTGTTGGTCTGCTTTTCCATTTTATGCTCCCTGAACCTTGGCCTTCATATGGTTCCGCATCTGTTTGCGGATTGCTTTGAGCTTTGCAGACCCCGTGCCAACTTGTGAAAAGGCCCGGAAATCTGCCATTTCGCATCGCTTGAGGCCGGTGCGGTCCAACATCGCACTTGCCAAGCAGTGGGAAATTTCACCATAAGTTGGGCCATGGAGAAGAATACGCAGTTTGTCGGCCAGAGCTTTGCCTTTCTCGACGCGGTTGAACTGGCCGGCCGCGCGGCCGAACTCAATCGGCCGGTGCTGGTGATCGGCGAGCGGGGAACCGGGAAGGAGCTGATCGCGGAACGGCTCCATCACCTCTCGCCGCGCTGGGGCGAGCCGCTGATCGTCATGAACTGCGCCGCTTTGCCCGAAACGCTGATCGAGGCCGAACTGTTCGGCCATGAACAGGGCGCCTTCACCGGGGCGACCAAGGCGCGTCCGGGCCGGTTCGAGGAGGCTGACGGCGGCACCCTGTTTCTGGACGAACTGGGCACTTTGTCGATGGCGGCGCAGGAACGGCTGCTGCGCGTCATCGAATATGGCGAGGTGACACGGATTGGCGCGTCGCGGCCGGTGACGGTCGATGTGCGGATCGTCGCGGCAACCAACGAAGACCTGCCTGCCGCCGCCGATGCCGGGCGGTTCCGCCCCGACCTGCTCGACCGGCTGAGCTTCGAGGTCATCACCCTGCCCCCGTTGCGTGCGCGCGAGGGCGATGTGGCGGTGCTGGCCGACCATTTCGGGCGGCGCATGGCGGCGGAACTCAACTGGCCGCAATGGCCGGGCTTCACCGCCGCCTGCGCCGCCGAGCTGGAAGGCTATGGCTGGCCGGGCAATGTGCGCGAGCTCCGCAATGTGGTGGAGCGGGCGGTCTATCGCTGGGACGAACCCAATAAACCGATCAGCCGCATCACCTTCGATCCCTTCGCTTCACCGTGGAAACCCAAGGCCCTGATGCCAAGGGCGGAGGAAGGCGATCCTGCCCCCGCCCGTGCGTCGGCAAGCGCGATGCCCGCGCCTCTCGATGACATCACCGACCTGCGCGCAGCGGTGGACGCGCATGAAGTGGCGATCATCCGTGCCGCGCTGGAACGCTATCGCTATAATCAGCGGGCAACGGCGAAGGCGCTGAGCCTCAGCTACGACCAGTTGCGCCATTGCATGAAGAAGCATGGGCTGAGCGCGGGCTGATCCGGGTCAGCGGGTCGGCACCGGCTCCGGCCCCGAATAGTCGTAGAAGCCGCGCCCGCTCTTGCGGCCATACCAGCCGGCTTCGACATATTTGACCAGCAGCGGCGCGGGCCGATATTTCGGGTCGCCCGTCGTGCTCAAAAACACGTTGAGGATTTCGAGCGCGGTGTCGAGCCCGACGAAATCGAGCAGGGTCAGCGGACCCATGGGGTGGTTGAGGCCGAGCTTGCAGCCCTGATCGATGTCGGTGACGCCGCCCACGCCCTCGCCCAGCACGAACACCGCTTCATTGAGCATAGGCAGCAGGATGCGGTTCACGACGAAGCCCGGCGCGTCGAAGGCGTGGACGATGGTCTTGCCGATCTTCGTCGCATAGCCCTCAATGGCGGCGACCGTTTCCGGCGTGGTGGCAAGCCCGCGGATGATCTCCACCAGCACCATGACCGGCACGGGATTGAAGAAATGCAGCCCGATGAAGCGGCCGGCATCGGGCGCGGCCTGGGCCAGGCGAGTGATCGGAATGGAGGACGTATTGGTGGCGAGGATCGCGTCGGGGCCGAGCAGCTTGCCCACATTGCCGAAGATGGCGCGCTTGACCTCTTCGCGCTCGGTCGCGGCCTCGATCACGAACTGCGCGGCGCTGAGCGGCGCGAGTTCGCCGACGGGCGTGATACGCGCCAGCGTCGCGTCGGCGTCGGCCTGGCTGATTTTCTCCTTCTCCACCGCACGGGACAGCAGCTTGGCGATGTTCGCCTTGCCCTTTTCAGCGCGAGGAAGATCAATGTCGGACAGGATGACGTCATAGCCGGCCTGCGCCGACACCTGCGCGATGCCGATGCCCATCTGTCCCGCGCCGATGACGCCCAGGGTGCGAATATCCGTCATATGCCTGTCTCCCTCCATCTTTCCGCCCTCCCTTAGCGGCGGCTCGCGCCCGCCGCCAGTGCCCGCGCCCTGTCAAATGCGCGAGGCGGCGAGGCGAGCAGGCGGGCGCGACAGATGACATCGATGAACGATTTCCCGCTTTGCGTGGAGGGTGCGCCATGGTTAAAAGCCGGCCCATGTCCTTGCCCACACTGATGCCCGCGTCCGGCCGCTTCGTTTCCGCCGTGCATCATTTCCCGCTGCGCATCTATTTCGAGGACACCGACCTGTCGGGGCTGGTCTATCACGCCAATTATCTGCGCTATATGGAGCGGGCGCGATCGGACATGCTGCGCCTGGCCGGGATCGACCAGCGAAGCGAGCATGAGGGTGGCGCGGGCGTCTATGCCGTCACCGACCTCTCGATCCGCTACCGCCGGCCGGCGCGGCTGGACGACGATCTGACCGTGGTGAGCCGCGTCATCGACGTGCGCCCGACGCGCTGTACCATCGGTCAGGCGGTCATGCGTGACGCGGACGAATTGACCGACGCCAGCATCACCGTCGCCTGGCTGACGCCGCAGGGCCGGCCGCAGCGACAGCCCAAAGCCTGGACCGACATCTACACCCGCCTTTGCCAAGGGGACGATCTTCACCCATGAGCCTCCACCTGACCGCCGGCGCGATCACCGACGCCGCGACCCTTTCCCCTCTCGCCCTGTTCCTTCAGGCCGATATCGTCGTCAAAGGCGTAATGCTCGGGCTGCTGCTCGCAAGCATCTGGACCTGGGCGATCATCATCGGCTTTTCCATCACGCTGCGCCGGGCGAGCAAGGAAAGCCGCAAGTTCGAGGCGGATTTCTGGAAGGCGGAGGATATCGACCGCTTCTATGAATCACGCGGCAAGACCGATTTTCCGGCGGCCAAGGTGATGGCGGCGGGTGTCACCGAATGGCGTCGATCGACCGCGCAGCGGGTGATCGACCGGGAAGGGACGCGCGACCGCCTGTCGACGTCCATGTCGAGCGCGATCGCGGCGGAGGTGGATCAACTGTCCGACCGGCTGAACATATTGGCGACGATCGGGTCGGTCGCGCCCTTCGTCGGGCTGTTCGGCACGGTATGGGGCATCATGCGCGCCTTCACCTCGATCGCGGCGGAGCAGAATAGCAGCCTGGCGGTGGTCGCACCCGGCATCGCCGAGGCGCTGTTCGCGACCGCCATCGGCCTGTTCGCGGCGATTCCGGCCGTGATCGCCTACAACCGCTTCAGCCATGGCATCAACCGGCTGGAGGCGGGCCTGTCGCGCTTTGCCGACGGCTTTTACGCGACGCTAAGCCGTGAACTTGAGGCGCAACGCTGATGGCGATGGCGGGACCGCCTTCCAGCCGGCGCGGACGCGGGCGTGCGCCGATGGCGGACATCAATGTGACGCCGCTGGTCGACGTCATGCTGGTGCTGCTGATCATATTCATGGTCACAGCGCCGCTGCTGGTGACGGGTGTGCCGGTGAACCTGCCGGAAACGCGGGCCAAGGCGCTGGATGAGGACCAGAAACCGACCGTCGTGTCGATCGACCGCGACGGCGGCCTGTTCATCGACGACGCGCAGATCAGCGACGCCGACCTGCCCGATCGGCTGGCCGAGATCATGTCGGCCAATGCCGGCAAGGCCGAGCCGCCGCAAATCTTCCTGCGCGCGGATACCGCGCTGGACTATGGCCGGGTGATGCGGGTGATGGGCGAGCTCAATCGCGCCGGGCTCAACAAGGTCGCGCTGGTCAGCACCGATGCCGGTGCGGACAGCGGCGGTTCAGACTAGGGGCCATAGGCCGGGCATATGGAGCGCGCGGAAAAAATCGGTTTAGGCGTAGCGACGGCGGGGCATGTCCTGCTGTTCGGCCTGCTGTCCGCCGGATTTCTGGCGTCGCCCAATCCGCTGAAGCTCAAGTCGCCGCCGATGGACGTCAGCCTGGTGGACGAGGTCGCGCTGCAATCCGCCGCGCCGCAGGTGTCGACCCAGCCACCGCCGCCCAGCGTCGCGCCGGAGCAGGGGCCGACCGAGGACGCCAAGCCTGCGCCCGCGCCGGAACCCGAACCGCAGCCCGAACCGGTTCCGTCGCCGCCCAAGCCGGCACCCGCGCCCAAGCCCGCTCCCGCGCCTCCGCCCAAGAAGGTCGAGCCCCCCAAGCCGCAGGAAAAGCCCGCGCCGGCCAAGAAGCCAGTGGCTAAGGCTCCGGCCAAACCCAAGCCAGCGCCGGAAAAGCCCGCGCCCAAAGCGAAACCGACGCCTGAGAAACCGAAGCCGGCAGCGGCAGCGCCCGCCAAGCCGGCAAAGAGCGAGGCCAAATCTTCGGCTCCCGCCAAGAGCAGCAGCAGTAGCAGCAAGGCTACCGCGCCCGCCAAAGCGTCAGGACAGGGCAAGGCGGAGAAGCCGCGCGGGTCTTTGCTGGGCAAGGATTTCCTCAAGGGCATCGACAGCACCGATGACGCCCCGCGCAAGCCCGCGCCGCCGCCCGCCGCCGTCATGGGGCCGCAGCAGAAGGCAGCGCTGGACGCCGAGATTCGTCGCCAGTTGAAGCCGCATTGGCGACCGCCGTCGGGTGCGGACGCGGACAAGCTGGTGACGTTGCTGGAGGTGCGGCTGGACCAGAATGGCAATATCGTGGGCACGCCGCAGGTGATCGACCAGCAGGGCGTGACCGCCAGCAACCAGCCGCAGGCCAAACTGCATGCCGAGCGGGCGATCCAGGCCGTCAAGCTGGCGTCGCCGTTCCGCAATCTACCGGGCGAATTTTACGACCAATGGAAATGGCTGCGGCCACTCCGCTTTGACGCGAGGCTGAACCGATGAAGACCCACTTGTTGCGCCGCCTGCTCGTGGCGACCGCCGCGCTTTCCGCCATCCTCTCCGCGCCCGCACTGGCGCAGCTGTCGGTCGACGTGACCGGCGACATCGACAGCAACCTCAAGATTGCCGTCCCTGCCCTCCCCGCGCAGCAGGATGTTGACACGCCCGCCGGCACCGCGTCGGACCTTGGCCGCAAGATCGCGGAGGTGATCGCGTCGGACCTCAAAGGCTCGGGGCTGTTTGATCCTTCGGGTCCGGGCGGGATGCCGCCCGTCGCTTTTCCCGAGGTCACCAACCCGGTCTATGACAAATGGGGCGCATACCAGGCGCTGGCGCAGGGCTTCGTGCGCACGACCGGGGGCGAGGCGGACATTACCGTCGGCTGCTATCTCTACGACGTAGCGCTGAAGCAGGAATTGACGCGGCAGGGCTATGTCGTCGCCCCGCGCGACTGGCGACGCGCCGCGCACAAATGCGCCGACGCCATCTATGCACGGCTGTCGGGCGAAAGCCCCTTCTTCGACAGCCGCATCGCCTATATCGCCGAAAGCGGGCCCAAGGGAAACCGCACCAAGCGGCTCGCCATCATGGATTCGGACGGGGCGAACCACCGGTTCATCACCAACGGCCAATCGATCGCGCTGACGCCGCGCTGGTCGCCCGACTACAAGTCGATCGTCTATGTGAGCTATCTGGGCAGTCGGGTGCGCCTCTATGTCTACGACTATGGCAGCGGCCAGCAGAGGCTGGTGACCGAAAGCAACAACCCGACCTTCGCGCCGCGCTGGTCGCCCGATGGCCGCAGCATCCTCTTCTCGATGGCTGTCGCCGGCAACACGGATATCTACCGCGTCGGCGCCAATGGGGGCACGCCGGTGCGGCTCACCACCTCGCCAGGCATCGACGTCGGCGGCAGTTACTCGCCGGATGGCAGCCGGATCGTGTTCGAGAGCGATCGGTCGGGCGGGCAGCAACTCTACGTCATGAACGCCGACGGATCGAACCAGCAGCGGATCAGCCATGGCGGCGGACGCTATGCGACGCCCGAATGGTCGCCGCGCGGCGATCTCATCGCCTTCACCAAACTGTTGGGCGACTTCAAGATCGCGGTGATGACGCCCAGCGGCGACAATGAGCGCATCCTGACCAATGGCTGGCAGGACGAGCAGCCGACCTGGTCGCCCAATGGCCGCGTGCTGCAATTCTTCCGCACGACACCGGGCCGCCAAGGCAGCAGCCAGGTGTGGCAGGTCGACCTGACCGGCGTGAACGAGCGGCGCATCCCCACGCCCTTGAGCGGATCGGACCCGGCCTGGGGACCGTTGTTGCCGTGAGGCCCAAGGGAACCAGTTCGTCTTGACAGCGTAACGAACTTCACGAACCATGTCCTGTCTTCGCGGGTGGGCAGACGAAATAAAGGAGACCCCGATGAAATTGTCCCGGACCATCATCATGGCGAGCGCCGTGATCGCGCTGGCCGCCTGCTCGAAAAAGCCGCCTGCCGACCTGCCCCCGCCGCCCGCCGGGTCGGGGACCGGCGCGACGGCCCCTAGCGGCCCCAGCACGCCCGCCGGCCCGCGCAAGGGCAGCCAGGAAGATTTCGTCGCGTCGGTCGCGTCCGACCGCATATTCTTCGGCCTCGATCAATATGACATCGACGCCGAGGATCAGGCGACGCTCCAGAGCCAGGCGGCGTGGTTGCAGCAGAACCCGTCGGTGCGGGTGACGATCGAGGGCCATGCCGACGAGCGCGGCACCCGCGACTATAATATCGCGCTGGGCGAGCGCCGCGCCAATGCAGCGAAAAACTATCTCGCCTCGCTCGGCATCGATCCGGGCCGGATCACCACCGTCAGCTATGGCAAGGAACGACCGGCGGCGCTGGGATCGGACGAAGCGGCCTGGGCGCAGAATCGCCGCGCGGTGACCGTTACCATTCAATATTGAGCGTTCGCCAAGCGCCGCTACAAGAAATCCGCCGGCCGCCGATGACCGGCGGGTTTCTTTTTGGAGGGATGAAGATGCGGACGGGCGTGATCGGCGCTGCTCTGGTGCTGACTCTGGGCGCTGCGCCAGCGCTGGCGGAGGGCTGGTCGCGCAGCTGGATGGCCGCGCCGCAGGTGGCGGGCGCGCCGGCGGAGAACCGGCCCGATCTAGCCGACCGCACCGTGCGACAGGTGGTGCGGATCAGCAGCGGGGGGCAGCGCATCCGCCTGCGCCTGTCCAACGAAATGTCGGTCCTGCCGCTGGAGGTGGGCGCAGTGCATGTCGCGCTGGCGAGCGAGAATGGCGCGATCGTGCCGGGGTCCGATCATGTCGTTACCTTCGACGGGCGGCGCGATGCGCTGATCCCCGCTCGCGCGCCGCTGCTGAGCGACCCGATCGCGATGCCGGTGAAACCGCTGACGCATGTCACCGTCAGTATCCATATGCCGCGCGGTGCGCCCGATGCGACGGTTCACAGCTATTCGGCGGCCACAGGCTGGACCGCGCCGGGCGATCAGACGGCGGCGGTGCGTATGACGGGCGAGAGCCGGATCGAGCCGCGGCTGATCCTGACCGCGGTCGAGGTCGAGAATCGCAAGGCCGGCACGACCATCGTCACGCTGGGCGATTCGATCACCGACGGCGTGCGCGCGACCCCCGATAGCAACCGCCGCTGGCCCGACTTGCTGGCGGAGCGGTTGCAGAAGGCGGGACGGACATCGGTCGGGATCGCCAATGCCGGGATCAGCGCGAACCGGCTCTTGTCGGAAGGGGCGGGCTATAATGCTCTGGCGCGGTTCGACAGCGATGTTCTGGCGGTGCCGGGCGTCACCCACGTCGTCATCCTGGAAGGAGTGAACGACCTTGGCAATGCCGCGCGCGCCGGACAGATGTTGCGGCCCGAGGCGCTGATCGGCGCATACCGCCAGATGATCGCGCGGGCGCACGACCGGGGCGTGAAGGTGATCCTGGCGACGATCCTGCCTTACAAGGGGGCAGGCTATTGGAGCGAACCGGGCGAGACGGCGCGCTTGGCCGTCAACCATTGGATCAGGACCAGCGGGCAAGCGGACGGCTTTGTCGATCTGGACAAGGCGATCGCAGACCCCGCCGATCCGGCGCGCATGGCGAAGCCCTATGATGTGGGCGATGCGCTCCATCCCAATGACGCGGGGTTCAAGGCGATGGCCGACGCCTTCGACCTGCGCCTTTTCCGCTGAACCGGCGCCTATGCTTTGCTCGAAAAGCGGTTAGGACAGGGCATGGACAAAAACCAGAACGGCAAGGCGCCAACGATCAGGGATGTAGCGGCGAAGGCCGGCGTATCGGTGATGACCGCGTCGCGCGCGGTCAACGGCAAGGCGCTGGTTAGCGCCAAGGCGCAGCGCGCGGTGGAGCAGGCGGTCAAGGCGCTGGGCTATGTCCCCAATGCATCGGCGCGGGCGCTGGCGGGCAATGTCGACCGGCGGGTGGCGCTGCTCCACAGCAATTCGACCACATCGGCCTATCTCGGCGAACTGCTGCTTGGCGCGCTGGGCGAAGCGCCGCAACGCCATCTGCATATGGTGGTCGAACAATGCGCGCCCGGCGCCTATGTCGAGGAGATTGTCGAGCAGGTGGCGCAGGCGCATGTGGCGGGCGTCATCCTGCCGCCGCCGCTGTGCGACTGGGCGGAGCTGGTCGAGGCGCTCCATGCCCGCGAGATCGCGGTGGTGGCGGTCGCCCCCGATCAGGATGGCGACGAGATGCTGAGCGTGGGCACCGACGATCGCCATGCCGCCTACGACCTGACGCGCCATCTGGTCGAGTTGGGGCATCAGCGGATCGGCTTCATCGCCGGCAATCCGCGCCACCGGTCAAGCGCGCGGCGGTTGCAGGGCTTCCGCGATGCGATGGCGAGCCATGAACTGCCGGTGGACGAGGCGCTGATCGTGGCGGGCGACTATAGCTATCGGTCGGGCCTCGACGCGGCCGAGCGGCTGATGGGGCTGGACCAGCGCCCGACCGCCATCTTCGCCTGCAATGACGATATGGCCGCTGCCGCGATCACCGTCGCGCACCAGCGGCGGATCAACGTGCCGGCGGAGATCAGCATCTGCGGCTTCGACGATACGCCGCTCGCGAGCGCGATCTGGCCGGCGCTGACCACCATCCGCCAGCCGATCCGCGACATGAGCCGCGAGGCGATCGGCCTGCTGGCGATGCGCTTTCGCAGCCAGGATGAGGGCGCGAACGGTATCGTCGGCAAGGTGAAGCTGGATTATCAGCTGATCCGCCGCCAGTCGGACGCCGTGCCTGCGCGCCATTGATGACGGCGCGGCAGCTCCGCCCTTAGACCTTGCCGTATTTCGCCTCAAAACCGGCAAGGTCGCCGGCGGCCAGATATTTGGCCTGATCGACCCACTGGTCGCGCACCGGACGACCCTTGAAGTTGCCGAGGCGCGCGTCGATGGCGGCGATGTCGCTTTCCGACCAGGCGGCGATCTCAGCATAGCGGGTGACGCCGAGTTCGATCAGCAGAGCCTTGAGCTTGGGGCCGACGCCCTTCAGGCGGAGCAGATCGTCAGCCTGCTCCGAGGCGGCGGTAACCGCCGACGAAGCCGGGATCAGTTCGGAGGCTGGCTGGGGCGTGACCGGCATGACGGGTTCGACCGGAACCACGACGGGAGCCGGCGGAACCGCCTCAGGCGCAGCGACGACGGCCGTCGGTTGGGGGGCGGCTGCGACAGCAACGGCCTCAGGCGGGAGCGACGCGACGTCGACTGACGTCGGCGAAGCGTCGGTGGTGCGCTCCGCCTTGCTGCGGCCCGAAAGGAGAAAGACCAAGGCGATCACCACGAGCAGGCCGATCAGCAACCACAGCCCATAGTCCATGAAGAATTCCTGCATCGCCCGCTTATCTCCCCTGATGATGATTTGCGCCATTTAAGAACGGACGACGCCGCGCCGCAAGAGCGTCACGCCGTTTCGCGGGCGACCTCCCTCCAGCCCCTTAGCCCGCTTCGCGGGCGGCCTCCCTCCAGCCCCCTAGCCCGCTTCGCGGGCGACCTCCCTCCAACCCCCTAGCCCGCTTCGCGGGCGACCTCCCTCCAACCAACGTCGCGGCGGCAGAACCCGGTCGGAAAATCGATCGCATCGACGGCCGCATAGGCGGCCGCTTGGGCAGCGCTGACGCTGTCGCCGGTCGCGGTGACGTTCAGCACCCGGCCGCCGCTGGCGACGAGCGTTCCGTTGCGATCGGCGGTGCCGGCGTGAAAGACCTTGGCCCCCTGCGCTTCCGCCGCGTCCATGCCGCCGATCGCGCCGCCCTTTTCCGGCGTGCCAGGGTAGCCTTTCGCCGCCATGACCACGGTCAGCGCCGTCCGGTCGGCCAGCGCCACCGGCTCTTGTTCCGCCAGCCGCCCTTGCGCCACGGCCAGCAGCAGGTCCACCAGATCGCCATCGAAACGCATCATCAGCACCTGACATTCCGGGTCGCCGAAGCGGGCATTATATTCGATCAGCTTCGGGCCTTCGTCGGTCAGCATCAAACCGGCATAGAGCACGCCCGAATAGGCCATCCCCTCCGCCGCCATCGTTTCCACGGTGGGGCGGATGATCGTGTCGATCACCTGCGCTTCCAGTTCGGGCGTCAGCACCCGCGCCGGGCTATATGCCCCCATGCCGCCGGTATTGGGGCCGGTGTCGCCGTCGCCTACCCGTTTGTGATCCTGCGCCGAACCGAAGGGCAGGATCGCGCTGCCGTCCGTCAGGGCGAAGAAGCTAGCCTCCTCCCCTGTCATAAATTCTTCGAGGACGACCTCCTCGCCCGCCGCGCCGAACGCGCCGGAGAACATGGAGTCGAGCGCCTGAAGCGCTTCCTCGCGGGTTTCAGCAATGATGACACCCTTCCCCGCCGCCAGCCCGTCGGCCTTGATGACGACGGGCAGGGTGAAATCGTCGAGCGCCGCGATCGCCCCGTCCTTGCTGGTAACGCGCACATAGGCGGCGGTGGGGATGTTGGCTCGCTTGCACAGATCCTTGGTGAAACCCTTCGACCCTTCCAGCTGCGCGGCCTTCCTGTTCGGGCCGAACACCGGCACGCCCATCGTGCGGAGATTGTCGGCGAGGCCATCGACCAGCGGCGCTTCCGGCCCGATCACCACCAGGCCGATCGAATGGCGCGTGCAGAAATCCAGCACCGCGCGATGATCCGAGGCGTCGAGGTCGACCAGCCGCGCATGCTGGGCTATGCCGGGATTGCCCGGCGCGGCATAGAGGGTCGAAAGCCGGGGCGATTGCGCCAGCTTCCACGCCAGCGCATGTTCGCGGCCGCCGCCGCCCAGCAGAAGGATGTTCATTTCGCCCATGTCCCCGGAATATGACGCCTATGACAGTTCGGCCCGCCTGTTAGCCGAGGAACGGGCGGGCGACAACGCGCCGCCGCTGACCGTCAGCGAATTGTCGGCGTCCCTGAAGCGCACGGTGGAGGACCGGTTCGGCCATGTCCGCCTTCGCGGCGAGATTTCGGGGTTCAAGCGGGCGGCGTCGGGGCATCTGTATCTCTGCCTGAAGGACGACAATGCGGTCATCGACGGGGTGATGTGGAAGGGCGGCGCGCAACGGCTCGCCTTTGCCGCGCAGGACGGGGTGGAAGTCATCGCGACCGGCAAGCTCACCACTTATCCGGGGCGGTCCAAATATCAGATCGTGATCGACCGGATGGAGCTGGCAGGCGAAGGCGCGCTGATGGCGCTGCTGGAGAAGCTGAAGGCGAAGCTGGCCGCCGAGGGGCTGTTCGCGCCGGAACGCAAGAAGCCGCTCCCCTTCCTGCCGCGCACCATCGGCGTGGTGACGTCGCCCACCGGGGCGGTGATCCGCGACATATTGCATCGCCTCTCGGATCGCTGCCCGACCGACGTGCTGGTCTGGCCCGTGCTGGTGCAGGGCGCCGGCGCGGCCGAACAGGTGGCCCGCGCGGTGCGAGGCTTTTCCGCGATGGACGGCAGCGGCCCCCTGCCCCGGCCCGATCTGGTGATCGTGGCGCGCGGCGGCGGGTCGATCGAGGATCTGTGGAGCTTCAACGAGGAGATCGTCGTCCGCGCCGTTGCAGACTGCACCATTCCGATCATCTCGGCCGTGGGGCATGAGACCGATACGACGCTGTGCGACCATGCCGCCGACCGGCGTGCGCCCACGCCGACCGCCGCCGCTGAAATGGCGGTGCCGGTGCGGGCGGAGCTGCTGGCGGGCCTCACCGAAATGGGCCTGCGGTCGGGCAGAGCGGTGCGGCGCAGCGCGGCGCAGGCACGCGAACGGCTGGAGATGCAGGCGCGGCTGATGCCGACGCCCGACACACTGCTCAGCCCCCAGCGGCAGCGGCTCGACCAATTGTCCGACGCGCTGGCGGGCGGGCTGCGCCATCGGCTGGCGGAGGCGCGCGCGCATCTGAGCGAGGCGGGAGCGGCGCTGCGCCCGCCGCTGCTCAGGCAGCACTTACTTCGCGCGGCCGAGCGGCTGGGCCGGCTGCGGCTGAGGCCCGACTATCTGACGCGCGCGCATCGCGACTGCGCCACAGCGTTCGACCGGGTGGCGCGCCATTTCGCCTCGCTCGATCCCGACCTGCCGCTTGAGCGCGGCTATGCGCGGGTGATGGCGGGCGGGCACCTGGTCGCATCGGTGGACGCGGCGCGGACGGCGGGCCAAGTGGTGCTGCATTTCCGCGACGGGACGGTCGGCGCGCGGGTGGGCGATGCCGTGCGCTCGCTTGAGCCAGCGACAGCGCCCGCTATATCTCCTCCCTCCCGTCCGGCGCGTAAGGCGCGCGGTTCCGAAGAGGGACAGCAAGATCTTTTCTCCTGACGCGCAGAAAGGCCGCCTCATGCTGATGTCCAATAGCGACCGGGTCGCCCGGCTTCATTATATGCCCTACAGCTTCCGGGTGTTGCAGGCGGGTGATTATGTGCTCTGTGCGGTGACGGGGCAGAAAATCGCACTCGAACATCTGCGCTACTGGAGCATCGCGCGGCAGGAAGCCTATGCCAGCGCAGAGGCGTCGGTCGAGGCGGAGCAGCGGGCGGTACGCGGTTGATGCGGAGAGCGGGAGCCGCCGCGCTGCTATGGGCGACCGGGGCCGTGGCGCAGCCGCCGGTAGCGCACGATTTCCGTTTTGAAGGACGCGCGGTGCAGGGCGGGGTGATGCTGGGCACAGCGCCTGCCGGAACGGTGGCGCTGACGCTCGGCGGACAGCCGGTGCCGCTCGATGCCGATGGGCGCTTCCTGATCGCCTTCGATCGCGACGCTGCGCCGGCGGCGAAGCTCAGCGCACGGACGAGCGACGGGCATGTCGTCGAACGAACGCTGGAGGTCGGCCCACGCGCCTGGCGGATCGAGCGGATCGATGCCCCGCTTCGTCCGACCAAGGACAGCGCGGCCTTTCTGGCGCTGCGCCAGCCCGAACTGGCGGCGATCGCGGCGGCGCGGGCGATGGTGACACAGGCGCAAGGGTGGCGGCAGCGCTTTATCTGGCCCAGCGTCGGACGGGTATCGGGCCTGTTCGGCGCGCAGCGCGTCTACCAAGGCGTGCCGGGCGCCTATCATGGCGGGGTCGATGTGGCGGGCGCGACCGGCACGCCGGTGGTCGCCCCGGCCGACGGCGTGGTGATCCTGGCCGCCGCCGACAAGCCCTTCACCCTGGAGGGGCATCTGCTGATGATCGACCATGGCCATGGCTTGAACAGCGCCTTCTTGCACCTGTCTCGGATCGACGTGAAGGTGGGAGACGCGGTGCGGCAGGGCCAGCGTATCGGCGCCATCGGGGCGACGGGCCGCGCCACCGGGCCACATCTCCACTGGGGGATGAAATGGAACGATGCGCGGATCGATCCCCTGCTTGTGGCGGGGGCGATGCCGGCGGGTTAGCCGACCCGCCGCATCCGAACGGCGCGGCCGCCCGCGACTTTGCCCATGTAGCTGCCCATGGCCGCGCGGCGGATTTCGATCATCTGTCCGACCTTGGGTTCCCGGCCGGTCACGGCCTCGGTCGTCGCCCATTGCGCGCCGTCTTCAAGCCCGATCTGCCACTTGCCATAGCCCATGCTGCGTAGCGACGCGATCTTCGCTTCGATATGGCTGAAGCCCTCCTCCTCGCGCGCCACCTCCTGCTCGTCATCGCCGCCACCCAGAAAAGGCAGCTTCGGGAAAGAAAAGCCGAACAAGGTCTTTCGGGTCTTTTTCAGTTCGCTCTTGTCCAGAACGACGACTTCGTCGCGCTGCGCTGCGGCATCCATGGCGGCGGATTGCCGATCGAAACAGGCTAGCCGTGCGGCGTCCTCCGCTATGGCGCGGCATTGGAGCAGGCTGGTGAAGATTTCAGGGCGGGGCTGCTGCGTCTTAGGCGCGGCGGCCACCGATACGCCAAGCAGCGCCATGCCGCCGCCTGCCAGCCAGATTATCGCGCGCTTCATCGGACGCCCTTTTCCCTCGATCCTGCCACGGACGCTAACATGCACCGGCCGGGCGGCAGGTCAAGCGTTGCGTCGGTGAACCGCAAGGGGTCACAAAAGATTCGTCATTCCCGCCTAACTCGCAGCTTTTGGCGCGCCACCCACGCCGTCCCGCAATATTGTTGCCATACGAATGTAAAACTGCGCTTTCGTTGCCGTGTTGTAATTATGATACAGCCGCATTCAAAAGCAACGGTTGCCCTTTTCCCCTGCTTTACAGCGCCCATAACCCCGCGCAGGTTCGCCCGATCCATGTGGGGGGATCGCTGTCGGGCACCATATCCTCCCACACGGGCCATTTCAGTGGCAGGCATCTGCCACCTCCAGAGCAAGGGACTGGACCGTGACAACATTTTCGAAAAGGGCACTTTTGCGTGCCAGCGCCGCTCCGGCGATCCTGGGCGCGTCGCTGATCGCAACCGCAGCATTCGCGCAGGATGCGCCGCAAGCGGCCGAAGCGACCGAAGGCGACACCATCATCGTGACGGGGTCGCTGATCAAGAACCCGAACCTGGCGCGCTCCACGCCGGTGACCACGACCACCGCCGACCAGATCGAGCTGAAGCAGAACAACACTGCGGAAGAAATTCTGCGTGAAATTCCGGGTATTGTCCCCAGCATCGGCTCGGCCGTGAACAACGGCAACGGCGGCGCTTCTTTCGTCAACCTGCGTGGCCTGGGTTCCAACCGCAACATCGTTCTGATCGACGGCAACCGCCTGGTGCCTGCCGAATTGAACGGCCGTTTCGACCTTAACAATATCCCGGTCGCCCTCGTCGAGCGCGTCGAAACGCTGACCGGTGGTGCTTCCACCACCTATGGTGCGGACGCTATCTCGGGTGTGGTGAACTTCATCACTAAGTCGGACTTTGCCGGCGTGGAAGCGAATGTCGCCAATCAGCTCACCGAACAGGGCGACGGCAATTATTTCCGTGCCGACCTCACCATCGGCGCCAACTTCGACGATGGTCGCGGCAATGTCGTGTTCGCGGTCGGCTATCAGCAGTCGGACCCGGTCTATCAAGGCCAGCGGTCGTTCTCGAACTTCTCGATCGACTCCTTCTCCGGCGCAAATGGCGGCTCGGGCACGTCGACCCCGTCGCGCTTCACCAACGTGAACACGACCGGCGCTGATTCCATCACCACAGGCTGCGGCCTGGCGGGCCAGCCGGCTTGTAACACGGTCCAGGGCAACCGGCAGGTTCTCGCCGCCGGTGGCGGCTTCCGCGGCACTTCTGCGTTCGACGCCTATAACTTCAACCCGTTCAATATCTTCCAGACGCCGTTCGAACGCTTTAACATGTTCGGCTCGGCGCGCTACGAAGTCAGCGACGCGGTGGAAGTGTACAGCAAGGGCATCTTCTCGAAGAACACCGTCAGCACGATCATCGCTCCGTCGGGCGCGTTCGGGATTTCGGTCGTCGTCCCGCTGAGCAACCCTTACCTTACTGCGGCCCAGCGTAACGCCTTCTGCGCCTTCGACACCAACCCGGGTGTCGGCTACACCCCGCGCTTCACTCAGGCGCAGTGCGACGCGGCAGCGACCGCGCAGCCGACCCTGGCTGACGGCACGGCAAATCCCGACTACCGGACCGTTACCACGACGCTGTCCCGTCGTGCGACTGAACTTGGGCCGCGCATCTCGGACTTCGTTACGACCTTCTTCGATTATCGCATCGGCGCACGTGGCGGCATCACCGACACGATCGATTGGGATATCGCGGGCGCCTATGGCGAATCAGAGAATGTGCAGACCCAGCAGGGCTACTGGCTGAACTCGCGCGTTCGCCAAGCGCTTCTTGCGACCAACACCAACACCTGCCTCACCGACACCAACGGGTGCGTGCCGCTCAACGTCTTCGGGCCGGACGGTTCGATCACTGCCGCGCAGAATGCCTACCTGACCGCCAACAGCCTGGTCGCGACCAAGACGTCGCTGGCGCAGGTCAAGGGCGTCATCAATGGCGACGTCGGCGTGGCGAGCCCCTGGGCGTCGGACGCGATCGCCTTCGCCATCGGCGGCGAATTCCGCCGGTACAAGGCGAGCCAGGAATCCGATCTGCTGTCGCAGTCGGGCGATCTGGGCGGTGCCGGCGGCGCAGCGCCGAATATTGACGGCGGCTACGACGTGTACGAAGCCTTCGGCGAGTTGATCCTGCCGCTGGTGCAAGACAAGCCCTTCTTCCACGAGCTGTCGGTTGAAGCGGGCATCCGCTATTCCGACTACACCGTCAAAGCGCCCAACGCCTCGGGCTACAACACCACGACGTGGAAGGTCGCGGGCAACTGGGCGCCGGTAGATGGCTTCAAGATCCGCGGCAATTACAGCCGTGCGGTTCGCGCGCCCAACATCGCCGAACTGTTTGCGCCTGTGAACACCACGCTGACCAACCTGGACAACGATCCTTGCGCCGGTGTCGCACCGACGCAGAACGCGAACCTGGGCGCGGTCTGTATTGCACAGGGCGCAACCGCCGCCCAGCTCGGCTCGATCATCAACGATCCGGCCGGCCAGGTAAACTCGACCGGCGGCGGCAACCTCGCCCTGGGACCGGAAAAGTCGAACAGCTGGGGCGTGGGCATCACGCTTCAGCCCAGCGCTGTGCCCAGCCTCAGCCTGACGGTCGACTATTACAACATCAAGATCACCGGCGCGATAACCTCGCCGACTCCTGATGACGCGGTTCAAGCGTGTTTTGCCAATATTACGGCGGCAAGCGCGACCGACCCGGCATGCACCAGCATCCGCCGCGATCCGGGCACGGGTGCCCTGTTCGGCGAAGCCGCTGTGGCCCCTGGCCTTCCGCTCACCCTGTCGAACCTGGGCCGCCTGGCCACCGACGGAATCGACGTTCAGCTGAACTACAGCAAGGATATCGGCTTCTCGACGTGGTCGCTCAGCGCCATCGGCAACTGGACCAACAAATCGACCTTCCAGGCGACGCCGACGTCGTTGAACCGCGACTGCGTGGGGCTCTACTCGGTCAACTGCGCCTCGATCCAGCCAGAGTTCAGCTGGTCGGTCCGCAACACGCTGGCGTTCAAGTCGTTCGACGTGTCGGTGCTGTGGCGCTACATCGACGGCGTGAAGTATGAGGACGGCGACGCTTTTGTCGGCACCCTCAACGGCAAGCAGGTCGACTTCAACACCATTCCGGCCGAGCATTATTTCGACCTGACCGGTCGTTTCCATGCTTCGGACGAGCTGACCTTCACGCTGACCGTGCAGAACCTGCTCGACAACCAGCCCAAGGTCGTGGGTAACACCATCGGCTCGACCAGCTACAATAGCGGTAACGTCTATCCGTCGACCTACGACGCGCTGGGCCGCCGCTACACGGTCGCCGCCAAGCTGCGCTTCTGATCGCGGTTCACATCCGATAAAAGAAAGGGCCGGTGGCGACACCGGCCCTTTTCTTATGCGCGGTGGCCGGGCGTCAGGCCAGCAGTGGGGCCGGCAGATCCAGCGGAATGCCCGCGCCTTGCGCGACCGCGCGTGCCCATTCGCCGACCTTCTCGACCTCATCGCGGAACAGATCCTGGCCGCGCCGGGCATCCTGTGCGCGCTGGGCCTGGCCGAAGGCCGCGCCGGTCTTGCTGTCGCGCGCGAAGATCGGACCATCGACGATCCGGTCGATCACGCCCGCTTCCATCGCTAAACCAAACAGCGCCGCCAGCGCGCCAAGCGCCGTGCGAGGGTCCGCGATCAGCGTGTCGCTGTTCAGGGTCGCCACCCGCCCCGGATTCTGCCGGGCGAGGGCCGCGAACTGATGCTGTTGCGCCAGCCAGCCGGCTGCGGCGACCTGAATGTCCGTCAGCGCAAGATACTGGTCCGGCGCGATGCCGAGCGGCGCGATCATGCCTTCGCGCAGCAGCTTGCCGAACAGGTCGCGCACCCATAGCCGCCCCCACATGCCCTTGCGCGCGATCGAGGCGAGATAGGCATCGAGGGGGGCATGGAGGAAGAGCGCCCGCGTGGCGGGGCGCATCGCTAGCATAGCCGGGATGAGCGGATTGACGATATTGGACGGCTTTATCACCACCGCTTCTCCCGATACGAAGGGTCTGGCGAGCAGGCGCATGGATTGGTCGAGCACGCGGGCAACCTGAGCGCCCTGCGCGCCGCGATGCCGCCACCCGACGAGATCGTTGAGCAGGACAGGCTCTTTGAGGGCCATGGCGACGCCGGGAATGTCGAAGGCGGCGGCTAGCAGGGTCGAGCAGCAATAGGCCGAATGGAATATGAAATGCACCGGGCCAGCCGCCGCCGCGTGAGCGAGCGCGTCCTGTGCCGTCAGCACGACAGGATCCACCTCGCCCAGATGCGCGTCGGTCAGAAAGGGAAGCTCGGCATGACGGGCACGGGGCACGAAGCGAAAATGAAAAGCGTCATGGCCCGGATCATAGCGGTGGGCCAGCCATTCGGCCTGTCCGGCGATGTCGGCAACGGAAGAGACGGGGCGGGTCATTTCCTGCCTGTTACATGGTGGAGCCCGATCGGCAAGCAGGCGCACAAATGGGCTGGTGACGCCCGATAGCAACCTATGATAGCACCCGTTATCGGCAAGGGGGCTTGCATGGACGGGACAGTCGCGCGGCTGATGCGGCAGGCGGTGGAGGCGAGGCAGGCGCGCAGGCCGGCGGAAGCGGAGCGCGCCTTGCAACAAGCGTTGGCATTGGGGCCAGGGGAGCCACAGGCGCTCAACCTGCTCGGCCTCATTGCGCTCGAACAAAGCCGTCATGCTGACGCGCGGCGCTATTTTCTGGAGGCCACCAAGGCCGATCCGCGGGAGCCGGCGCTATGGATGAACGTCGCGTCGGCCGAACGCGGCCTGGGTTCGGGCGAAGGCGAGCGCGCGGCGCTCGATCATGTACTCGCGATCGACCAGCGCAACCTCATGGGCCAGGTGCGTATGGCACAATTGCAGCAACGGCTGGGCGAGCGTCAGGGGGCGGTCGACAGCTGGGGAAAGGTGCTGGCGCTGGCATCGGCCATCCCCGATGTGCCGCCGGCGCTGGCGGAGATTCTGGTGGAAGCGAGGCGCTTCGTGCAGGATCACCAGGCCCGCTTTGCCACTTTCGTGGAGGCGGGGGTGGCGCAGAACCTGATTCAGGCCGATCCGGTAGCGCGGCGGCGTTTCCAGGCGTGCCTCGACCGGGAATTTGGTCGCCGCGACATCTTCACCAATCAATGTTCGGGGCTGCATTACCCGTTCCTGCCCGCAGACGAGTTTTTCGACCGCCCGCACTTCCCCTGGATGGCTGAGCTGGAGGCGCAGTCGGGCGCGATCCGCGACGAGTTTCTAGCGCTGGTCGCCGCAAGGGGCGACACCGTCCGCCCCTATGTCAGGCAGGAGGCGGGGACGCCCGAGAATAAGTGGACCGCGCTCGACGGATCGCTCGACTGGGGCGCGGCCTTCCTGTGGGAATATGGCGTGCGCAACGAGGCCGTCTGCGCCGCCTGTCCGAAGACCGTCGCGGCGCTGGAGGCGCTGCCGCGGGCGGATATCCCCGGCCGCGCCCCGTCCGCCTTCTTCTCGCTTCTCAAGCCGCGCAGCCATATTCCCGCCCATAGCGGGGTGACCAACACCCGGGCGATCATCCACCTGCCGCTGATCGTTCCGCCGGGGTGCCGCTTTCGTGTCGGAGGCGAAACGCGCGTCTGGGAAGAGGGCGTGGCTTTCGCCTTCGACGACACGATCGACCATGAAGCCTGGAACGACAGCGATCATTTGCGCGTGGTGCTGATATTCGATGTCTGGAATCCGCATTTGTCGCTTGAAGAACAGATGCTGTTGAAGCAATTCTATGCGACGGCCGATGCCAGCAAGACCATGATGGCGGGCATCTAACCGGCGGCGCGCGCAGGAAAAGCCCGGCCGTCCTTTCGGGAGACTTTTAGAATGCGTGCTGCGAAGTTGATTATTGCGTCCGGTCTGTTTGCGATCGCCCTGCCGGCTATGGCCGAGGACAAGCCCAAGCTGGACCGAAACGATCCGAACGCGACACGCTGCAAGCGGCTGGCGGTCACCGGATCGCTGGTGCGGAAAGAGCGCGTCTGTCGGACGAACGCGGAATGGCGGGCGACGAGCGAGCAGCAGAATCGTGACGCCGACGACCTGATTACACGCAGCCGCGCGGGGATGAACCCCAACGGCTAAGCCAGACCGGGCCGGCACTCGGAAGAGAGCCGGCCCGCAGCTGTCACGCCACCTCCAGCCGTAAAGCGCCATCGCCATCCTCGACCCGCACCGTTGCCCCGTCGGGCACTTCGCCGCGCAGGATGAGGTCGGCGAGGGGGTCTTGCAGGTAGCGCTGGACCGCGCGCTTCAGGGGTCGCGCGCCATAGACCGGGTCATAACCCACGCGGCCCAGCCACGCCCGCGCGCCGTCGGTCAGGTCCAGGCTGATCTTGCGGTCCTTGAGCAGCTTGCCGATGCGCGCGACCTGAATGTCGACGATCGGGGCCATGTGGCTGCTCCCCAAGCGGTGGAACAGGATGATCTCGTCCAGCCGGTTCAGGAATTCAGGCCGGAAATGGGCGCGGACCACGTCCATCACCTGATCCTCGACCTTTTCCACCGGATCATCGTCGCCCAGCGACGCGATAAATTGGCTGCCAAGGTTGGAGGTGAGCACGATGATCGTGTTGGTGAAATCGACTGTGCGCCCCTGTCCGTCGGTCAGGCGGCCGTCGTCCAGCACCTGAAGCAGGATGTTGAACACGTCGCCGTGCGCCTTTTCGACCTCGTCGAACAGGACGACCTGATAGGGGCGGCGGCGGACGGCCTCGGTCAGCACCCCGCCTTCCTCATAGCCGACATAGCCCGGCGGCGCGCCGATCAGGCGGGCGACCGAATGCTTCTCCATGAACTCGCTCATGTCGATGCGGACCATCGCGCTGTCGTCATCGAACAGGAAGCCAGCGAGCGCCTTGGTTAGCTCCGTCTTGCCGACGCCCGTCGGCCCCAGGAACAGGAAGGAACCAAGCGGGCGGTTGGGGTCTTGCAGCCCGGCGCGGGACCGGCGGACGGCGGTCGATACGGCCTTGACCGCATCGGCCTGACCGATGACGCGCTTGCCGAGTTCGGCTTCCATATTGAGCAGCTTCTCGCGCTCGCCCTCCAGCATCCGGTCGACCGGGATGCCGGTCCAGCGGCTGACGACGGCGGCGATGTCTTCCGGCGTCACCTCCTCGCGCAACATCGCACCCTTGGAAGCGGACTGCGCTTCCTCCAGCTGCTTTTCCAGCGTCGGGATGGTGCCATATTGCAGCTCGCCCGCCTTGGCATATTCGCCCGAGCGCTGCGCCTGCTCCAGCGCGACGCGCGCGGCGTCGAGCTGTTCCTTTAGCCTGGCTTCGCCGGCAATCTTGTCCTTTTCCGCCTGCCAGCGCTGGGTGAGTTCGGCCGACTGCTGCTCCAGATTGGCGAGGTCGGCTTCGAGCGCGGCGAGCCGGTCCTTCGACGCCTGATCGCTTTCCTTCTTCAGCGCCTCGCGCTCGATCTGGAGCTGCATGATGCGGCGGTCGAGAGTCTCGATCTCCTCGGGCTTGCTCTCCACCTCCATGCGAATGCGCGAGGCGGCCTCGTCCATCAGGTCGATCGCCTTGTCGGGCAGGAAACGATCGGTGATGTAGCGGTTGGAGAGGGTCGCGGCAGAGACGATCGCGCTATCGGCGATGCGGACGCCGTGGTGCGTCTCATATTTGTCCTTGATGCCGCGCAGGATCGAGATCGTGTCCTCGACCGTGGGTTCGCCGACGAAGACGGGCTGGAACCGTCGCTGGAGCGCGGGATCTTTCTCCACATATTTGCGATATTCGTCCAGCGTGGTCGCGCCGATGCAGTGCAGCTCGCCGCGTGCCAGGGCGGGCTTGAGCAGGTTGCCGGCATCCATCGCGCCTTCGGACTTGCCCGCGCCGATCAGCGTGTGCATCTCGTCGATGAAGAGGATGATCTGCCCTTCGGCGCCCTTCACTTCGTCGAGCACGCCCTTCAGCCGCTCCTCGAACTCGCCGCGATATTTGGCGCCAGCGATGAGCGAGCCCATGTCGAGCGCCATCAAGGTGCGATCCTTGAGCGTGTCGGGCACGTCGCCATTGGCGATGCGGAGCGCGAGCCCCTCGGCAATGGCGGTCTTGCCGACGCCAGGTTCGCCGATGAGGACGGGGTTGTTTTTGGTCCGGCGGGCGAGGATCTGGATGGTGCGACGGATTTCCTCGTCGCGGCCGATGACCGGATCGAGCTTACCCGCGCGCGCCGCTTCGGTCAGGTCGCGGGCGAATTTCTTGAGCGCGTCGTAGCGATCCTCCGCGCCCGCCGTGTCGGCGGTGCGGCCGCCGCGCAGCTGGTTGATGGCGGCGTTGAGCGCATCGGGCTTCACCCCGGCGGCGGCGAGCGCCTTGCCCGCGGCGGTGGTGGTGGCGAGGGTCAGGGCGAGCAGCAGTCGTTCCACCGTCACGAAGCTGTCGCCCGCCTTCTGCGCGACCTGCTCGGCGGTATCGAGCACGCGCACAGCGTCATTGTCGAGGCCAGGCGTCTGCTGCGCGCCGCTGCCCGAGACAGACGGCACCTTGGCGAGCGCTGCGTCGGTTTCGCGCAGCGCCGTGGACGCGTTTCCGCCAGCCGCCTTGATGAGGCCGGACGCCATGCCCTGTTCATCCTCCAGCAGTGCCTTCAGCAAATGCTCCGGGCCGATCCGCTGATGGCTCATGCGGATGGCGACGGTCTGCGCCGACTGGAGGAAGCCCTTGGCGCGATCGGTGAATTTCTCGAGGTTCATGGCGGTCCCACTCTCACTTTCTGGGCGAGATGTAGTGTTGCCGAAAAACAACACAAGGGTTGCGACAAGATTATCGCGCGGGACGGCGCGGTGGCCCATCGAAGCGTATTGCGCCGCTACCACGCCCCGCTATGGTGCGGGCAGTTGCGGCGCGTCCGTGCCGTTGGTCCACACGCTTTTTCGCAGAAGGCCCTGTCATGATCCTGTCCCGCTCCTCGCGCCGCCTGACTTTGATGGCCGGGCTGTCCGCCCTCGCCCTGACGCCCGCCCATGCCCTGGCGCAGAGCGCGACCGCCACCGCCGCGCCCGCGCCGCTGTCCAGCCTCGTATCGAAGGTGGACATCCCCTATGAGGAGTTCCGGCTGGCGAACGGGCTGCGCGTCATCGTCCATACCGACCGCAAGGCGCCGATCGTGGGCGTGTCGATCTGGTATCATGTCGGGTCGCGGCACGAGCCGGCGGGCAAGACCGGCTTTGCCCATCTGTTCGAACATCTGATGTTCTATGGTTCGGAAAATGCCGACGGGCCTTTCTTCGGGCGGCTGGAGGATATCGGCGCGACCGACTGGAACGGGACGACCTGGTTCGACCGCACCAACTATTTCGAGACGGTGCCGACCGGCGCGCTCGACCGGGCGCTGTTCCTTGAAAGCGACCGCATGGGGCATCTGCTGGGCGCGGTGACCCAGGTGAAGCTCGATACCCAGCGCGGGGTCGTGCAGAACGAGAAGCGGATGGGCGAGAATGAGCCCTATGGCCTGGTCGAATATGCCCAGCTCGCCGCGCTGCTGCCCGAGGGGCATCCCTATCGCCACTCGACCATCGGGTCGATGGCGGACCTGAATGCCGCCAGCCTGACCGACGTGCAGAGCTGGTTCAAGACCCATTACGGCCCCAACAACGCCGTGCTGGTGCTGGCCGGGGACATCGACGTGGCGAGCGCCAAGGCCAAGGTCGAGAAGTGGTTCGGCAATATTCCCGCCGGTCCCGCGCCGCAGGATGTCGATGCGACCGTGCCGACGCTGGCGAAGGACGCCGAGGTGACGATGCACGACAATGTCGCGGCCACCCGTCTCTATCGCAACTGGATCGTACCGGGGCTGAATTCGCCCGAGCTGCCGCAGCTCGACCTGGCGCTGTCGATCTTCGGCGGCCTCGCTTCCTCGCGGCTCGACAATATCCTGGTGCGCGACGAAAAGGTGGCGGTGGCGGCCAAGGCCAGCGTCCAGCCGTTCGAGAAGCTGGGCATGGTCGAGATTACGGTCGATGTGAAGCCGGGCGTGGACGCGGTGGCGGTGGGCAAGCGGCTGGACCAGCTGCTGGCCGATTATCTCGCCAAGGGACCGACCGCCGACGAGGTGCTGCGCGCCGCCACGCAGCAAGCGTCGGGCACCATATCCGGGCTGGAGAAGGTCGGCGGCTTTTCGGGCAAGGCGGTGACGCTGGCCGAGGGCGCGGTCTATTCCAACGATCCCGAGAAATATAAGAAGGATCTCGCCATCTATGCCGCCGCAACGCCTGAGTCGGTCAGCGCGGCGGCGCGAAAGTGGCTGGGACGGCCGGTGCTGCGGCTGACGGTGTCGCCGGGCGAGCGGAGCGCGGCGGACAATGCGCTGGCGGGCAATGCGAAGGGCGGCGAGGCGACCCATCATCCCGCCTATTTCCAGCAGCCCGGCGCCCCGGCTCCGGCCGCGGGCAGCCCCCCCGCCCCGACCAAGATCGCCGAGCCGCCGATCGAGCCGGTCAAGGATCTGGACTTCCCCGATGTCGAGCGGGCGACGCTGAAGAACGGGATCAAGGTCGTGTTCGCGCGGCGCACCGCCGTGCCGACCGTGCGCGTCTCTGTCGGCTTCGACGCGGGCAATGCGGCGGACGACAAGGCGAAACTGGGCACGGCGGGGCTGACGACCGCGCTGCTCGATGAAGGCACGACGACCCGCACCGGCAAGCAGATCGCCGAAGAGCAGGAACGGCTGGGCGCGACGATCAGCGCGGCCAACAGCATGGACCGCACCTCGGTGGGCCTGTTCGCGCTCAAGCCCAATCTGGATGCGTCGCTCGGCCTGCTGGCGGACGTGATCCGCAACCCCGCGTTCAAGCCCGAGGAAGTGGAACGGCTGCGCGGGCAGATACTCACCCGGATCAAGGCCGAGAAGACCGAGCCGATGGCGATCGCGCAGCGGATGCTGCCGCCCCTGCTCTATGGACAGGCGCATCCCTACGGCATCCCCTTCACCGGCTCCGGCACCGAGACCGGGGTCAAGGCCGTGACGCGGGCGGACCTGACCGGCTTCCACGACAAGTGGCTGCGGCCCGACAACGCTACCATCTTCGCAGCGGGCGACACGACGCTGGCCGAACTGATGCCGCTGCTCGAAAAGCGCTTCGGCGACTGGAAGGCGCCGGCGGCGGCCAAGGGGGTCAAGGCGTTCCGCATGGACAAGATGATGCGGCCGGCGCGCATCGTGCTGATCGACAAGCCGCAAAGTCCGCAATCGATGATTCTGGCCGGGCTGCTGACCGACAAGAAGGGCACCGACAATCCGGTGACGCTCCAGACCGCCAACGAAGTGCTGGGCGGTTCCACCTCCTCGCGGCTGTGGATGGACCTGCGCGAGACCAAGGGCTGGGCCTATGGCGTGGGCACGGTGCTGTCGGGGGTCAAGGATACGATCCCGCTGCTGGTCTATGCCCCGGTCCAGACCGACAAGACAGGCGAGTCCATCGTCGCGGTCCGCAAGGATATGAGCGAGTATCTGACGACCAAGGGCACCACCGAGGTCGAGCGCAACCAGACGATCAACAGCCAGATTCTTTCGCTGCCGGGCAGTTTCGAAACGTCGTCGGAACTGTTGACGGCGATGATGCGGAACGACCTGATCGGCCGGCCCGACGATTATTATGAGACGCTGCCCAAGACCTACCGCGCGATGACCGCCGCCGATTTCGACAAGGCGGCGCGCGAGGCGATCAATCCCGACCGGCTGATCTGGGTCGTGGTGGGCGATGCCAAGCTGGTGCGGCCGCAGCTTGACGCGGTGGGGCTGCCGGTGGAAACGGGCACATTGGCTGATTAGAACGTGCGGCGGTAAATCAACATTTCTCCGTTCGTCCTGAGTAGCCATTGAGCGAAGTCGAAATGGCGTGTCGAAGGCCCCGGCCTTGGCACAAATGCTTCGATACGGGTCTTCGACTTCGCTCAGCCCCTACTCAGCACGAACGGACTATTTTTTGGGAGAATTGAGATGACTAGCGTGGATGGCGCTTATGATTGCGTGGCCAAGACGCCGATGGGCGACCAGAAGGGCGTATTCACCGTCATCAGCAGCGGCGACCGCTTCAACGGCACGTTCGCCGGGATGATGGGATCGCTCGATGTGGTCGACGGGCAGGTCGCGGGGAGCAAGCTCACATGGAAAATGGAAATGACCATGCCGATGCCGATGACGCTGGAGTGCGAGGCCGAGGTTTCAGGCGACAGCATCAGCGGCACGATGCAGCTCGGCGCGTTCGGGGCGTCGGCCTTTTCGGGGACGCGGCGGGCCTGACGCCGGCCGGCTTTCGGGCTTGGAAAAAGGGGCGCTTCGGGAGGACCGGAGCGCCCCTTTTCGGTGATTTGTACAGCGAGTTGTACAGCTATACGCGGGTGCGTTTTTTCCTTTAGGTAGCTAACTAATGGTTGAGGTGGGGCGTTAGTCCATGGGCAGCGCCTCGCACCCTGGGCCCCGGCGTTCGCCGGGGAACATTATATGCAGGTTGGCGGAATGGATAAGGACTTGGCCGAAATGCGGCGCGCGTTGGTGCCTGCGGTGCAGGGTGTCGCGCGCGGATGGCGCGTGATGGCGGACGCGGCGCTGGCCGAGATGGGCGTGTCCGACAGCGCCGGATGGTGCCTCGTCACCATCGATCGGCTGGGGCCGGATCCGACGCAGGCGGAACTGGCCGAGGCGATCGGCATCGCCCCGCCCTCTCTGGTGCGGACGATCGACCGGCTGCAAGCGGCGGGGCTGGTGGAGCGCAGTCCGCACCCCGATGATGGGCGGGCCAAGATCGTCGCGCTGACGCCGACGGGTAGCGCGCTTGCCGGGCGGATCGAGGAAAGGCTGGAGACGATGCGCGAAGCGTTGATGAAGGATGTGCCCGACGGGGTGATCGAACTCGCGCTGTGGCTGCTCGATACGATGACGCATCGGATCGAGCGGCGGCGTGGGGGCGTGGATTAGGCGTTTGATCAGGCTGAGTGGTGTCGATCCTCCGCTGTAAGAGGAGGATGATTTGCCCCTTAGCTGCCGTTCGGGCCGCCGCCATTGGGGCCGGCATTGCCGCCGCCCATGCCGCCCGCGCCGACCGCGCCGATATTGCCGAAGATCTCGTCGAACAGGCTGCGGTGGCGGCCAAGCGTCGGCGTCTTGTCGCCGGCGGGCGAGATGCGCGCGACCTGCTCCAGCCCCATGCGATCGACCGCGACGACATTGCCGGCGGGATCGAAACGGACACGCAGCACGGTCTGGTCGACCGGCTTGGGATTGGCGAAGGCAAGCTGACGCATGTTGCGCGAGACATAATACCAGTCCTGCTGGCCGAATTGCGACACGAAGCTGGGACGGCCTAGCGTCCCTTCCACCGAAGCGCGATTGTCGATGCCGGGCTGCACCGAATCCACCAGCAGCTTGTCGACCTGATAGCCCTGATGCGTGCGGATGCGGGTGCAGGCGGAGGTGCCCACCAGCAGCGTGGCCAAGCCGATCGCGATCATCACGCGCCCGCGGCGGTCATGGCGGCTGAACTGGGGCATGTATATCTCCTGCGGGGGCGCGCCCGCGATACGCTTTAATCTCAAGACGCCGCTGTTGCATTGGGCGACGCAGCGATCAATATGGAAATGCGCGGCCCCCGGCAAGGGGCGCGAACATCCCCCTTTTCAACAGAAGCGCCTCATCATGCCTGCCTCTTCCTTTCTGAATCGCCTTTTGGGCCGGAGCGATCCGCGCGAAGGCTTGCTGCCGCTCTACCGCGCCGTGGTCGCCGAGGGGCGGCAGCCGCACTGGTATCTGGACGGGCAGGTGCCCGATACGCTGGACGGGCGGTTCGACATGATCGTCGCTGTGCTGGCGCAGGCGCTGATACGGCTGGAGCAACTGGGCGCCGCTCAGGAGAGCGTCTGGCTGACCGAGTTGTTCGTCGACGATATGGACGGGCAGTTGCGGCAGGAGGGGATTGGCGACGTGGTCGTGGGCAAGCATGTCGGGCGGATGATCAGCGCGCTGGGCGGGCGGATCAGCGCCTATCGCGCGGCGCTCAGCGGTGACGATGCGCTGGACAGGGTGCTGCGGCGCAACCTCTATCGCGGGGCCGATGTGCCGGCGCAGGCGGTGGCGCATGTCGAGGGCGCGCTGCGGGCGCGCTGGGTGCGGATCGGCTGTATGACGCGCGAGGCGCTGCTGGCGGGAGACCTCGGATGAGCGGGACGCCGGAATTTTCGCGCGTGGTGCGGGCCGATCAGGTGAAGCGCCTGACGGGGGAGACGCATATCGAGGCCAGCGACGCGGAGCGGGCCGCGCTGGCGAAGCGGTTCGGGCTTTTGGCGCTCGACCGGCTGGAGGCGGACTATGCGCTGAACGAGGAGGCCGGCGCAATCGTGGCGCGCGGGCGCGTGCGCGCGGCGCTGGCCCAGCCCTGCATCGCGAGCGGCGAGCCGGTGCCCGAGACGGTAGACACTGATTTTTCCCTGCGGTTCGTGGTCGAGAGCGAAGCGGCCGAGGGCGAAGAACTGGAGCTGGACGCGGAGGATGTCGACACGATCGGCTATGACGGGCAGGCGATCGACATGGGCGAGGCGGTGGCCGAGACGATGGCGCTGGCGATGACCCCCTACCCCCGGTCGCCGGACGCGGACGCGGTGCTGAAGGCGGCGGGCGTGCTGAGCGAGGAACAGGCCAGCCCGTTCGCCGCGCTGCTGGGACTGAAGGGGAAGGGGTGAGGGAACCCGATCGGCGGCTCCGGCGTCGATGCCGGATGCGGTCGATGACGATGATGATGGCCATTGCGGCGCTAGTGGCGGGATGTGACGGTGGCAACTCGCCGCCACCGGCCCAAGAGCGCGCGGTCGAGGCCGGGAAGGCTGGCAAGACGTCGGAGACCGGCGCACATGTCGCGCAACCGTCGTCGCCGCCTGTCGCCCCGCTGCCCCGACCTATGCTTGTCGGGGAAAGCATCGCCCGCGCCGAGTGGGCCAAGGCAAAAGCCAAGGTGGGCTGCGCTCCGCTGGCGCTGGTGTCGGACGCCGGCGCGGACGGTGCCGCGCGACGGGCCGAGTTCAGCGGCGGATGGGGCGTTGCCTTCGATCTGCCGGGACGGCGTAGCGCCTACGGCTTTGCCGGGCCGGGCGTGCTGCCGCAGGATCGCGCGCCAGCCGAGGCGCAGCGGGCGCGGCTGGCGAAGCAATGGCCCTATCGGATGGAGATAGACACGCTGCCCGCACCCAGCTTTGCGGGCTACGGACTGTCGGGGGCGCAGCCCTATCCGACCGGGAATCCCGAGGGCAACGGGATGGAGTCGGTCGCCTATCTGCGCGTCGGCGGGCAGGCGTGCACCTATAATGTGTGGAGCCGCATCAGCCGCGCCCATCTGGAGGCGCTGCTCGGGCATTTGCGCGTCCTCCCCTGAGCGGGGTGCCGCAGCGTTTCCCTTTCGTTCCGGGTCATGGCATAGAGCGCATCCATGGACTCGCCCGTGCGCAAGATCATCCATATCGACATGGACGCCTTCTATGCGTCGGTCGAGCAGCGTGACGATCCGTCGCTGCGCGGGCTGCCGATCGCGGTGGGCGGGGGCGGGCCGCGCGGGGTGGTGGCGACGTGCAGCTATGAAGCGCGCAAGTTCGGCGTGCGGTCGGCGATGCCGGGCGGGCGGGCGCGGCGGCTGTGCCCGGACCTCATCTTCGTGCGGCCGCGATTCGAGGTGTATCGCGCCGTGTCGGGCCAGGTGCGGGAGATTTTCAGCCGCTTTACCGACATCGTCCAGCCATTGTCGCTCGACGAAGCCTATCTGGACGTGACGGTGAACAAGCCCGGCATCGCGTCGGCGACGGAGGTGGCGCGGCAGATCCGGGCGATGATCCGCGCGGAGACCGGCCTTACCGCGTCGGCCGGCGTCTCCTACAACAAGCTGATCGCCAAGCTCGCGTCGGACCAGAACAAGCCCGACGGCATCTGCGTCGTGCGGCCGCATGAGGGCGCGGATTTCATCGCGGCGATGCCGGTGCGGCGCATCCATGGCGTGGGGCCGGTGACGGCGAAACGGATGCAGGCGCTGGGGATCGAAACCGGCGCGGATTTGCGCGCGCGGACCATGGCTTTCCTCCAGGCGCATTTCGGCAGCGCCGCCGACTATTATTACCGCGCCGCGCGGGGCCAGGACGATCGGCCGGTGCGCGAGCGCGAGGGGCGCAAGTCGGTGAGCGTGGAGGATACCTTCTTCGATGACCTGACCGAGGAAGCGGCGCTGGTGGAACAGCTCGACCGGATCGCCGACAATCTCTGGGGGCGGATCGAGAAGGCCGATGCCTGGGGGCGGACGGTGGTGCTGAAGGTGAAGTTCGCCGACTTCCGCATCATCACCCGGTCACGCAGCTTCGCCGCGCCGGTGCGGTCGCGCGACTTGCTGGCGCAGGTCGGGCGCGACCTGCTGCTGGCGCAGCTCCCGCTGCGGATGGGCGCGCGGCTGCTGGGGCTGGGGGTGCATAATCTGGAGGGGGAAGAGGCGGATGCGGCCGGAGAGCAACTGGCGCTCGGGCTATAGGCGACAGGCGCCCGGTATCGCCGGCCCGCCAGGTCAGAACAGCCGGAGTCGAACCCCGCCGACCATGCTACGCCATCGGATCGAGAGTCCCGAGCCAGGCGACGAGGCCGATGATGGCGACGGCGGCGCTGGTTTCGACCAGCAGCGACCAGCGCAGATGGCGAAGCGCGCCGTCGCCGCCGCGCTCCAGCGCGGGCGTCAGCCGCCAGCGGTTGGCGGCGGCTAGGCCGAGCATCAGCGCGAACAGCAGCAGCTTCGCGGCGAGCAACCAGCCGTAGCGGCTGCCCGGCAGCTTTGTCATTTCCACCAGACCGGTGATCAGGATGAGGTTCACCGCCCCGCTGACGACGAGCGTCGCCACCACCAGCGTCCCCATCAGCGCAAAGCGCGCCAGCATGGCCGCGACGGGGCGGGGATCATGACCCTGGCGAAGTCGCAGCGCCGCGTGAAGCAGCGCCGCGAGCGCGCCGATCCAGGCCGAAGCGGCCCAGACATGCGCGATATCGGCGGCGCGGTGGAGCGTGCCGGCCAGCCCCTCGGTCGCGCCGGCATGGCCGGTCCAGGCCAAAGTCGCCACGGCGAGCGCGGACGGCACGATCGCGAGCCGCAGGCGCCCGGCCAGCGCCAGCAGGAGCGCGAGCAGCAGGGCGCAGGCGCGCACCGCCAGCACCGGGCCGATCGGCGTCATCGTCAGCAGCACCGCGACGCTTGCCCAGTCAGGGGCCAAGACCGACGTGCCGGTCATCGCCGCCGTGCTGGCGACCAGCCAGAAGGCGGACAGGAGCAGCCCGCCGAGCGCCAGCCAGGCAGCGGCCGCCCCCCGCCCCGCCCTGCCCATGACCCACCAAAACAAAGGCAGGCCCAGAAGCAGCGCGAGGTCCATCATCAGCGCGAAGCGCGCGGCGATCAGCGCCCCCTCGCCCATGTCGGCTTACTTGACCTTGAAGCTGTAGCCGCCTTCCATCTTGTGCTGGTCCGCGCCGACGATGTGCCATTTGAGGTCGTAGCTGCCTGCGGGCAGCGCGCGCGGCAGGGTGACGGTCATGGTCTTGCCCTCGACGCTGGTCTTGAAGCCCTTGATCTGCATCGGCGGATGATCGGCCATGCCGGGCATCCCGGTCATGGTGAGGTCCACGCCGCTCATCGGCGCGAGGAAGGTTTCGGAGAAGGTGAGCGTCAGCTTGGTCGGCTTGGCGACGGTCGCGTTGGCGGCGGGGCTGGACGAGAGCAGCTTGCTGTGCGCGGCGGCGACGCCCGGCAGGGCGATGGCGGCGGCGGCAAACAGGGCGACGAACGAACGCTTCATGGGACAGTCTCCGAAAGGCATGGATAAGAGGCTTTACGCATTGACTTGCCCGCCCCCTCATCTGCGGCGCATAATTTCTGGCGAGGGATCGGCGCGCGGTGCGCGTATGCAAGTGCGGGAATATGGAGACGATGACGATGAGCGACCTCGACGCGATGCTGGACGCGATGCGCGCCATGCCGACCGACGCGCGGCTGACGCAGATCGACGGCGCGGTGATCGCGGGCGTCGCGCGGCGGCGTGAGCAGGTGGCGGCGCGGCGCAGCCTGGCGCTGGCGGGGCTGCTGGCGATCGGCATCGGCTGGGCGGGCAGCGTCCTGCCTTCCGCCCCGGCGCAGGCGTCGCCCGTGCCGATCGGCATGTCCGACTATGCGCCTTCGCGCCTGCTCGGCCAGTGAGCGCCGGCCAATGAGCGCGGGTCGCTATCTGCTCGTGGCGCTGGTGGCCTTCGCCGCCGCGCTCGCCGCCGTGCTGGTGGCGCGCGCCTGGATGACGCCCGCGCCTAGGGTCGAGAGCGAGGTCCATGCGCTGCTGCACGAGCGGCTGACGCTCGACCCGGCGCAGGAGGCGCGCATCCATGCGTTGGAAACGTCCTTTGCCAAGCGGCGCGCGACCCTGGAGGCGGAGATGCGCGCCGACAACCGGCGGCTGGCGGACGCCATCGCCGCCGAGCATGGCTATGGCCCGAAGGTCGGCGCGGCGGTCGACCGGTCGCATCATGTCATGGGAGAACTCCAGAAGGAGACGCTGCGGCACATCTTCGCGATGCGCGGCGTGCTGCGCCCCGATCAGGCGGCGCGGTTCGACGCCGCCATCGTCAAGGCGCTGACCCAGCCCGACCAATCCCAGCGTTGACGGTGAGCGCCGCCGATCCCGAAGATCGCGCGCTCGTCGCCCGCGCATTGGCGGGCGATCAGTCAGGCTATGCCGGGCTGATGCAGCGCCATCGCGACGCGGTGTATCGGCTCGCGCGCGGCCATGTCGGCGACGCGGACGAGGCGCTGGACGTGACGCAGGAGGCGTTCGTCGCCGCCTTCGCTGCGCTCGCCCGCTATGACGGAATGCGGCCCTTCCGCGTCTGGATCGCGCGGATCGCGCTCAACAAGTGCCGCGACTGGGCGCGGCGGCGGGCGGTGCGGCGCTTCTTCACCGGGGCGCGGCCGATCGACGAGGCATCCGACATAGGCGATGAGGCGGCGACGCCGGAGGAGGCGCTGGAGTCGGCGCGCGCGCTCGCCCGCATCAACGCCGCCGTCGCCGCTTTGCCCGAGACATTGAAAGACCCGCTGCTGCTCTGCGCGATCGAGGGGATGAGCCAGATCGAGGCGGGCGCGGTGCTGGGCGTGACCCCGAAGGCGATCGAGACCCGCCTCTACCGCGCCCGCGCGAAGCTGAACGAAATATTGAGGGATTAGCCCGCCTGCCGCGTAAAGGGGGCATGGCTTCCCTGACTTTCGATCGTCGCGCCCTGATGAAGGGCGCCGCCGCGCTCACGCTGGCGCAGGCCTGTCCCGCCTGGGCGCGCAGCGGATCGGCGGGCCTGCGCCCCACCCCGGATGTGCTGTCTGGCGACACGATCGCGCTCACCGTGGGGGAAAGCCATTTCGCCACCGGCGGCCGGTCGGCCCATGCCATCACCGTGAACGGCACCCTGCCCGCCCCGCTCATCCGCCTGAAGGAAGGGCAGACCGTGCGCCTCGCCGTCACCAACCGGCTGAAGGAGGATACGTCGATCCACTGGCATGGCCTGATCGTCCCGTTCCAGATGGACGGCGTGCCGGGGATCAGCTTTCCCGGCATCCGGCCCGGCGAAACCTTCACCTATGAATTTCCCATCCGCCAGTCGGGCACTTACTGGTATCACAGCCATTCAGGCATGCAGGAGGCGATGGGCCATTATGGCCCGATCGTCATCGACCCCGCCGGCCCCGATCCCGTGCAGGCGGATCGCGAGCATGTGATCGTCCTGTCGGACTGGTCGCCGGTCCACCCGCATATTCTCTTGAAGCGCCTCAAGCAGATGGGCGGCTATCATAATTTCCAGAAGCAGACGCTGGCCGGCCTTCTCGCGGGCAGGGACCAGAGCCTGAAAGAACGGATCGAGTGGGGCAGGATGCGGATGGACCCCACCGACATTTCCGACGTCACCGGCTCCACCTACAGCTTCCTCGTCAACGGCCATGGCACGAGCGAAAACTGGACCGGCCTGTTTGCACCGGGCGAGCGGGTGCGGCTGCGGATCGTCAATGCGTCCGCCATGACCAATTTCAACGTGCGGGTGCCGGGCCTCCCCATGACGGTCGTCCAGTGCGATGGCCAGCATGTCCAGCCGGTCGAGACCGACGAGTTCCAGATCGGCATCGCCGAAACCTATGACGTCATCGTCCAGCCGCCCGAAGCGAAGCCCTATGGCCTGATCGCGGAGGCGATCGACCGTTCCGGCCTCGTCCGCGCGACGCTCGCGCCGCAGATCGGCATGGTCGCGCCGATCCCGGAGCTGCGCCAGCGCCCGCTGCTCACGATGAAGGACATGGGCATGGACATGAGCGGCATGGACATGGGCCAGAATGGTGTCATCGATTTGAGCCAGCCCGCCAATGACAGCATGAGCGGGCATGCCATGAAGATGCTCGACCCCTCGGTCGCGCCCGATGTGCCGATGGGGCCGGGCGTCGCCACCCTGTCCGCCATGCCCGCCGACCGCACCGCCGACCGGCCCACGGGCCTGGAGGATGTCGACCATCGCGTGCTCACCTATGCGGACTTGAAAGCGCTGGAGCCCAACAGCGACACGCGCCCGCCGACCCGGTCGCTCGACATTCACCTGACCGCGAACATGGAGCGATATATGTGGTCGTTCGACGGGGTGAAGCTGTCGGAAGGGGCCGAGCCCATCGCCTTCCGCCATATGGAGCGGGTGCGCGTCACCCTGATCAACGACACGATGATGCCCCACCCCATCCATATCCACGGCCATTTCTTCCAGCTCGTGACCGGCGAGGACGCGGCGGCCAATCCGCGCAAACATACGGTCAATGTGCTGCCCGGCGGCAAGGTCAGCTTCGACCTGACCGCCGACGCGATCGGCGACTGGGCGTTTCACTGCCATATGCTGATGCACATGCATGCCGGGATGATGCGGGTCGTGACCGTCCGGCACGAAGGGGGCGCGGCATGAGGCGCGTGGTGGCGATCGCGCTGCTCGGCGTCGCGCTGCCGGCGCAGGCGCAGACGATGGACCATAGCCAGATGGGCCATGGCGCGCATGGGATGCCGCAGAGCGAAACGCCCCCGACCGCCGATCCCCATGCCGGTCATGCGATGGGCGCCGCGGACAGTGCCATAGCAAAGGGCACGCCCCCGCCCGTCCCGGCCGATCATGCCGCCGACGCCTTCTACGATCCCGCCGTCATGGCCCGCGCCCGGTCCGCCATGACGCGCGAACATGGGGGCATGGCCTATTCGCAGTTGATGGTCGACCGCCTGGAATATCGCGCCCAGAAGGGCCGCGACAGCTATCATTGGGAGGGCGAAGGCTGGATCGGCGGCGACATCGACCGGCTCGCCATCAAGTCGGAGGGCGAAGGCGTGGTCGGCGGCGCGCTCGAAAGCGCGGAGGTGCAGGCGCTCTACAGCCGCGCCATCGACCCGTGGTGGAACATGATCGGCGGCGTGCGGCAGGATTTCCGGCCGCAGCCCGAGCGAACCTACGCCACGATCGGGATCGAGGGTCTCGCGCCCTACTGGTTCGAGGCCGAAGGGCAGCTTTTCCTGTCGCACAAGGGCGACGCGCATCTGCGGCTGGAGGGCAGCTACGACCAGCGCATCACCCAGCGGCTGATCCTGCAACCGGCGGTCGAGGTCAATCTCGCGGCGCAGGACGTGCCGGAGATCGGCGTCGGGTCGGGCCTGTCCGACATCGAGCTGGGCCTGCGGCTGCGCTACGAGATCGCGCGCGAATTCGCGCCCTATGTGGGCGTGAACTGGGAACGAAAGTTCGGCGACACGGCCCGCCTCGCCCGTGCGGAAGGCGAGCGCGCGTCGGCGACCAGCCTGGTCATGGGCATCCGGTTCTGGTTCTGACCCACGCGGCATAACATGCCGCCGCCTGACCCGATTTCGTCATATTCGCCACAAGGCCGACGCGGCTTTGCACGATAGCCCCGCCCGCGCCGCCCTAGGTTCGGCGCGAACGGAAAGGGGTCGATGCTGCGCGTTTCAGGTCCATGTCGGCTGCTGCTCGCCTGCGCTGCACTGCTCGGCTCGCCCGCGCGGGCGCAGGATGCGGACGGCGGCGCAGCGCTGAGCGGCGGCTTCGACCTCATCGAAATGCGCGCCGACAAGGGCGGCGACATTTTCCTGTGGGACGCGACCTTTTCCTATGGCGACGCGACCGATCAGCTGATGGTCGTCACGACCGGCGGCGGGCCGCTGTCCGCGCAGATCGACCAGTCGGAAATTCGCGTCTTTTATGGCCGCACGGACGGCAACGTCACCTGGCTGGCGGGGGTCCGCCATGACATCACCCCGGCGCCGCGTGACTTCCATGCCATCGTCGGCGCGCAGGGATCGGTCGGCACGCGGCTAAGCTGGGAAGCCTATGTCTTCCTGTCCAATCGCGGACGGCTGACCGGCGAGGGGCAGGTCATCTACGCCATGCCGATCACCGACAAACTCTATATCGAACCGCGCGTCGCGGCCGGATGGGCGGCGCGCGACTGGACCGACCAGGGCGTGCGATCGGGAATTGGCGAGGCGGAGGGGTCGGTCCGCCTGCGCTACCGCCTGAAGCCCAAGATCAACGCCTATGTGGGCGTCGCGCATGAGCGGCTGCTGGGCGCGACGCGCCGGCTGGCGAAGGATCAGGGCGAGACGGTGCAGGCGACCACCGCGGTGATCGGCTTCGGCTTCAGCCTTTAATAACCCCTGCCCCGCGCGACGACCCCGTCCATCGGTTCGCCCGCCTGATGCCGGCGGATATTGGCGATGAGCGCGCGGCCGGCGCTGTCGGCGCGCGTCATGCTGGCGACATGGGGGGTGAGAAGGATGCGCGGGTGGCTCCAGAAGGGATGGCCGGCCGGCAGCGGCTCGGGATCGGTGACGTCGAGCATCGCGGCGGACAGATGCGCCTCGTCCAGCAGCGCGATCACATCGTCCGCCACCAGATGCCCGCCCCGCGCCGCGTTGATGAGCATCGCGCCCCTCGGGAGACGGGACAGAAGGTCGCGGCACAGGATGCCGCGCGTGTCGGGGGTAAGGGGAAGGAGGCACAGGAGGATGTCGCAGCCGGCGAGGAAAGCGTCCAGCCCCTTGGCCCCGCTGTGGCAGGTCACGCCCTCCACCTCGTGCGGCGAGCGGCTCCAGCCCGACAGCGCGAAGCCGAAGGGGGCAAGCGCGCCGAGCACCGCCTTGCCCAGTTGCCCCAGCCCCATCACGCCCACGCGCCGCTGCTCCGCCGGCACGAGCTTGATCGGCGCCCAGCGTTCTTCCGCCTGCGCGGCGCGATAGGGGATGAGGTCGCGGTGCAGCGCCAGCACCGCCAGCGTCGCATATTCGACCATGCCCGCGACGATGCCGGGCTCGATCATCCGCACGACCTGGATATGGGGCGGCAGGCTATCCATGTCGAACTGGTCGACCCCCGCGCCGATCGAGAAGAGGACTTCCAGATTGGGCAGGCTGGCGATCAGGTCGGCGGGCGGGCTCCAGGCGGCAAGATAGCGGATCGCGGCGGTATCATAGGGTTCGGGCGGCGCGATAAAGCCGATGTCGGCCGCCTCGCCCGCGAAAATGTCGCGCCAGATCTGCCCGCGCGCGGGGTCGGAGGTGTAGAGCAGGGTCATGCGGGAGCCTTTCGGGCGGCGCGGCGGCGCTGGGCGGCGGCGTGCCACCACATGATCGGGCCGCTGATCGCGAGCGCGGCGAGGGACAGGGCGACGAGCAGCCAGAGCAGCGGCCCGACGGGCGCCAGGAACTCGCCCGTGTGGATCGGCAGCAGCGGCATCCAGAGCGCCGGGCTGCGCTGCGCCGGCGTGGCGATGAGGATGCGCGGGCCGGGCAGCGCCACGGCGACGACATGCACCGCGCGGGCATTGCGTTCGGGCGCGTGGAAATTGACGGTCAGCCGGTCGCCGCCGACCCTGATGTCGCGCAGCGCAGCGCCGGGAAAGGCGCTCTGCGCCAGTGCCAGACCGCGATCGATCTGAGCAGCTGTCGTGACCGCCGGTGCGACCCCGCCGCTGCTGGCGAGAAGATCGGGAAAGACCAGGAGGACGCCCGTCGTGGACAGCAGGATAAGGAAGGCCGCCGCGACGACGCCAAGCGTGCGGTGCGCCTGCCGCAGCACCAGCCGGGGCGACAGGCTCCAGCGGATCGCCAGCGCCTTTGCCGGATTGCGTTTGGGCCACCAATAGGCAAGCCCGCTGCCCGCCATCAGCAGCAGGGCAAGCCCGTTGAGGGCGATCACCGCCATGCCGGCACGGCCGGACAGCAGCCGGTAATGGATTTGCAGCGCCGCCTCCAGCGGGAAGCGCGAGAGGCCGCCCGCGCGCAACACTGCGCCGCCGGCAGGATCGACCGTGGCGTAAACCGCCCCGCCGTCCGCGCGGGCCATGTGCGCGAACCAGGTCGAGCGGCTCGCATCGGGGGCGAACAGGCGCGTGACCCGCGCGTCCGGGAAAGCCGCGTTCGCCGCCGCCATCGCCTGCCCTGCGCTGACGGCCGGACCCTGCCCCCGGCTGGTCTGGCCCGCCGGATCGAGCAACCGCTCCACCGGGCCGCGATGGAGCAGCAGCGCTCCCGTCATCGCCTGCACCAGCAGGAACAGCGCCATCGTCAGGCCGGCATAGCGATGAAGGCGGAGCCATTGCAGCCGGGACATGGGAAGCGCCTCGATAAAAGCCGCCGACGCGCGAACGCCGGCGGCATGGCTCTCTATCAGAAGTTGAAGCTCGCCCGCACGCTGAACGAACGGGGCGCGCCCGGCGCGATCCACAGAGCCGCGTAGGAACTGGCATAATATTTCTTGTTGAACACATTGGTCACATCGGCCGACAGCTTGATCTGGTCGGTGATGTTGAACGATCCCAGTACCTTGGCGATGGTGTAGCTCGGCAGGAAGAAGGTCGTCGCGGTTTCGCCCAGGCGGCGGCCGACATGGGTGACGCCCGCGCCCAGCATCGCTTCATGATCGCCGATCGAGAAATTCTTGAACAGCAAGGCATTGCCCTGATGCTTGGGAATGTTGATCAGCGGATCGCCCTTGCGGATCTGGAAGCCGAAATTGGGATCGAGCGCGTTGGTCGCCCATTCCGCGTCGGTATAGGCGTAGGTGAGGAAAAGCTCGAACCCGGCGGGCAGCTTGGCGTTGAGGTCGAACTCGATGCCCTTGCTCTTGGCGGAGCCGACCGGCTTGGAGAAGCCCGCATTGGCCGGATCGGTCGTCAGCACATTGTCCTTCTTCATCTTGTAGAGCGACACGGTGCTGGTGATGCGCCCGTCGGGCGTCACGAACTTCGCGCCGACTTCGTAGGATTCGCTGATTTCAGGCTCAAACGGCTGGCCGTCAAAGCCGACGCCGCTGTTCGGGCGGAATCCCTTGCCGTAGCTGCCATAGAAGGACAGGCTGCGGGTCGGCTCGAACACGACGCCCGCCATCGGGCTGAATTTGGTGTAGGATTTGCGCGGATTGGTGTTGTTGAGGCGCAGGTCGATATCCTGGCTGAAATCGTCGTAGCGCCCGCCGAACCGGACCTTGAACTGCTCGGTGATTTCCACCTGATCCTGCGCGTAGATGCCCCAGGCCTTCTGGATTTCGGTGGAGTTCTGGATCACCACCGTCGGGGTCGGCGCCGGGATATTGTAATTGGGGTTGAAGATGTCGATCGCATAGGACACGTCGGCCGCGCTGGGACGATAGCGGGTCTGGAAGGTCTTGATCTTGAACTTGTCCCAGTCCGCGCCGACGCGGATATTGTGGATGATCGATCCCATGGCGAGCTTCCCGCTGATTTCGCCCCGGAACACCATATGGGTGGTGCTGTAGTCACGGAAGCGGCGCTGGCGCGACAGGGTGCGGCCGTCATTGTCGAGCCGCTGCCGGCCGAGCACCAGTTCGGGATCGCTGGAGAAGCCCTCGAACGTGGTGTCCTTGTACCCCGCGCCCAGCATCAGCGTCCAATCCTCGCTGAAATCATGCTGATATTGCGCCTGGTGGCCCAGCACCTCGACCTTGGTCGGGCCGTCATTGGGGTTGCCCAAGAAGCGGCTGTTGGGGATTGCGCCCAGATTATAGCTGATGGCGCCGCCTGCGCCGACGGTCGGGATCGCCACCACGCCGCGCTCGAACGGCACTTCCTGGTTCACATATTCCAGCTCGTAGGTGAAGATGTCGGCATCTGACAGCTTCGCGAGGAAGGACGGGGTGACCGTATATTTCTGGGTCTTTACCGTGTCGCGGAAGCTGTCCGCCTGCTCGGACGATCCGTTGATCCGCACGGCGACGCTGTCGGACAGCGGCAGGTTATAATCGCCCTCGACCCGGTAGGTTTCCCAGCGGCCGGCCGATACGGAGAAGCTGCCGCCTTCCTTGAAGGTCGGCTTCTTGGTCACGATGTTGACCGTGCCGCCCGGCTCGCCGCGCCCGAACAGCGCCGAATTGGGGCCTTTGAGCACTTCGATCCGCTCGACATTGGATGCGTCGCGCGGGCCGCCATAGCCACGCCCGCCGTTGAAGCCGTTGACCAGGAAGCCGCTCGGGAAATTTTCGTCGCCGGCAAAGCCGCGAATGGCGAAGCTGTCCCACAGGCCGCCGAAATTATTCTGGCGCGACACGCCGCTCGCCAGTTCGAGCGCGGTGTCGAGACGGGTGATGTTGAGATCGTCGAGCAGTTTGCCTTCCAGAAACTGCACCGCCTGCGGGATTTCCTTGACCGGCGTGTCGCCGAAATATTGCCGCTTGAGCCCGGTGACGACGATGTCGCTCTCGGCGGCGGGCTCGGCCGGTGCCTGCGCCAGCGCGGCGGGCGCGGCGGAAAGGGCTATGGCGGCGGAACCGGCGAGAAAACCAAAGCGGTGGGCCGATGACATGCGCATGATGTGATACCCCTAATAAGATCGCTGTTCCCTGATGTCCTGCGAAACGGGGGCTGGCCTTTATACCCGCGCGAACCTTATGGCCCTGCGTCGGAAGCCTTTGCCGGGGCGGTTTTCCTGCCTCTTGTTACAGATCAGGCTAGGCCCGGTTACGGAAATATTACGTCAAAATCGCATGACACCCCGGCGCAATATTGTGAATCGCGGGAGCCGCGCGGCATGAACGTGCGGGGCCCTCAGAAATCCGAAACGTCGATCTTTCCGCTGCCGCTGAAGCGCGACAGGCGGTAGGGTTTAGGGTCGACGATCGGGGTGTGGCCCGATGCGATGTCGGCCACCAGATGCCCCGCGCCCGGCCCGATGCCGAAGCCATGGCCGCTGAAGCCGGCGGCCAGGATGAAGCCGGGGATCTTGGGAATCTCGCCGATCACCGGCACGCCGTCCGGGGTGCTGTCGACGAAGCCCGCCCAGGATGCGACCATGGGCACGGAGCCCAGCGCCGGGATCTGCGCGGCGGCGCGCTTCAGCGTCAGGCGCACCGTCTTGGGATCGGCGATCGGGTCGAGGATGCGAACCTGCTCCATCGGCGTCGGCCCGTCGAGCCGCCAGCGCCCCATGCCTTCATGCCGTCCGCGCAGCCCGTGCAGTCCGCCCGGCGACAGGCTGCGCCAGCGCTTGGTGAACATCGGCAGGAATTTGTGCTGGTAGCGGAGGAACTGGAGCGTCGGATCGACCTTCGCCCGGCCGCTGATCGCCAGCGCGTGGCAGCCATCGTCGCGGCGGGTGATCGACAGCGACTGGGTGTAGAAGGCGTCGGGCAGGTCGAGCCCGCTCGTGCCCACCGCCAATATGGTCTGGCGGACGGTCGCCTGCGGGAAATCGACGCCCAGCTGGCGCATGAAGGAGGAGGCCCAGGCGCCGCCGGCATGGATGGCGAGCCTGGTGCGGATCGTGCCGCGCTCGGTCACGACGCCGCTCACCGCGCCACCGCTGGTTTCGATCCCCCGCGCGGCGCAGGCCTGATGCACCGTGCTGCCCATCCGCATCAGCGCGCGCGCGACCGCCGGCACGGCAAGCCCCGGATTGGCGATGCCGTCATTCTGCGAATGGACCCCGCCTTTCCAGCTGCCGCGCGTGAAGCCCGCGGCGCGGGTCGCTTCCTCCGCCGACAGCATCCGCGTCGCCACGCCCACCGACCGCGCATAGTCGCCCCAGCGCGCCCAGGTGTCGAGTTCCTCGTCATTGTTGCTGACATAGAAGAGGCCGCAGCGGCGGAAACCCGTATCTTCGCCGGTATCCTCGCCAAAGGCCTGCCAGAGATCGAGCGCCTTGGTGGCGAGCGGCAATTCGCGTTCGTCGCGATTCTGCTGGCGGCACCAGCCCCAGTTGCGGCTCGACTGTTCGCCGCCGACCACGCCCTTTTCGACCAGCGCCACCTTGAGGCCGCGCTGCGCCAGATAATAGGAGGTGAACGCGCCGATGATCCCGCCGCCGATCACGACGACATCGGCTTCCGCCGGAAGCGTGGGCGACGATTCGATGTAGCGCAGCGGGGCGGGCATGGAACGGGTCTCCAGTGAGGGGCGGGTCAGGCGAAGCCGAGGATCGACTTCACCTCAAGAAATTCTTCAAAGCCAAAGGCGCCATATTCGCGCCCGTTGCCCGAGCGCTTGTAGCCACCGAAGGGGGCATGCGCGTCCCAGGCGGGATGATTGATGTGCACCTGGCCCGTGCGGATGCGGCGGGCGACGGCGCGCGCCTGGGTAAGGTCCGTGCCCTGCACATGACCACCCAGGCCGAAGATGGTGTCGTTGGCGATGTCCACCGCCTGGTCGACATCGTCATAGGGGATGATGACGAGCACCGGCCCGAAGATTTCCTCCTGCGCGATCCGCATGGGGCTGGCGACGTCGGAAAAGATGGTCGGGCGCACGAAGAAGCCCTGCGCCAGACCCTCGGGCTGCCCCGGCCCGCCGCAGACAAGCCGCGCGCCTTCCTCGACGCCGACCGCGATCATCGCCTGCACGCGCCGATATTGGGCATGATTGGCGATCGGCCCCATCTCGGTCGCCGGATCGCCCGGCTGGCCGACGACGATCGCCTTCGCCGTCGCCCGCGCGATCGCCTCGACCTCGCCCAGCCGATCGCGCGGCACGATCATGCGGGTGGGCGCGCTGCACGACTGGCCGACATTCCGGAAGGCGGAGAGGACGCCCAGTGGCACCGCCTTCGCGAAATCGGTGTCGGGCAGCATCAGGTTGGGCGACTTGCCGCCCAGCTCCTGCGTCACGCGCTTGACGCTCGGCGCGGCCGCCTGCGCCACCAGTACCCCGGCGCGGTTGGAGCCGGTGATGGAGATCATGTCGACATCGGGATGCGCCGCCATCGCCGCGCCGACCTCCGCGCCGGTGCCGTTGACAAGGTTGAAGACGCCGGCAGGCGCGCCGGCATCATGCACGATCTGCGCGAACAGGATCGCGCTCAGCGGCGAGAGTTCGCTGGGCTTCAGCACCACCGTGCATCCGGCGGCGAGCGCGGGCGCGACCTTCGCGGCGATCTGGTAAAGCGGCCAGTTCCAGGGCGTAATGAGGCCGCACACGCCGATCGGCTCGCGCACGATCGCGGTCGATCCGCGCAGCGTCAGGAAATCATAGTCGCGCAGCACGTCGATCGCCGCCTGCACATGGGCGGCGGCGAGCGGGATATGCGCGGCGCGGGCATGGCTGATCGTCGCGCCCATCTCCAGCACCAAAGTCTGCGCCAGCAGCTCCGCGCGGTCGAGCATCAGCGCGTGGATGCGCTCCAGCAGGGCGAGGCGATCCTCGACCGGCGATGCGGCGAAGGCCGGAAAGGCGGCGCGAGCAGCGGCGACCGCGCGGTCGAGGTCCGCCGCCGTGCCCGCCGCCACGTTCGCCACCACGTCGCCCGTGGCCGGGTTCACCACCGGCAGCATCTCGCCATCGCGCAGGTCGACCCACGCGCCGCCGATATAGGCCTGCCCGCCCCGCGCGATCGCCGCATCCAGGTCGAGGTCGCTCATTTCACCCAGTCCTGATAGCGATAATAGGCGCCGACGAACGGCAGGAACCAGGGCTTGCCGAAATGGCCGGGGATCGCCGGCCAGTCGAAATCGCGCCAAGGGTTGAGGTCGGCGCGGCCGTCCAGCACCTGCGCCATGATCGCCCCCATATGGGTCGCCATATGCGTGCCATGGCCGCTATAGCCCATCGAGTAGAAGATGCCGTCGCGCTCGCCCGCGCGCGGCAGCCGGTCGCGGGTCATGTCGACCATCCCGCCCCAGCAATAATCGATCCGCGCGTCGGCCAGTTCGGGAAAGACGCCGATCATCGACTGGCGCAGGATGACGCCGCTCTTCGCGTCCGACGCCGCATCGCTTCGCCCCGAAAAGCGCGCGCGCCCGCCGAAGATGATGCGGTTGTCGGGCGAGGTGCGGAAATAGCTGACGAAATTGCGCGTGTCGGTGGTGTTGCGGCGATGCGGCGTCAGCCGGTCGAGCAGATCAATGGGCAGCGGTTCGGTCGCGATCAGGTACGCCCCCACCGGCACGATCCGGCGGCGGAACCAGCCGAGCGGCCCGACCGCCGACGTGCCCGTCGCCAGCAGCACCTGGCTGGCGCGCACGCTGCCGTGCGGGGTCGTCAGCTCATGCGCCTGTCCCGCCAGCCGCTTCATGGCCGTGACAGGATTATGTTCGTGGATCAGCGCGCCGTGGCGGGCGGCGGCTTCCGCCAGCCCCTGGCCGAACTGCCCCATATGCATGTTCGCGCCCTTCAGATAGAGCATCCCGCCATAATAGGCGTCGGACCCGATTTCGGCGCGCATCTCCGAACGGGGGACCAGCCGGGTTTCGGGATCGACCTCCTGCGCCAGCAATGCCTGCGAGCGGACGATCCGGTCATAATGGTCGGGCTTGGCGGCGAGCTTGAGCTTGCCCACGCGGGCGAAATGGCAGTCGATGCCTTCTTCGCGGACGATCGATTCCACCTTGTCCACCCCGGCGTCGAAGGCGCGGTAGAGCATGTTGGCGCGTTCGCGGCCCAGCTTGGCGACCATGCCGGCATAGTCCTGCGCGAAGCCATTGTTGCACATGCCGCCATTGCGCCCCGATGCGGCACCGGCGACGCGGTCGGCCTCCAGCACGACGACCTTCGCGCCCTTCTTCGCAAGCGCCAATGCAGCCGACAGGCCGGTAAAGCCCGCGCCGACGATCGCCACATCGGCGGTTCCCTGCGGCCCGCCCTGCGCGCCCGACGCGAAGGGTTTGGCGGTGTCGAGCCAGTAGGAAGTCATCTTCATGGCCGGGTCTCCATTACCATCCGCGCATCCTTTGCCAGGTGGCGGCGATGGCGCGCCCGTCCTCGATCACCCGGTAGGCGTCATGCTGCGCGCCGGTGGCGCAGGCATGGTTGGGCAGGATGCGGACCCGCGTGCCGATGGGAAGGTCAGGAAGGCTTGCGCCGCTGCCTTCGCGTACAGCCAGGATGCCATGTTCCTGGCTGGCATCGGCGACGATCAGGTCGGTGAAGGGCGTGCCATCAATGTCGCAGACAAGGCCATAGCCCTGATCCACGGGATGCTTCTGCGTCCCCCGGTCGCGCGACATCGCCATCCAGCCGGCATCGGTCAATATCCAGCCCTTTTCGGGCCGGTGGCCGATCACCGTCGCAACCACCGACAGAGCGATGTCCTCGATCGCGCACACGCCGATGCCGTGCATCACGAGGTCGAAGAACATGAACACGCCCGCCCGCACCTCCGTCACGCCGTCGAGGTTGCGCGCGAAATGGGCGGTGGGCGTCGATCCGACGCTGACCACCGGCGCGGCATGGCCGGCGGCGCGCAACGCCTGCGCTGCAGCGACCGCAGCGACGCGTTCCGCCTCGGCCGCTTCCGGCAGGCCGACGCCGCCCCGCGCGCCATAGGATTCGCCCGCATGGGTCAGCACCCCGGCCAACGACACGCCGCCATCGCGCACGATGTCCGCCACCGCGAGCAGCGTGGGATCATCCGGCAAAAGCCCGCCGCGATGCCCGTCGCAGTCGATTTCGATCAGCACGCGCGGCATCGCCCCGCCATCGCGCGCGGCCTCGGCGAGGGCTTCGGCCTGCGCGACAGAATCGATCAGTACCGACAAAGTCACGCCCCGCGCGACCAGATCGCGCGCGCGCCCGATCTTGTCCGGCCCCAGCCCCACGGCATAGGTGATGTCGGTAAAACCGCCCGCCGCGAAATAGTCCGCCTCCGCCAGCGTCGACACGGTGATCGGCCCGACGCCCGCAGGGAAGAGCCGCCGCGCCACCTCGATCGATTTGGCGGTCTTGACATGCGGGCGGAAGGCGACGCCCAGCGCATCGAGCCGGCCGCGCAGCCGCGCGATGTTGCGATCGACCTTTGCGAGGTCGAGCAGCAGCGCCGGCGTGTCGATGCTATCGGTCGTCATCATTCCCCCTTCAGCCGAGCGACTGGTTCGAAAGAGCGTAGAGCGCAACGCCGTCGCGCGCTTGCGGCGGCGCGCCGAGCGCCATGCACAGCACCTCGCCGACCTGCGGCAGGCCCAGGCTTTCGAGCCATGGGCTGAGCCCGCCGCTCCGAAACACATCGATCCGCACGAAATCGCCGACATGGCGCGCGGCCAGCGCCGCGATCAGCGCCCTGGCGTCGGCATCGCTGCGGGCGACCACTGGCCCCACGACATGCCCCCGGCCCCAGCGGCGCACGCAGCCATAGCCCGCCGCCGCGCCGTCTCGTTCCACCACCAGCACGTCGGCGAGCGCGAACAAGGCGTCGAGCAAGGCCGTCCGCTCCATCCCGGCTGCCGCCTCGTCCAGCGCCAGAAGCGCGGCGCGGTCATCGGCGGTGGCGGCGCGCAGCGGCACGGCCGGATCGATCGCCGGCACCTGGCCCAGCACCGCCTGATGCTGGATCACGCTGTCGAAGGGCGCAAAGCCCCGCTTGCGATAGAGCGCCTGCCCCTCATCGGTCGAATTGAGGATGACGCGCCGCCCGGCCGCATCGGCGAGCAGCGCATCCATCAATCGCGCGCCGATCCCGCGTCGCTGCGCGTCTTGCGCCACGATGATCATGCCCGTCGTCGCGAAATCGTCGCCATAGGGCCACCAGAGCGCCGTGCCGACCAGCCGCCCGTCCATTTCGACCCCGAAACCCCGGCCAAGATCGAGCGCGAACGCCCAATCCTCCGCGCGATAGGGCCATTGCACCGCCTGCGACAGCACCAGCGCCTGGGGCAGATGATCGCGCGTCAGCGGAATGGCATCGGTCAGGCCGACCGCAGCAGCGCTTCCGTCCGTCATAGATCGCCCGCCTTTCCCGCCCATTCGCACTTGCACCATTTATCCACGCCTGCCCTGGCACCATCGTCCAAAAGCGCCGCGCCGGCCAACCACAACTGCGGCGACGCGGCGGCTTTGCGACAGATGCTGCCGTCGGTCAGGACAGCGGGCGCTGCGTGGCGTAGATCTTCTTCACATAGGTCTCGCTGAGCCACGCGCAGCCGTCGCCGCGCACGAACATGCAGACATCGCCCGCCTGAAAGGCGACGCTGCCGCCCGCATCGCTGAAGCGCACCTCGCCCTCCAGCAACAGCATCAGTTCGACCTGGCGATAGGCTATCTGCCGCCGGTGATAGGGCGTGGAATCCCATATGCCGCACACGAACTCGCCGTTCGCTGACAGATAGTCGCTATGATTGCGGCAGGACGGCACCGGGCCGATCAGATTTTCGGGCGCGGGCGCGCCCGACGGCGTCAGTTCGGCATCGAGATCGATCGGGGTCGGCGCGGTGGCGCTCCCCGGCCCCTGCGTCGGCGCGGAATAGATGATCGCCAGCATGTCGTCCGACGCGCGCCAGTGGAAATCGCTCCCCGCCGGCAGCACCACGCCATTGTCGGGCAGTACCGTCAGCGTGCCGGCGTCGCTATCGATCGCAAGCGACCCCTTCAGCACCAGCACGAATTCATCCGCCGCCAGACCTGCGACCTCCCCCTGCCCGCGTAGCGCGAAGGCCGACACCTGCGCTGCTTCGTCGGCGAAGGCCGGCGCCTTGCGGCCGGCGAACCAGTCGGCCGACGGCGCGGTCCCTGCCGCATAGGCGCGCATGTCCATAACCGCGCCGACCGTCTGTTCGATGACGGCGCTCACAGCCCGACCAGGCCGGGGAGCCCGCCCAGGTTCGGAATGTCATGCACCTCATAATAGGCGTTCAGCGGTTCATGGCCGCGATTGACGAACGCCTTGTCCTTGATGCCGATGTCATAGGCGGTCATCATGTCGTAGCGGAAGCTGGACGAGCAGTGCAGCACATCCTCCGGCCCGCAGCCCAGCGTGTCGAACATATATTCGAATGCCCGCATCCGGGGCTTGTACGCCTGCGCCTCTTCCGCCGTGCAGACGGTGTGGAACGGCGCCTCCAGCTTTTCGACGCTATAGGGGATCAGGTCCACCATCGAGTTGGACAGGATCACCAGCGGAATCTTCTCGCCCACGCGCTTCAACGGCTCGACCACGTCGGGATGGGGGTTCCAGGTCGGAATGGCGGCATAGAGCGCCTCGCCATCGGCATCGCGATATTCGATGCCCGCGCGCTTGGCCGCACGCTGCAAGGCTTCGGCGACGACCTCGCGATAGGGCCGCCACGCGCCCAGTACGCCGTCGAGCCGGTAGGCGGAGAAATATTCGACGAAATCCTCCAGCGCCTGTCCCGACAGCCGGTCGGCATAGACGCGGCAAGCGACCGGGGCCATCTCGAAGTTGATGAGCGTGCCGTAGCAGTCGAAGCTGATATATTTGGGCCTGAGTGTCGTCACGGGAACCCCCTTGTCGGTAAAGCTGATCGCCCCGACGCCGGAGATACGCGGAAGATCATGCCGCGCCACCGCCCGGCATCACCCACCCGCAACCGCGGCGTCGTTCCTACGGAGAGTAGCGCCACATAACGGCGCGATCCTGTTATTGTTGGCCCCGTGCGTGGCACAGCTTGGCCTATATCGCGTGAACGGCGGCACGATCTACCGCCGCCCGCCGGTTCATCCCCGCGCGGCGATCAGCTTGCGCGCGATGGTCAAATCCTGAAGCGCGATGCCGGAACTGTCGAAGACGGTGATCTGATCGGGCGATGTCCGGCCCGCCGCCGCGCCGCGCAGCACGTCGCCGATCGCAACGATCCGATTGCGGTCGCCGGTGAAATGCTGGAGATCGCCCATCACGACAGCCTGGGCGGGAAGGTCGCAGAACAAGGCCGCCCTGTCGAAGAGCGCGGGCGGCAGTTCCTGCTTGCCCGCCGCATCCGACCCCATGCTGGCGACATGGGTGCCGGGGCGAATCCAGTCCGCATCGAACAGGGGCGCGCGCGACGGGGTCGCCGTCACGACGATGTCGGCGCGGCGGCAGGCCGTTTCCGGGTCGGCGACCGCCGCCGCCAGCCCTTGCTCCGCGAGCGCCGCGATGAAGGCATCGGCCTTCGCCGGGTCTCGCGCCACGACCAGTGTCGTTTCGATCGGCCGGACCCGCGCAATCGCAACGGCTTCGTACAGCGCCTGGTTGCCCGCGCCGAACATGGCGAGCACGGATGCATCGGGCCGCGCCAGCGCATCGGCCGCCACCGCATCGGCGGCGGCGGTGCGGTAGGCGTTGACGACCCCCGCCTCGATCACCCACTCGATCCGCCCGACCTGCTGGTCGAACAGCAGGGTCAGCGAGTTATGGCGCGGCAGGCCGCGTTCGCCATTGCCCGGCCAGAAGGAACCGACCTTGAGCCCGGCAAAGGTCGATGTCGACGCCGACTTGACCGAGAAGCGGTTGGAGGGAGCCGACCCGTGCGCGATCACCGCCGGAAAGATGACCGCGTCGGCGACGACCGCGATCATCGCTTCCCGCGCCGCCGCGAACGCCATGTCGTGGGAGACGAGACGCGCCGATTCCTCTTCCGACATGAATTGCATCAAACGTCCCCTGTCCAGCCCTCGATGCCCAAGCGATCAGGCGACCGCCTCGTCGGCGGGCGTATAGGGCAGGCCAAGGTCGTCGGCCACCGCCTGATAGGTGATCTTCCCGTCCCAGACGTTGAGCCCGGCGCGCAGATGCGGGTCGCGGCGCAGCGCTTCCTTCCAGCCCAGCTCGGCGATCCGCAGCGCGTGCGGCAGCGTCACATTGTTGAGTGCGTAGGTGCTGGTGCGCGCCACCGCGCCGGGCATGTTGGCGACACAATAATGGACGACGCCATCGACCACATAGGTGGGCTCCGCATGGGTGGTCGCATGGCTGGTTTCGAAACAGCCGCCCTGGTCGATCGCGACATCGACCAGCACCGCGCCCTTCTTCATCGTCTTGAGCATGTCGGCGGTGACGAGCTTGGGCGCGGCCGCGCCGGGGATCAGCACCGCGCCGATGACGAGGTCGGCTTCGGCGACGCATTCGGCCAGGTTCGCCTTGTTGGAAAAGCGCGTCTTGGCCCGAGCCTCGAAATACATGCCGAGCTTTTCGAGCACTTCGGGGCTGCGATCGAGGATGGTGACGTCGGCGCCCAGGCCAGCGGCCATCTGCGCCGCGTTGAAGCCGACGACCCCGCCGCCGATCACCGCGACCTTGGCAGGCAGCACGCCCGGCACGCCGCCCAGCAGCACGCCGCGCCCGCCATGCGCCTTTTCGAGCGCGGTCGCGCCCGCTTGGATCGCCATGCGGCCCGCGACCTGGCTCATGGGCTTGAGGAGCGGCAGACCGCCGCTGGCATCGGTCACCGTTTCATAGGCGATGCAGGTGGCGCCCGATGCGATCAGGTCGCGCGTCTGATCGGGATCGGGCGCAAGGTGCAGATAGGTGTAGAGGATTTGGCCGGGGCGCAGCATCGCGCGCTCCGCTGCCTGCGGTTCCTTAACCTTCACGATCATGTCGGCGGTGGCGAAGATCTCTGCGGCGGTGGCGACGATCTCCGCGCCAGCCTTCACATATTGATCGTCGCTCGCGCCGATGCCTTCGCCCGCGCCGCTTTCCACCAGCACGCGATGGCCGTGCGCGGCCAGCTCATGCACGCTCTCGGGCGTCAGGCCGACGCGATATTCGTGATTCTTGATTTCCTTGACGGTGCCGACGATCATCCTGGCTCTCCATGCTTCCCCGGCGCGGCGCGCCCTTCCCTTCCCGCATCATAGCGCAGTGGCGGCGGCGGATGTTCCCTCATTCAGGGGCTTTATCACGTGCGTTCAGGATGCTATCCGATTATTCGCGCCTTTTTCGGGATGATATTGCATGGATCGGTTCGATATCGCGCTGCTGGAAGCGCTCCAGGCCGATTCGCGCCGATCCATGGCCGATCTTGGCGACCGCATCGGCCTTTCCGCCTCCGCCTGCCATCGCCGCATCAAATTGCTGGAGGAATCGGGCCTGATCGCCGGCTACGCCGCCCGGCTCGATCCCGCCGCGCTGGGCCTCGCGCTCCATGCCTTCGTCGAAATCTCGCTCACCAGCCAGAGCCGCGAGGCGATGGACCGGTTCGAGGCGGCCGTGGCCGACTTTCCCGAAATCCTCGAATGTCACCTGATGGCGGGCCAGGCCGATTATCTGCTGCGGGTGGCGGCGGCCGACCTCAGCGGCTTCGACGCCATCCATCGCGACTGTCTGGCGCGCCTGCCCGGCGTGTCGGCGATCCGCACCAGCTTCGCGATCCGCCGCATCCGCGACTGGCGCGGCTACCGGCTGCGCGGGCTTTAGGGTTTGGGGATGGGCCGGACAGGCACCGGCGCGTTGCACAGATCGACGCCACCTGCCGGCCGGTCGTAAAAGTCGTCCTTCCGGTTCGCGCGCAGCCGCAGATAGTGCGTAAAGCTGTCCAGATCGCTGTTCAGAACCTCGAAGCGCGGCCGCTCGGCTGCCGGCATGTCGCTGGCAAGGCGGACCGAAAGGATCGGCACCTTGCGCTCGCTTTGCGTGTAGAAGCCGAGGTCGCCCGATCCGCGCGGCAGGCTGGACAGATGGGCCATGCCCTCGATCACCCGGCCGACGACGGCGATATTGCGGTCGAGCTGGCGCGGCGCCTGACCGATCACGGCGTAAAGCTCCGCGCCGGTGCCCGCATCGGGCGACATGTTGCGCCCCACGCCCACGAAGCCGTAGCAATGCGGCAGCCAGACCCCGTTCCCGTCCATCGCCACCGGCCATCCAGCGACGAAGCCGGTCGAAGGCGCATAGGGATCGGGATAAGGCAACGGCGTTACCCGCATCCGCCGGTTGGCGATCGGCTGGACATAATCGGCCGGACTGGTGGGCGACAGGCCGGGCGGCAGCGACTTCTTCTCGGTCGCGTCGCCCCATTGCACGACATAATTGTCCTGCACCCGGTTGATGCTGGTGCCGTCCCACCAATGCGCCTGCGCCAGCGCGCGGATATTGCCCACATGGGTCGGCGAAAATCCCGGCGCGAGTTGAATGACGACGCGCCGCCCGTCCTCGATCGTCATGACCAGCAGATCCTCGGCCGCAATCTCCTGCCATTGCGAAGCCGGCGCAGCCGCCACGACCGCGGCCGGCGTGGTCGGCTTATCGGCCGACGACGCGGGCGCGGCGGCAAGGGCGATGATGGCTAAGGCAGGGACGGCGCGAGGGATCATGCCGCCATCAGAGCCGCTCGGCCGAATGATGTAAAGCCCCTTGCCACCCCCCGCCGCGCACGATAGGGAGCCGCCTTCCAGCGCATGCGGAGCGGTGGCCGAGTGGTCGAAGGCGCTCGCCTGGAAAGTGAGTATACGTCAAAAGCGTATCGAGGGTTCGAATCCCTCCCGCTCCGCCACCCCGGCCTCTACCGGCATCCACAGACACCTACGAAAGCCCCGAAAAATAGAGGGTTAACGGCGATCCGTGTCCACGGAAGCCCATTGCCGCGCATCCAAATCTATGGTTTTATGTTGGCCAGTAAGTTGGCCAAGGATGGCGTATGTCACGCGGTGCGATTGAACCTTTGTCCGCAACGGCGGTCGAGAAGCTGAAGGGCGACGGCAAGACGAACCGTCGCGTCATGGTTGGCGGCGAAGATTGCGCCGGATTGCACCTTCGGATCGAAGGCGCGTCGAAGTCGTGGGCGCTGCGCTACAAGCTTGGCGAACGCCGCCGGGACATTGGCCTTGGGCCGTATAATCCGAAGAAGAACATGACGGACGCCGAAGCGGAGGAAGCGCCCGGCATGACGCTGTTCGAAGCCCGCAACCGCGCCCGCGTCATCCGTCGCATGATCCGCAAGGGCATTGACCCTATCGAACAGCAAAAAGCCGAAGCGCAGGCGAAGCTTGTCGCGGTCGTGCGGACGAAGACGTTCAAGGAATGCGCCGCTGAATTTCTCAAATCGCAGGAAGGCGAATGGGAAAACTCCAACGCGAAGCACGTCAAGCAATGGTCGGCGACGCTGGAAACCTATGCCTATCCGCTGATCGGCGAACTGCCCATTGACGCGGTGAACACCGACGACGTGTTGCGCGTGTTGAAACAGGACGTTGAAACGAAGGACGGCCCCAAGCCCCTGTGGGATACGAAGAACGAAACCGCCAGCCGCCTACGCGGTCGCATCGAACGCATTCTTGGTTGGGCGACCTTCCACGAACTTCGCAGCGGCCATTACCCCGCCCGGTTCAAAGGCCATCTGGACAACGATCTGACGAAGCGTGGCAAGCTTCGGAAGGTCGAGCATCACGCCGCAATGGACTATGCGGACGTTGGCGCATTCATGGTCGAACTGGCCAAGCGCAGCGGCACCGCAGCGCGCGGGCTGGAATTTGCCATCCTTACCGCCGCACGTTCCGGCGAAGTTCGCGGCGCGACATGGGACGAAATCGACCTTGATAAGCGGCTATGGACCGTGCCTGCTGACCGGATGAAGGCGGGCAAGGAACACGTCGTGCCGCTGTCAGACGCCGCCGTGGCGATCCTAGAGGCCATGCCGCGCATGAAGGGGTCCAACTACGTTTTCCCGGCTCCACGGGGCGGCACCATGTCCGATATGACGCTAGGCGCGGTCCTGAAGCGCATGGGCCGCAAGGATGGCGTGACGGTCCACGGCTTCCGGTCCACGTTCCGCGAATGGGTCGCCGACCGGACGAACTATCCGCGCGAAGTCGCCGAACATGCCTTGGCGCACCAACTGCCCGATAAGGTCGAAGCGTCGTATCAGCGCCGCACCCAACTGCCGAAGCGGGCGAAGCTTATGGCGGATTGGGCGACGTATTGCGCCACGGTCGAAAAGCCCGGCGGTAACGTCGTAGCGATGAAGGGTGCGGCGTAATGGCAAAGATGCCCTACGGCGGGTTTGAAGCGAACCCCGAAGGCCGGAACGACGACCCGTGGACGAAGCTTGCGACCATCAACGAACATTTGGAAGCTGGCGAAGCGTTGCCGCCATATCTGGCGCAATGGCTAGGCCATGCGATCCAGTATGCGAACCAAGACTCGAACGAACTGTTGCGCCGCCTTGGCCTGAAGGCCGGTCGCGGTCGTAAACATCACCGCCACGCGCCCGACGCATGGCTTGTTTGGGGCGAGCGCGTTTACAGTCTCGAAGCTGGGGACAAACCCGCCGAAGCGGCCTTGGCCACAGTGATGGCTGAATATCAGGCCGAAACCGGCGTCGATGTTGAACGCAGTCAGCTTCAATCGTGGCGCGATCAATACCGCGACGGCCTACGGGAAGCCCGCTGCCAGTAAATCGCCGGGTTTGCTGGCAGCATTCGCGCGCCTGAACCCGCAATCCCTGTGGCTCTACACGACGCCACAGGAAACTACCCGTGAACACCATGCTTCGGATGCCCAAGAAGGGCGAACAGGACGCCGGGACGCTCCGCGCGCTGTCCGGCCTCGCCCCTTCCACCATCTACCGCGACGTGAAGCGCGGCACCTTCCCCAAGCCCCTAAAGATCGGCGCAGTTTCGGTTTGGCCGGAACGCGAAGTTCAGGCCGTCTTGAACGCCCGTATCGCTGGCAAGTCTGACGACGAAATCCGCGCCCTTGTGAATGACCTTCACCGCCAGCGCAGCGCCGCCGCGTAACTCGTATCGTCGGACGGTGCATCGTGCTTCACAACATTCCTGACGACTTGAAGTCGTTCAAACAATTCGTCGTCTGGAAGGCCGAATACCGCGACGGCAAGCCGACCAAGGTTCCCTACAATGCCCACACGGGGCAACGCGCATCCGTCGATGATCCGGCGACATGGTGCGATTTCGACACCGCGTGTCGTGTCGCGCAAACCGGCGAAGTCGCTGGCGTAGGCTTCATGCTGTCGGTCAACGACCCGTTCGGCTTCATCGACCTAGACGACCCGTGGAAGACGGACGCCGCAGGCAACGCCGTTCACGCGAACCCGCAAGCGGAGTTTGAGCGGCAACAGAACATCGCAGCGACATTCGACAGCTACACCGAACGCAGTCCAAGCGGCAAAGGCGCGCATGTCATCGTGCGAACGCCCGGCGTAGCGAATGGCCGCAGGCGCGGTGGCGTCGAAGTCTATACGTCCCATCGGTTTATGACGATGACCGGCGACGTAATCCGCCCGGTGCCAATCGCGGACAGGACCGAATTGTTCGGCATACTGTGGGCAGAATTAGGCGGCGCATCGGCCAACACCTTCGACGGCGCGGCGGTCTATCAAGCGGCTACCGAAACCGACGACGCGATATTCAACCGTGCGACCAACGCAGCGGACGGCGGCAAATTCAAGCGGCTTTGGAACGGGGATGCGTCGGACCTTACCGGCGACACGTCGGGTTCAGCCATCGACCAAGCCTTAGTGAACATTCTCGCGTTCTGGACGAAAGACCCGGCGCAGATTGAACGGCTATGGCTGGCCAGCCCGCAAGGGCAGCGCGACAAGACGCAGCATCGCGTCGATTATCGTCGTCGCACCATCGAACGCGCCTTTGACCGCACCGTCGCCACGATGGACTTTTCGCACCTGTTCAAAGCGCCGTCGCCCGACGAACTGCCCGTCGTCATGGCCAGCGCGCTACACGGCAAGCCCGTTCAGCAGCGGCTATGGCATGTCGCCGAAATCATCCCGGCGCGCACCGTAACGTTGTTCGGCGGCGATGGCGGCACCGGCAAAAGCCTTGTCGCGCTTCAGTTGGCAGTCGGCACCGTATTGGGCCGCGCATGGTTCGGCGTAGCTATCCAGCAACCCGGCGGCGCGCTGTTCCTCACGGCTGAAGACGACCTTGACGAAGTTCACCGCCGCTTGGCCGACATAGCCAACGCGGAGCATGTGCCGCTGTCCGCCTTCGACCGGCTGGCCATATCGTCGTTGGCCGGGCTGGACGCGCTCATGGCAGCGCCGGGGCCGGGCGGGCGCGTGTTGGTGCCCACAGGGGTTTATGCCGCCGTGCGCGCCCATGTGGAGGCCCACCGGCCAACGCTGATCGTCCTGGACACGTTGGCGGACCTGTTCGGCGGCGACGAAGTGAACCGCGCCCAAGTGCGCCAGTTCGTTGCCATGCTTCGCGCCATCGCAATCGACTTCGGAACGACCGTCGTATTGCTGGCGCATCCATCGGTAAACGGCATGTCGAACGGGTCGGGCCTGTCGGGTTCGACGGTGTGGAATAACAGCGTCCGGTCGCGGCTCTACATGAAACGCGACGATCAATCCGACCTTCGGACCATCGAAGTGATGAAGGCGAACTATGGCGCGGTCGGGCAGCAAATCAGCGTGAAGTGGGAACGCGGCGCATTCGTCATCGTCGGCACAGTCGGCACCGCAGCGGCGAAGCGGAAGGCCAACGATCAATCAGCCGACGAACTGTTCCTTCAAATCCTTGCCGCATTCGACGCCAGCGGGAAGACCGTAGCCCGCGCCCCGCAGTCCATCGACTATGCGCCGAAGCTGTTCGCGAAGCATCCCGACGCCCAAGGCTTCACCAAGCAACAGTTCGCCGTCGCTATGGACCGGCTGTTCAGCACCGGGCGCATCGGCGAACAGGCGGTTGGCTTCGCGTCGAAATCGAAGCGGGTCATCGTCGCGGCGGCGACTTCCAACTCCACTTCCAACATGCCTTCCAACTCCACTTCCGGCGAATTTCCAACTTCTTCCAACTCCGCAGAAAACCGTTGTTCCAACTTGTTCGAACATCGTGCCGCAGAGTCCCCCATACCCGCTAGGGGCGAAAGCGCCCCCGCTTGGGGCGGGACGCATCGCCCATGACCATCCTGTGGGCACAACGGCGGACACAATATCCGCCGTCGATCATCGGGTTTGCGCGCGTTCTACGCCGTAGTCGGCGAACCGGCCAACATACCGTCCAACATAGCTGCGAAGGAACGCCGCAATGAAGCCCCAACCTTTCAACGACAGCCTTCACGCAATCATAAGCGGGGCGCTGGACCGCACCGAAGAAAAGATGATCGGCAACGGCGTATGTCAGGCGGAGCAGGCCGACGAATACCTGACCGCCCGCTACATCGAAGCTTGCGCCGGGATCCTCGTTGGCGGGTTGGTCTATCTGACGAACGACGAACGCATTGGCGCAGAAATCTTCCTATCGAAGCTAGGCGATGCGAAGTTCAATCGGTTGTCGGAACGTCGTAAGCGCGAATGCGCCGTCCATCTGACGAACCACACGCACGTCTATTTCCCGCAGTATCACATGATGCTCCGGCTGGCCTGCCTACACGTCCTACGCACGAAGACGGGATACGACTATATTGAACACGACGGCGTAATCTTGCTCGCGGCGGCAACGCTACCGGGCGTTCGAAGCGATATTCGTCGTGAACTTCGTCGTCGTGGCGCAAGCTTTGATCGCCTTCTAGTGCCAGACGACATTTACAAACATCGTATGAGTCAACGTATATTGCCAAGTATCATGTAGCGTAATTTAAGATATACTTTGATTGTAAATGGTGCTTACTTGACATTGGCAGGGCTTCAGCCATATTTCTGCGGTTCAACGGGCAATTCGGCTGGCCTTGGTGGCGGGAATATGTGGACTTCAGGCGTAGAAAACGACGGAAAGCCGGGGGCTTCAGCGCCGCCCCCTCCCCCTGCCGCCGCCAAGCGGTATCGGTGCAAGCTGTCCAGCGTGGCGGACGTGAACCGGGAAATTCAGCGGGTCTATCGCGAATGCCGGTCGGGCTTGGTGGACGTAGGCGACGGGTCGAAGCTGGCGCACATTCTGTCGCTGATTGCGCGCATTCACGAAACGTCGGACTTGGAAGCGCGGCTTGCGGCGTTGGAGGCGGGCCGGTGACATGGCCAGTGCCATCGCCCGTCGCATCGCCCGGCTTGAACAGGGCCGCGCCGCCATCGTGCCGCACGTCATCGAAGTGGCCACTGGCGAAACCGACGAACAGGCCATCGGACGCTTCGTCGCACGACATGGCCGCGCCCCGGCGTCGTGCATCGTCCTACCGGCCCGCGCGACCGACGACGAATTGGCCGACCTTGAACCCCTGTGGGCAGAACAACAGCGCCGCCTTGTCGCCGACGCCCGCACCGAAACTCGCAAGCTGAAGGAAGCACCCAATGGCCGACGTAACGCCCAACGTATCATTAGTCGCAACCCCGGAAGCCGTGTCCTTCCATCAAAACACGCAGTTGCCGACGCAGCTAAACGCGATGACCGGCAATCCTGAAGGCTACGCATTCGATGCGGAAGTCAGCAACGCCATCACGAACCTTCAGGGCAAGGCGCGGGAAGGATCGCAGTTCATCGCGCGGTTGACGCAGGACGAAGTTCGCACCTTGCCGCTGAAGCATCAGGAAGCGTCGAAGCTGGCCGGTCGCATCATCGAAGCCGCCGAAGGGGTGCAACGCCTTATCGAATCCAAGGCCAAAGGCTACGTCGAAGCTTCAGCAAAGTTCATGAACGACACTTTCACGCCGAACCCGCAGCGTGAAGGCGTCTATCTTCGCGCCGTCGATTGGATCGCCCGCGAAGCCAAGAACGGCGAAGGCAACGGCTACAAAGCCATTCGCGAAGCCGTCACCGAAGACCCGGATTTCGCCGTCGCGATCTACAACACAAGCTGGCGGCTTCTGGGATTGCCGAAGGCGGACGCGATGGATTTCGCCGAAAAGGCGGTTGAGAAGTTCGCGCCACAGGCATTGGATTACATCGACAAGTCGCACAAGCTGGACGCGCTGGCAAAGCGGTATCCGGCGTTCATCGCGCAAGTGCGGTCGTCGTATTTCAGCCCGTTCGAACTGGCGAAGGTTCGGACGTATGTTGAAATGCCGTCGTGACGTTAGCGGAGCAACGGCTTGCGGAGTTGGCGCGCTGGTTGGACAAGTCCAGCGCGTCGTTCCCGTCGCCATGTTCAGCGAAGCCGCCCCGGCGGACCTTCTTCGGCAAGCCTATCCCGCATTCCGTCGAAATGGTCGTCGTCGGTCGATACGCCGAAATCCTGCCTTGGGATTTCGACACGCTGCCAACGTCGGACTTCGACCCGCAGGCATTGCCGCTGTTCGTGTCGCAATCGCAGGCCGAAGCGTTGAACCTTCCGCCGGTTGCGGACCTATCGCCGCCATCGGGACAGGGCCGCGCGTTCGACCGCCTGTGGCACATGGTGGCGAAGATGGAAGACGCCCGGCTTGGCCTAGACCCGACGTGGCGGACGCAGGATGGCTGGCAGGCGCGCCCCTGCGCCCTTGTGGGCATCCCGTCGCCCAACATGACCCTAGCCGCCGCCGTGGACGCCGCAGGGGCGTCCGGCGTGGACCTTGACGCTGTTCCCCTGCTGGTCGTGCCCACATGGCACCTGTCGGCCAAGGAACGGGTCGCTATCGGTCATCGGCTTCCGTTCCTGCCTTAGCGCGGCGTCTCGCCTTCCTTCCTTGCCGTCGCGCTTTGGGAAGCCCGGTTCAACGTAGGTGCCAGCGTTGGGCCGGGCTTTTCCGCACAATGGTGGCCGAAATGTTGGCCGAAACGTCGTTAACAAGAAAAAACGTAGCATTTGCCGCAGCTTGCGACGCTACAGGGCGGAGTATAGGTCCGCCATCGTATCAACTGGGGCTGTCGCGATATTCCTTGTGGAACAGGGCATGGGCGCGTTTGACGACCATCAACAGCGTTAGCAGGAAATGGGCGTAGAGGAACACCATCACCGCTGGAATGACGCCGTTGTCGTATGACTTGATAAACGATAGCAGCGACAGCACCAAGGCAACGCAGCAAACGAGAATGAGATAAGACAGGTTAGCGTTCAATTCGATAAGTAGCTTCTTTCGATCCGCCAGCGTATCCGCCATTGAACTCGCAACGCGCTTATCGGCTGGGACTTCCCACTTGCGCTGGAAGATCGAAAACATCGCTACCTGAATGTTCAATATCAACGCGATGAAGATGCCGAAGAATGTAATAGATATGTTGTAAGCTTCCGGCTTCAGGCGCAAACCGACGTAGTATGAAGCGCCCGCCGCGCTAACCGGCAAACCGTAAAACAAGGCAAAGTCAAACAGCGACGCGCGATTGCTTCGGCTGTCGTATAGGGTATCGAAGTGATCCCTAACGATGGATGCAACGTTAATCTTCATTGTTTCTTGTTCGTCAGCACATCGAAGAAGTCCAACAGTATCTTGTCGCACTGTTCGGTCAAGGAATCAAACGTCGGATGGCCATCATCCCCACGAACAATGTCTTCGGTAATGTCAATTACACCAGCGTTCGTATCGCTGCCAAATACGCCAACAGGCCGATACTTGCCGCCAATCTTCACGTCGGCGTAAGCCTCCGTAAATTCGATGCCGTCGTGTAGAACCAAGCCCGCGTCGCTCTTCTTCAGTGCGCCAGTGATTTCGCCGAATGATCCAAGCACCTTGTTGCGGTTCGTGGAAAGCCGCACTTCAAAGTTCACCTTGTCCGGCACTCGCTTGCCAAGGTAGCGATCGGTTACGTCCTGCGGCGCGTTGCGCTTGATGAGACGAAGCCTTTTGACCGGCGCTTTGCTGTATAGGCTGCTACCCTCGCTTGGCAGCAGCTTCTGATATTTCAACACATAACCGGGGTTGAGCGCGGCGAACTCTTCTTGCGCTTGATCCATGACAAGTCCGATGCAGGACCGGCCTTGGAACGACTGGAATGCCGCGAAGCAAAAATTCTTCTTTTCCGGCCACCACAGTTCGTAGAACAGCGGGATTTCTTCGATATCATCAACCTTGCGACGGTAATTCTTCTCCTTCGTCTTGCTATCAACGAAGTTGCTTTCAAATCCGAATGTGCCGTAGTGCGTGTAGCCCTTGCTGTTCCCTACGCCGTCGCTTTCATGCTCTTCGAAATACCAGCTACGCTCCTTCTCCGCGTTCTGGACGACCGAGGCGTGCCCGGCCACGAAGTTCGTGAAAAATTGCGGCGGGGCAACGTTGAACTCCTTCGCGCCGAATGGCACTAGCGCGCGGTCGCCCTTCTTATGTGCTGTAATTAGATACCCGCGTAGGCCAATCGCACTCGCCATACCGACACCCCCGTTTCGTTCTCCGCATCAAAGCAAGATACGACGGCAAGTTCAACGAGCGTTTCGACCATAATGCCGTCGATGGTTGCGATTGCGACTTCGCGTTCGGTGCCGTTCGCGCTAGACAGGGGGTGCGCGCTTTGGGGGCGGCGCTATGATGGCCAGTATGTTGGCCGAACGTCTGCATGTGGGCAATAATCGACGGCTTTCCGCCATTATATAGCGGACTCCCGCTCCGCCACCCAGTCTGGACATGTCCGTACGTCGCATTTTCTCTTGGCGGAAACGGCGCAGTTCCGCGCCGTTCAGCAGGTGATTCCGTACCGCTGAGACCGTGCCACCGAGTAATTAGCCCAAAATTTCCGGTCCTTTCTCCGCGCACCCATGGCGCACTAGGCGGCGATCGTGCCGCGGACGCGCTCGGCGCTGACCTCGTGCTCGAACTGGGCGAAGGAGAGCAGCGATCGGGTGAGGCGATTGACCGTGTAGGCGACGATGATGTCGATCAGCCCCAAGGCGATGTCCGCCATGAGGGCCTCAAGGCCAGGCCGCCCCAACGTACCCCCCCCCGAGATGCCGCCATCGTCATAGCGGGTCTGGACCTCGACCCACCCCTCCCTCGCCCGTGGAGAGGATATAGGCGGCGCGGGCCTCGCGCTGCGCGTCGAGCGGGTTGACGCTCTGCTCCAGCCCTTCCTCGCTCGACTTGCGGGTATGGATGGCACAGCGGATGGCCTGTATGCCGCCATTCGCCTCTTCAAACCGAAGAAGGTCGGTCCGACCATCGCGTGCCGGTGATGGCGCGGGCGACCTCGGAAAGGCTGTTCCACTCCTTTCCGTTTCAGCGGATCACCCTTTCCTCGCCGATGGTCACCACATGGGCGGCGCCGTTCCATGCCCGGCGCGTCAGCGCCGCGCGCACCGTAGCTGCGGAGGCGGTGCCGGGGTCTGCCGCCATCCTTGCGTCTAATTTTTCCCGAAGGCCGCCACTCCGGTGACGCGGTCGGTGCCGACGTTCATGAAGTAGCTGAAGCCAACATAGCTGGCGCCAGGCCCTGCCAGAAAGCCGTAGCCTCGCCCGGGATTGGTGCCCGAGATGTTGGCGCTGCCCACGAAGCTGTTGTCCGCCTGGAGATTGACCGAAGGTGCGCTGATGCCGCCGGAAGTGCTGTAGGCATAGCTTTGCCCGCCGAAATCGATCGTGGCGTCCCAGCCGACCTTTCGTCCGGCAAAATCGACACCAAAGCTGCCCGTGAAGGTGCCGGGCGCGGCCGCGCCCGCGTCGCTCGTCGGTTGAGTCGCGGCGACCAGCTTGTAGGTCGCGGTGCCGCTCGTCGGGACGTTGGTCGCGGCCTGGCCCCAGATATTATGCACGGACTGGTTTGCGCCCAATGTCGTGCTGTTCCCGGTCAGGGTCACCTTGCCGCCCGCCCAGCGCGACCAGCCGATCACGCCGGCAATGCCCCCCTTCTGCACATCCGTCGCCGTGCCCCGTTCGGCCCAGGGCTTGTTGCCGGTGTCGGTGCTCCAGCCCGCCAGTTCACCGGCCTTGTTCCCGATGATGTCGGCCGTCGCGTTCACGCCGAGGTTGAGGCCCACGCCCTGCGCGGTCAGCATCAGCGGCTTGCCGAAAGGCGCGTCGCCAGCCGCGTCCGGGTTAGGCGGCGTGGGCGGCGTGGACGTGCCGTCCTTGGTCAGGATGCCCGCGCCATGCAGGATCGATTTCTTCGTGGCGGTCGCTTGCAGACCCCAGGCAACCGCGAAAGTCGCCGCGCCTTCGCCACCGGCGATGAAATTCGCCAGCACGTTACAGGCGTCGAGCGGCGAGCAGAAATTGCCGCTGCTGGCTGTCACCGGGGCCGAACCGAAGAGGCCGAGCGTCCCGTCATAGCGCAGGCTGTTGTTGGGAGCAGCTCCGACACCCTTTGCGCCACCACCCGGCGTCGCGAAGTCGAAGCTGGACTGCGCGCCGTTGAAGAGCCCCGCGACGCGGCCTTCGAATCCGAACGTCTCCTTTGCGCCGAAGGTGACGCCGAGCTTCATCGTCACTTGCGGGTTGAGGAGCGAACGGCCGCCATTGACGAAGGTCGGCGCGGTAAAGGCAGCCAGCGTGTAAGTCGCCGTGCCGGTGGTGGGCAGATTGGTCACCGGCAGCTGGGACGCGAAATGGACGCCGTCATCGCCGGCATAGCTGCGATTGTCGCCCGGCTTGCCGAAGGTGCCGTTGGTGAAACGCCCCATGATCCATCCATCGCCGCTCTGGAAATCGGTGAGCGATGCGGTGCCCGGCGCGCCGAAATAGTCGAGCGTCGTGGGATGGCCGCTCGCGTCCAGCGCGACCAGCGGCACGCCCGGATCGCCCGGTCCTGCAAAGGCAACCGCGGTAGGCGCCTTGATCGAGGTCGAGGCGCCGATGCCCTTGCCCGCAGGCGGTGGCGGCGGCGGTGGCGGTGGGGGCTCGAGCGTATCGGGCAGCTTGCCGAACTCGCCGCCATCGTCGAGATAGGCGAAATAGTCTTCCAGCAGCTTGCGCAGATCGCCGTCGAGACCATCAGGCAGGCCAAGCGCGCGGACGTAGGTCAGCCACGCCTGAAGAATGGCGGCGCTGACCGCCGAATAGTCGGCCGATATGCCCCCCTGCTTGAGATAGTCGAGATAGGTGGCGAGCCCCTCCGCGGCGCTGGTGGCGGAGAAATTGGTCGCGCCCGCTTGCGCCAGCGCCTGGTAGGCGGCAATCTGCGCACGAACCGCTTCCGCCACCTGATCGTCTAGGCCAAGCGATTGGATATAGCCGAAATAGGCGCTGACGAGCGCGGGGCTAAGCGCGTAAGCGGTGGCGTCACCGCCTTCGGCCAGGTAGCGGACATAAGCCTCGACGCTGTCGGCCACGCCCTCGCCGCTGAAAGCGAACGCCTTGCCCGCCGCCGCCTGAACCAGCGCCTGATAGCTCTGGATGAGCGCGCGGGTGCCCTCGTCGGTGGTGGCGGGCAGTCCGGCCGCCTTCAGATAGGCGAGATAGGCGTCGGCGAGCGCTTGCGGCGGCCCCTGATATGGGCCCTCGCCCCCGCGACGCAAATATTGCAGCAGCGTGGCGGACGCGTTGGCGGCGAGCGTGGCGTTGAAGCCGCCGGGCGTCCCGCCGCTCCGCAGATAGGGCAAATAGACATCCTTGAGCGCCTGGCTGGCGGCGGGGAAGTCGATGCGCGAGTCCGCATAGGCGCGTTCGAGCAGATCGGCGACCCCCGCTTGCGGATAGCGCGGCAGCAATGGATTATCCACGATCGGCAGTCCAGCCGCGCCGCCGTTGCCGGTGATAAGCGCGGCGTTGTTCATGACCTGCGCCAGCGTCGTCGGCTGATCGATCAGCATGCCGCCAACGCCGGGCGAGGAGACCGGCTGGGCTCCGGCCGTGACCGCCGCGCGCGGCGCGCTGTCGCCGTCGGCGCGGAAAGCGCTGCCGGCGGTGAAGTTGCGGGTCGCGCCGTTGGAGGAGACGGACAGCCGTCCGGCCATCGGCATGCCGCTCACCTGTCCGCCATCGACGCGCAGGCTGGCGGCAGCGTTGGCGCCACTCAACCGCATCGTCGCGCCGGCAGGCGTGCGAACCGTGACGCCCCCCGCCCCGGCCCGCGCCGTCAGCGCTCCGCCGGTCACCAACACCTCGTTCGCGCCGGTAACCTCAAACGCCGCCGCGCCAGTGAAGGACAGCAGGCTGCCGTCATCGAGCGCGACCTGCGTGGTGCCGCCGGTCGTGCTCTGCGGCCCGCTGAGGGCGGCGTCCTTAGCCAGGCCGCCGCTCGAATAGATGACGCGCGGCTGGGCATTGGCGAGGGTCGACAGACTGATCAGCGATGCGCCGGCGAGCAGAAGGATATGCGTCTTCGTCATGGCAAGATTTTCCCCGTTTCCCGCTGTCGTTCAAAATTCCGCGCGCAGGCCGATGGCGGCCGTGACGCGCGAATAGTCGTAAAGGTCGATATTGCTGAAGCTGCGGGTCCAGGTGACGCGCGGCCTTACGCTGAAGCCGCCCGCGACGATGACGCGCACCCCGACCGACGCATCGACCTGCGTGTCCTTGCGTCCTTTCAGGAACAGCGGATCGGTCTTTTCATAATCGCGATGCTCGGCGCTGATACCGGCGATCAGCGCGGCGCGATCGGACAGCGGATATTCCGTGCCGGCCTGCGCCGAGGCGAAGGCGTAACCCAGATGGTCGGCCCCGGTACGGACGGTATTCTCCTTGCCGCCCGCGACGCCCGCGAACAGGATGCGGGTGGTGTAGGTCAGCGATCCCACGAAACGGTCGGCGTCGCGCAGCGGGTCATTATCATAATCGAGCCGGTAATATTGCGCGCCCAGCGCCACCGCGCTGCCACTGCCCACCAGATGCGTATATTGGCCGATCGCGCCATAGCTTGTGCGATACCCGTCGCGCCCCAGCCAGAAGCGCTGCGCCTGGCCCGACAGGGAGATGGCGTCACGGTTGGCGAAGCTGTGGCGAATGCCGGCGGTGCCGGTGACCGCCGCCTGATCGAACAGACGGCTCTCCAGATTGTCGCGCCACGACCCCAGCACCGATGCGAAGACCGCGGTCTGGCGTGACAGGCCGGCACTCACCGACAGCCCGCCCTGCGCCTGGTAATAGGGTTCGTCCATCCGCGTCGCCGCGCCGCCCAGAGCGGCGGGACCGAGGAAGGAAAATACCGGCAGCGTGATGGAGGTGAGGCCCGTCGCGCTGTTGATGTTGCTGTCGATGCCGCCTTCGACATCGACGAAGCCGGTCAGGCTCTGTCCGCCACCGGCGATCTCGCGGTCATAGTTGCGGACCAGCCGGCCGACCCGCTGGCGCACCGGGTCGGGGACGGTCGGATCGTTCACCACCGTGTCGAACGTCGCGCGGGCGGTGTCGATGTCGCCCGCCATCGCATAGACCCGCGCGATTTCGGCGCGCGCCGGCGCGTTGCCGGGCTGCTGCGCGATCACACGCTGCAGGGCGATGATCGCCGCGCCGTGCCGGCCACTGTCGGCGGCGGCAAGGCCGAGCGCATAGTCATAGTCCGGGTCGCCCGCCCGCGTCGATTCCATCGGGGCAAGCAGCGCATAGGCCTGGTCCGGCTTGCCCTGCCCGTGCAGCGCCAACGCCTGCTTCACCACATCATCGACTTCGGCGGCGGCAGGCGGCGTCAGGGCCAGCAGACAGCCGGCCAGCAGCAAGGCGCTTATGCGCGATTTCATGATGTTCCCCCCAGATCAATGCGCCACGTCGAACGCGATGTCGCGCTGTATTGAAGGCGGGCGAACAAAACGCATCCCCTTGAACAGGGGGGACGCATCGACAATTGGGTCGAGACGCCCGAATTTGCATCGGCTATGGCGGGCTTTAAATGCGTCGCCCGACCTTGATCTTGACGAGCTTCCTGCTTCTACTCACGCTGGTGGGCGCGGAGGTGATCGCGATTGCCGCGAGGATGCCCGCGCCGGGGCTGGCGCTGACCGCCGACGGAACTGCGTTGCGGATCGTGGATGGTCCGGCCGCGTTGCGCGCCTGGCCGCAACCGCTGCATCTGGTCGCCCTCTCCAGCCGCGACGCACGGCACAGGGTCGAGGCTCTGGTCGAAGCCGACAGCCTGGGGTCGGAAACGGCCAATGTCGGGCCGACATTGTTCCCGCGGCAGAAGGAGATGGCTGCGATCGGACAATCGGCGTCCGCGATCGCCCATGTCCGCGACGGGCAGGGCGCGGTTCACGATCTGCCGGTTGCGATCGCGCCGCAGGGACTGGACGGGCTGACTGGCGACATCTGGCTGCTGCTCGGGATCGGCCTGGTGAGTGCGGCGATTGGCATGTGGCTGCTCATATTGCGGCCCGAGGCATGGGCAGCGCGCATGGTCGCGCTCGCCGGCGTTGCGTTGCTGATCGCTGGCGGCGCCAATGCCTTGTTGATCGCGGGCGGCATCATGATCGGGGCGATGGTCTGGGTCGTCTATGTGAACTGGATGGGCGTCACCCTCTTCGCCATGGCGATGATCGGGTTGCTGGGACGGCATCCCAAGCCGCTGATCACGGCCCGCCAATATGGGGCGATCGCCACGCTGCTGACCGGCTGGTATGCGTGGGGCGTCGCCGCGCCCGAGTTGAGCGCCGGCTTGGCGCGACAGCAATGGATGATGCTGACCGCCTTCGTCGCGCTGGTGGTGCTGGCGAGCCTGCAATGGCGGGCAAGCCGGCGCGATCCGGCCGCAAGGGTGTTTTTGCGCTGGGTCGGCGTGGTCGCGCTGCTGAGCTTCAGCCTCTATGTCGCCTTCTTCCACCTGCCGGTCATGCTGGGCGAGCGGCCGTGGCTGACGACAGCGCAGAGCTTCCTGCTGTTCCTGCCCTTCTACGGCGGGCTTGCGATCGGCATCGGACGGTTCCGCTTTTTCGACCTGGATCGCTGGTCCTATGGCGTGATGCTCTATGCGTTGGCGGCGGCGGCGTTGCTGGCGGTGGACCTGACGCTGATGGGCCTGTTCAACCTCGCGCCCAGCCGCGCCTGGATCATCGCCGCGGCGCTGGTGACAGCCGGCTGGCTGCTACTGCGGGGTCGGCTGTGGCGCTGGATCGCGCCGAATGCGCGCCATGACCGCGAAACGCTGTTCCGCTCGGCCGTCGATGTGGTGCTGACGCGCGATGAGGGCGAGCGGCATCGCCGCTGGCACGCCATGCTGGAAACACTGTTCCGTCCGTTGACGATCGAGCGCCATGACGAGCCGCTGTGCCGGCCGACGCTGGTCGAGGACGGGGTCGGCCTCGCCCTGCCGGCCGTCGCCGGCGCGCCGCCGCTGCTGCTGCGCTATCCCTGGGGCGGGCGCGGGCTGTTCGGATCGCGCGACCTGGCGGTGGCGCAGGATTTCGCGACGCTCTGCGCCGAAGTCGAGCACGATCGCGCCGCCTACGAGGAAGCGGTGCGACAGGAGCGCGACCGGATCGCGCAGGATCTACATGATGATGTGGGTGCGCGGCTGCTGACCAGCCTGCACAGGGACAATCCGGCGCAGATACGCGGCGACGTCCGCGCCGCGATCGCCGATATCCGCTCGATCATCGGCGGCCTCGCCGGCGAGCGCACGCCGCTGCCGCAGGCACTGGCCGTCATCCGCCACGAAAGCACCGAGCGCCTGGCCGCCGCCGGCCTGACGCTCGATTGGCCCATCACCATCGGCGATGCGGGCGAGGCGATCCTGCTGGACTATGCGATATCGAAGAATCTGGCGTCGGCAGTGCGGGAAATCGCCAGCAACATCATCCGCCATGCGCAGGCGCGCCACGTCGCGGTCGATGGCGGTCTCGCCGACGGGCGGCTATGGCTCTCGATCAGCGATGACGGGATCGGGTTTGATCCCGCCAGCGTGACGCAGGGCTATGGTCTCGTCAACATAGAGCGCCGGATCGCGGCGGTCGGCGGGAATGTCGCGATCACCCCCGGTATGCCCGGCACGCGCATCCTCATCAATCTGCCTGCCCATCCCCCTGTTTCCGGGGTGTCGCCCGCCCTCTCCTCCATTTAGCATGAGAGACAAAGGGGCAGCCGCATGACAGATCCGCAGACCAAGCGGTCGATCATGATTCTGGAAGATAGCGCCGCCACCCGCGACTGGCTGGTGGGACTGGTGGAGCGCGCCTTGCCCGGAGGCGTCGTGGCCACGACCGCGACGCTGGCGGAGGCGCGCCGCTGGCTGGCGCGGCAGCCTGCCGGTTCGACGCCGCTCTGCCTCGTCGATCTTGGCCTGCCGGATGGATCGGGCGTGGACTTCATCCGCGATCTGCTGCGCGCCCTGCCCGGCGCGAAGCCGGTGGTGACGACCCTGTTCGACGACAACGCCCATCTGCTTGGCGCGATGGCAGCGGGCGCGCAGGGATATCTGCTGAAGGATCAGGAGCCGGAGGATTTGCGCCGCCGGCTGGCGTCGATCGATCGCGGCGAACTGCCGATCTCGCCCGCAATGGCGACCCGTATCCTCGACCAGTTTCGCGCCCATGCCCGCTTCGTGGAGGGACAGGCCGCGCCCGACAGCGCGCTTACCCCACGCGAAACCGACGTGCTGAGACTGATCGGGCGCGGACTCAAAGTATCCGAAGCGGCGGGCGCTCTCGGGATCAGCGAATCGACCGTGTCGGGTTATCTCAAGACCATCTACCGCAAGCTCGATATCAGCTCGCGCGCAGAAGCGGCGGTCGAGGCGGTGCGACGCGGGCTGGTGTAGCCGGTCAGCGCAGCCGGTAGTGAAGCTCTGCCCCGATGATGCGCGGCTCGCCATAATTGGCGACGGTAAAGCCAACCAGTTGCTGGAGCGCCTGCCCGCCCAGCACATAGGTTCGGTTGGTCAGATTGCGCGCAAACAACGCCAGATCGACCGGCCGGCCGCCGACGCGGTCCCAGGCGAGCCGCGCGTCGAACGTCCAGTATCCAGGGGCGCGTCCGTCTCGCTCCGCCTGTGGCAGATCGGAAAACCAGAAGCCGCTCTGGTGTCGCGCGGTGAGGGACGCTGTGACATCGCCCAAATGTTTCGGGACGGCAAGCGCCAGCGCGCCGGTGAGCGCCATCGTCCACCTGGGCGTGTTGGCAAATGCATTGCCGCGGCCGTCCGACGGCGGTCCGAAGCCGCCCGAGGGCAGCAGCGTGGGAATGTCGAACCGGCGGTATCGCGCGTCGACATGGCCCACATTGCCCAAGAGCGAGAAGGCGCCCACGCGCGCCTCACCTTCCAGCTCGATCCCATCCACCCGCGCACGCGCAGCGTTGGCGGTGATGGTCGCAAGCTGGAAGGTCGCCGGATCGGTGACGAAAATCTGCCGCTGCACGTCGCGCATCCAGGCGCGGTATGCCGCCAGGGCAAGCCATCCCGACACGGGGCCGATCGACCATCGTCCTTTCATGCCGGCTTCCAGATCGATGAGCTTTTCCGGTGCGAAGCGCTGGAGGTCAGGCACCGAAATGGCGGCATTGAGACCGCCGCTGCGATAACCCCGGCGCGACGCGAGATAGATGAGCCAGTCTGGTGACGCCTGATAATCCAGCCCCAGCGTCCAGTTGGTGCCCCGGCTGCGCACGCTGGCCGCCGGCCCGACGCAGCGGTCCTGATCGAAAGGCAGGCCCAGATCGGCCGAAGTCGGTTCGGCGCAAATCGCCAAGCCAGCCGTGTCGCTGAATATGTCATAGGGCTGGACGAAACGGTGCGTGTAGCGGGCAACCCGGTCCCATGTCCGCCGCGCGCCGATGGTCAGCCGGACATCGCGCGCCACCGGCACGACCGCCTGCGCGAATATGGCGCGGCTGCGGCTATGCTCGTCATTGGCCAGGTTGCTGATCTGCGGGTTGACGATCGGCAGCAGCAGGAAGGACAGGATGCCGGGCGGGTCGCTCCTGACCCGCTGCGCGAAGAGGCCGGCGACCCACTGGACGCCGCCGGTCGTGCCGCTCAGCTGCACTTCATCGGACAGGCCAGTGGTCGCGATCTGCCGACCGCCAGGACTGGGCGACCGGACATTGTCGAGCAGGGGGAAGATCGTTCCGTCCTGGTCGATCATCGTGGCGTCGCGATAGCGCTGCCAGGCAAGAATATTGCGGATCGTGACGGTGCCGAGGTTCGCTTCGGTCCGGTGTGCGATCAGCACGTAATCCTGCCGATCACCGCGCGCCAGTCCGGTCGCGCCCACCACTTGTCGCCGGGGTCCGAGCTTCTGTTGTTGTCGCCATGCGTCCTGCAACCCGTCGGGATAGGCCGCAAATTCGGGTCGCGCGCGGATCAGGTCGGCATAGCCGATTTGCCCGCCGGTCAGCAGCGAGAGACCGGGTCCATAGGCGCAGGACGCCAGCCCTTCCAGCCCCGCCGGCCCAAGCGCGCAGGGTCGTGGCCGGCTGTAGAGCAGGGCAGACCCGGCGGACTGGCGGATGCGCGTCGCGTCGTAAAGCAGGCTCGTGCTGAAATCCGCCGCCGGCTCCCACATCAGGCTGGCTCGCCACGACAGGTCATGTTTGCCATCCAGCGCAACGCTTGTGCCCACGATGTTGGTGAAGCCATCCCGCTCGGCGAGTTGCGCCGCCACCCGCAGCCGAAGCGTCGGGCCAGCGAGCGGCAGGGTCATCGCGCCTTGCACGGCCCGTTCGCCGCGCTCGCCCGCACGAAGGCGCAACTCCGCATCCGTCCCCGGCTCAGGCGCTTGCGTCAGGAACCGGATCGCACCGCCATTGGACGCGCGCCCAAACAACGTCCCCTGCGGGCCGCGCAGCACCTCCACATGGTCAAGATCCATGAACTGCCGGACCGCCATACCGGCGATCAGCGGCACATCGTCCAGATAGACCTGCACCGATGGCGTCGCGTAAGCGTAGCTCCCGGTGGTTTGTCCACGCAGCGAGAAGCTCGCCGAACTGCGCCAGCCCGCGGTCGCCAGTTGCAGCGAGGGGACCAGCGCCGGCAAATCGCGCACGTCGCGCGCCAGCCGGTCTTCCAGCGTGGCGGCAGACAGGCGCGACAGGGATTGCGGAACCTTATCCAGATTTTCCGGCATCCGCCGAGCGGTGACGATCAGCTGGCGGCCGTCCTGCGCGGCGGCCAAATCGCTCCAGCCGAGCGCCGCCAAACTGACAGCACCCCAAAAATAATGAACCCGCACGCCGCCCCCCCTTGAGCCTGCCGAAGCGACCCCGCTGTTCAGCCGGCAAGTCTCCTTGTCAAGACGAACCTAATTTCAGACCCAAAAGTCAGTTGAAAAGGGCTCTGTCACAGCAAATGGGTCGGGGGTGAAGAGGCGGCATGTGTCGTTCATTGCAAAGCCCATTTTCGCTACTTCAACGCATGGCGCGAGATGATCCGGCTCGCCTTGCTGATGTACTTGCGTTACCTATTGTCACTGCGGGATGTGGAGGGCCGCTGTTCGAACGCGGGGTCGACATCTGTGATGAGACAGCGCGGCTTTGGTGGAACAGGTCCAGCCCCCCTGTTCGCGGGCGACATCCGTCGGCGGCGGATCAGCCGCATGAGGGGCTTGCACCGCTGGCGCTGGCACCTTGACGAGATGTGCCTCAGGACCAACGGCGAGATGGTCCGACCCCGGCGCGTCATTGATCACGGGGGCGATATACGCGAGAGCTACATCAGCAGAACGCGCGACAAATCGGGCTGCTCTGGCTGTTATGAGGATAAGCAGGAGGTGGGCGGCTGGGCCAACAACAGGTTGGAAAACGGCCATGTTCTGTGCCCTTGCGGAGTGGCAGGCGATGGCGAGCCAGTCCGCTGCCCTTCTTGCCCTCCGTGCATCGAATGGAGACTCGTTCGCGTTAGACTGACCGCACCCTTTTTCCCCTTGTCCGGCTATCTCACATAGCCAAAGCCATAGATCCTGTCGAAACCCGGCTGTCCTAAATCCCGCGCGCTTTCGCGCAGGCGACCGACGCAGGTCGGACCATCATGCCCCTGAAGGCAGCGCGCAATCCATGCCGTGACATGGGGCGTGGCAAAGCTGGTGCCGGAAAAGCGGCCGATCCCGCCCTTCGCCTGCGCCGCCGGTTCATCGACGCCGTTGGACGCCACCATGATGTAACGGCCCTGATTGGCGTAGCGATAGACGCGCATTCGCCCGTCCACTGCCGTCACGGCGACGACGGGGCGTACCGCTGCGGGATAGGCTGGCGGCGCGGATGGCCCGCCATTCCCCGCCGCCGCCACGATCATCGTACCCTTCGCGATCGTCCGTTCGACCAGCCGGTCGAGGATCGCATTTGGCGGCCCGGCAAGGCTGATATTGACCACCGGCACATGGTTGGCGACCATCCATTCCAGCGCGCGGACGAGCGACTCGGCGGAGGTGTAAGGGCGATCGGCGCCTCCGCGGAATATATTGGCTACATAAAGCTGGCTGGCCCCGTCATTGACCAGCAGCGACGCGATCGCCGTCCCATGCTCGACAGGCGCCGTATCCGGTGAACCGCCGAAATCATGAACGGTCAGCTTGGCGCCGCGCAAGGCCGAATGGTTCATGACTGCCGTGTCGATCATTCCGATGGTCAGCGCGCCTGCGTGGCGGGGCAGACTGCCCGTGTCGCGCCGTCCACCAGCGCCCGAGGGCGTGATTTGCAGTCCGTAATAATGGCTGTAATCGAACGTACCGTCAGGATCGATCTGCCGAACCCGACGCAAAGCGCTGCCGACACTAACTCCTTCTGGCACGGCCAGCCGCGTGACATCGCCACCAATGGCGGACAGATGCTCACCGCCCAATATCGTGAAGCCGGCCTGTTCGAGATTTTGTCGGCTCGCAGCCTTGAGGTCGAGCGCAACGATTTCACCGCGCCGGACGGGAAACCCGCGCTCATCGAATTCAGGACTTTCCGCCTCGCCAAGATCGCGCATGTCGCGGCTGTCGCCCAGTTGTTGATCGTCGTCGGCTGCGTCCTGCGTACTTTCAAGGGCCGCTTTTGCCGCATCCTCCTGCGCCTTAGCGAGGTCTTTGGCGAGATCGGCGCTGTCCTTGGCGGCATCCTCGGCGGCCTTAGCCTGGTCCTTCGACCTGTCGGCTTCCAGTTTGGCCAGGTCTTCCTGCGCCTTGAGCGGATCTCGCGCTGCGCGATCCATGATCTTGGCACGCTCATCGATATAGCGCGATTGGTCGCGGGCGGCGCGCTCCTCCGCACGCGCCCCATCGCGGGCCGCCTTTTCCAAAGCCTTGTCCGCCCGATCCGCAGCGCCGTTACCGTCCCGACCATCTTTGGCGAAACCGCCGCCGACCGGTGCGACAACGAACAGGACCGCCCCGGCCAGCGCTGTCTTTAGAGGCCATCCTGTCTTGGGAGACTGCATCGCCATATTCTCTCATCCGGTTGTCATCGGACGACAACGCAACGGTGTTAAGCTTATTCCCGGTCGTGCAATCTGTCGATAAACAAGCCGTTCGGGTTATGCGGATTCTCTACGCAGCGGGAATAATCACTGGCCCGAACCGTTGAGGGGGAGTGTATTGATGATGGCACGCAGGGATGATGCGCCCGCTGATCTGAACGATCAGATCGTGGCGCTGCTCCCGCGACTGCGGAAATTTTGCGTGATTATGACAAGATCCAGTGATGGCGGTGACGATCTGTGCCAGGCGACGGTGGAACGCGCGCTGTCGCGTCGGCACCTGTTCGATCCCGGCACCCGGCTCGACAGTTGGATGTATCGCATCGCTCAGAATCTGAACGTCGACCGGGCGCGACGCGTGAAAACGCGCGGGCAGGAAGTGGATGTGGATGAAATGTCGTCGGTCAAAGGCGATGACGGCGTTCGCATCGTCGAACAGCGGTCCGCTCTGGAGCGGGCGCGCGCGGCAATCTCTCGGCTCCCCGATGACCAGCGCGCGCTCATGGCGCTGGTGGTCTTCGATGGCAAAAGCTATGGCGAGGCCGCAGCCATATTGGAAATCCCGATCGGGACGGTGATGAGCCGCCTTGCGCGCGCGCGCCGCGCTATCGATGCCTTTGTGAACGGAACCGATGGAAATGGCTGAATGGACGACAGACGATGATCGGTTGATGGCGTATCTGGATGGTGCGATGGACGAGGCGCAAATGTCCGCATTCGAACAGGAACTGGCAGCGCGGCCCGACCTGGCGCAGCGCGCCGAACGGTTCGCGGCCAACGATGCCTTGCTGCGGCAGGCATTTGACGAGCCTGTTCCCGCGACTCTAACGGCTTCGGTCAAGGCCGCCATCGTCACCGCATCTGCTTCGCCAGCGCGAGGCCCGACCGCCAGCAACGACAATATGCCGGGCTGGCGGCGCTGGCAGTGGCCGGGATTGGGTGCCGCCGCCGCCGCTGCGGCGGTCTTCCTGTTGGTGGGCCTGCCAGACAGGGCGAATAATGACATGGAGCCAGCCGTCGTTGCGATGCTGGATAACCTCCCTTCAGGCAAGAGTGGCGATCTGGGCAAGGGAGAGACCATCACGCCGCAATTGACCGCCAAAGCTGCCGATGGCCGCTATTGTCGGGAATTTGTCCGCGACGGGGGGCAATCGGCCGGGACTGGGATCGCCTGCCGTGAGGAAGCCCGCTGGACCCTCGAAGCCTTCGTCAAAAATGCGGCGGCGCAGGACGCCACCGACCAGATTCGCACAGCAGGTGGAAAGAATGATAGAATCCTGGATGCGGCCTACGCCCGGCTGAGCATGTCCGACCCCCTGGGCAAGGAGGAAGAAGAGATGCTGCTGTCGACCGGGTGGGAAAAATCGAAAAATAATTTCGGCGTCGGGGAATAAGTTTCCAGTCCTCCCGTTGTATATTTGTCCTGATGACAGGATGTATTCGATGCGGGAGAGTTTCAAATGACGCAAGTTTATAAGACCTTGATCGTCGCAGGTTCAGCTATTGCCATGCTGACTACTTCCGGTGTGGCGATGGCTCGTCGCGGCGCCGATGATCCAGTTGGCCATGTTCGCGGCGGACGCGGCGCGGACGATCCGGTCGGTCATGTCCGTGGCGGGCGCGGTGCGGATGATGCCGTGGCGCAGCGAAGCCGTGGCGCTGATGACACAATCGCCTCCGGTCGCCGGGGCCGCGGCGCTGACGATACCCTGGGCGGTCGCCGTGGTCGTGGCGCGGACGATCCCAAAATCTGACAGGATATAGGGATCAAACGGCAGCCTCGACCAGGATCGCAACCCGGTCGAGGCTGTTCGTCCTGCAATTCAACATTGCCAGCTAAATATTCGCGAGACATTATTCAGTCCGGGGGGAATATCATGGCGCATTTCCGTTATTGGCGAGCGACGGCCGCTTTTCTGTGCGTTGGCGCGATTCCGACGCAGGTGTCAGCGCGCGATGCTGCGCCGTCTGATCCGGGCAGTTTGCCGGTCACGCAACAGAAAGTCGGCACGGCAGGCTCGAGCTTGCGTCTTTCGACCGGACTGAATTTCTCGACCGGGGATTATGGCGATACGCGGGATACGAAAGTCTATGCAGCGCCCGTCGCGGTAACGTACAAGCGAGGCGGCCTCAAGCTGCGCGTTTCGGTGCCTTGGGTCCGGGTCGAGGGACCGGCATCCTTGCTGCAGACACCTGAAGGGCGCGATAAGACCAATAATGGCGCGAAGTCTGAAGGATCAGGCGGGGCGAGCGGTTCCCATGGTGGCGGTTCGTCCGGCAGCGACGTTGAAGTCGAGGATGAGGATGACGGCGCGCTCATCGATGACAAGGGCGGCCTGGATAATGGCGGAGGCGATGGCTCCGACGACAATGGCGCCGACGACGATGGCAACGGTGGTTCAGCGGGCAGCACGGGGGGCAACACGACCGGCGGGACAACATCTGTGGGAACGATTGCGTCCGCAATGCAACGACGGAGCGGCCTTGGCGATGTCAACGTGGCCGCGACCTACAGTTTCGATCTCGGCGGCGATTTCTATTTCGAGCCGACAGCGCGGGTAAAACTGCCCACCGCGTCCCGCCAGAAGCGGCTGGGCACGAAGAAGGTCGACGTGACGGTGTCCGCCGATCTGGTCAAGGACATTGGGAAGTTCAGCTTTTATCTGCACGGGCGTCGCAAATTCGCTGGCAAGCCGGAAGGCTCGACGATCCGGTCGACCTGGGGCGCAGGCGGCGGTTTCAGCCTGAGTGCGGCAAAAGGGATCAGCCTGGGTGCGGACTATGACTGGCAGCAATCAACATTTGCCGGGCGTACGGCATCGAGCGAAATCACGAGCTGGGCGAGCATCCGTTTGTCGCCGCGATGGAATATGACCGCTTACGGCCTGGTCGGCACGAACCAGAACAGCGCGCGCTACGGCGCTGGTATCTCGATCAGCTACAGGTTGTTCTGATCATATTCTCACTTTAGAAATTCGGTTTGGTCATGATATTTGAGATGGATTTTAAATAGCCAGCGTGCAATTCTGGGCATCGCAAAGTCGGATGTGACGAAGAGAAGTGGCGTGTCGCCGCCCGCGACCGGCCCGCACGATCAAAGCCAAATACGCATGCCTGATCAATCGATCCGGCTCCGCCGCATCGCCCATCCAGCGACGGGGGGCAGGATGCCTGAAGCGAGCACCATGGCAAGCGCGCCACTCGGGGTTTCGGCCATATGCCAGAGCAGCTTTGCGATACGCACCGGTCGGGCGGCGCGCCTTGCAAAGCTGCGCTGATATTGCGATGCCCCCTGGCCTTGCAGATAGCTTTGCGCCGCGGCTGCTCCACTGGCAAGCGCGATGGCCATGCCTTCCCCCGCAAGGGACGGGATGACGGCGGCTTGATCGCCCAGACGATATACGCCTTCTTCGGTGTCCTGCGCGATCCATCCGTAGGGAACGGCACCGATCGTATCGACGGGCAGGCGACCTTCTGCGCAAGCCATGCGGTGCGCAAAATGCGGATTATCCCGCCCCACCGCCTGCAAAACCTCCCACATGTCACCATCCGCTTCGAGAAGCGCGGATTTGCGCAGCGCGAGGCAGACATTGGCGCTGCCGCCTTCCTGAAGCACGATGCCGGCATAACCGCCGCGAAACAGATGCAATTCGATCGCGGCGCCGATCAGCCGTTCAAGTTCGGCCGACGGTGGCAGGCGAACACGCATGCCGAGCGCGGGGTTATCGGTCTTGCGTGGACGCCCCTCTCCGCGCACGTCGTGCTTCCCCGTGGCGAGGAAGATCGCAGGACTCTCCCAGCGGCGGCGTTCGCCTTCGATCAAGCCTGGCGCCACGCGCCGAGCGCGATCGATCTCGAGCCGTGCCCCTTCGGCAATGGCGAGCTGCCGCAGTGCGCTGTCGAGAGCATGGCGGGACAGGCCATAGGCCGTTTCGGGTAACGGCACCTCCGCCTCCCGCCGTCCGGCGAAGAGCCGCAGCCGCGTCACCGGCCTGGCTCCGAGCGTCGCTGGATTGCAGCCCAGCCGCCGCAATCCCTCGGCAGTGCGCCAGCTCAGAAATCCGCCGCAAATCGCATCACCCACTTCGGCATGGCGATCTATCAGGATCGGTTGCGACCCGCCTTGCGCCAGCAGCAGAGCCGCAATGCTTCCGGCAGGTCCTGCGCCCAGCACGATCGGGCGGGTCATTTGAGGCGCTCGACACACAGACGGAAAGGGAAGCGGCGCTCGACCGTCGCAGCGTTGGCGCCCGCTTCGGCAAGGATCGGCGTCCATTCCCGCGGTCGATAGGATCGCGCGATCGAAAGCCGCCCGTCCTGCCGCACGATCGGGTGCCAGCGCGCCAGTCGCGCCAGGATCGGGTAGCCGAGATAGGCAAATCCATGCCTATGCAAATCGTTGATGTACCAGCCTGCGGTGGCTTCGTTTTCCATGAAGCGCAGGAAGGCGACCAGCTGCGCGCGGGTCATGTGGTGGGCGACGAGGCTCGACACCACGAGGTCGAAACCCTCGCCGGCCAGATGGGCGTAATCTCCCGTGCGATATTCTATCGGCTCGCCGGTTCGCGTTTTGGCCTGGGCTATTCCCTCGCTGCGCGGATTGAGATCGATCCCCACGAGCCGCGCCGACTTGCCCCGTGACCCAGCCCAGCGTGCGATGGCGCGCAGCATGTCGCCATCACCAAAGCCGACATCCAGCAGCGAGAAATGGGTTCGCGTCCCGACCGCCCGCTTGATGAAGTCCAGCGTAGGACGGCGTGCCATGGTTATCGTGTTGACCTTCGCCAGATCGGCCAGAACCGCGGCATAGACATGCGTGCCGAGCGCGGGATCATCCATGATTTCCTCGGCCTGGGCCCGATCAGCGAGCATCGCACCATTCAAAGCGAAAACCCTCCATCGCCAGACCCGGCCCGAAAGCCAGGGCCACGCCGCTTTCAGGCCGTTCCTGCATGAACCGTTCCAGCACGAACATCAGCGTGGAGGAGGACATGTTGCCGAAATCGCGGAGCACTCCGCGCGAATGGTCGAGACTGTGCGGGTCCAGCTCAAGCCCTTCCGTGACGGCGTCGAGGATGGAACGGCCCCCTGCATGGACGGCGTAGGCCGCCGGCTTTTCGCCGTCACCCAGGATGCGCTGGCGCACATCGGGACGCTTCAGCGCGGCCCCTATGCGGCCCGGCACCTGGCCCGAAAGCCGCATTCGGAACCCGGTATCGCCTATCTGCCATGTGATCAGCTGGTCGCTTTCCTCCAGCGCCGCGGCTATTCCGGTTCCGATCGAAAGCCCTGTGCCGCAGCCGCTGACGATCGCGGCAGCCGCGCCGTCGCCAAATTGCGCGCCCGCCAGCAACGGCTCGATATCAACGGTCTGCTGATGATGCAGGGTCGACAGTTCGACGGTCACGACAAGCACGCGTGCCTGGGGTTCGGAACGGACGATATGGCGGGCCGTACGCAGCGCCGTAACGGCGGCGTAGCACCCCATGAAGCCGATCAGCACGCGCTCGACGTCGTCCGCCAGACCCAATCGACGCGCAACGATCTGGTCGATCCCCGGGGCGACGAAGCCGGTGCAACTGGCCACGACGAGATGGGTGATATGACCGAGCTCGCCCAGTTTCCTGATCGCCACCAATGCAAGCTTCGGCGCCTCTTCGGCATAGATCGTCATCCTCAGGGCGGTGGACGGCGCTTCGGCCGAATAGAAGCCATCCCCTTCGTCCAGCCTGGCGTCCTCTTCCGACAGCACGGACCAGCGATGCTCGATCCCCGAACGCTCGGACATGCGGGCATATAGCTTCGCTTCCCGTTGCCCCTTGAGCTGCCGCAAGGCCCAGGCGCGGTAGTCCTTTTCGAAATCGCAGCCCGGAACAGCGGTCGACAGCCGGTTTATGATTGCCGTCATTGTGTGGAAATCCTAGCTTTCCTGCATAAACTGTTCTGATTGGCTGTCGTTCCTCTCCAGCCGCTGGCCGCCATATGGAACGTATTGGCTATTCATTTTCCCGCCCGCCCTGATGCAAGGAAAAGTTGATCGACCTTTGGCCAGCATTACCATGCCGGACGGCGATCGGGAACTGCCGCACCGCCGCGCTGGACGGTCTCGTCGAGCGACGACTGCGGGCGCTGGCGGATCGCCTTCAACGCGTGTCGCAACCATCACTGTCCAAAGTGCCAAGGCACGGCGATGAACCAAATCGGCAACCGCGACCAGCAAGCGGTCGGGCGCTGGGTCAACAACCGGCTGAAGAACACCCACCTGCCCTTTCGGCCACGAGAGCGGGCGACGCTGCGCTTCAGTCAGATGAAGGCGCCCTCCCGGCCGGACCGTCGATGCAGCGAAGACGCGTTCGCGTCAGACTGACAGCACCCCCTCGCGGCTTTACCCTATGCACTGGTAAAGCTACAGCGCTTCCATGATTTCGATACACCCGCTTCATACTATTCCCGAAGTGCGCCAAAACGATGATTTAGCAATGCTGTTGCGCGAAGCGCTTGAGACATCTGGTCTATGGCCCCCGCAACCTGGCGACGTGCTGGTTGTCACGCAGAAGATCGTTTCGAAGGCAGAAGGCCGCACGGTGCATCTGGCGACGATCGAACCACGTCCGCAGGCGTTGGAACTGGCGGCGAAAACGCACAAGGATGCCAGGCTTGTGGAACTGGTACTGCGGGAAAGCACTGCGGTGGTACGTGCGGCACCCCACATCCTCATCACCCGGCACAGGCTGGGTCATGTCATGGCGAACAGCGGCATCGACCAATCCAATATCGGCCCAGGCGACGGTGAACGTGTGCTGTTGCTGCCCGTCGACCCGGACGGGTCGGCGGCTCGCATCCGGAAAGCGGTTGGCGGCGGCATCGGAATCGTGATTTCCGACAGCTTTGGGCGGCCATGGCGACATGGGGTCATCGGCGTAGCAATCGGTGCATCGGGACTGCCGTCGCTGATCGATCGCAGGGGCGATATCGACCGGGATGGTCGTCGGCTGGCGGTGACGCAGATTGCGCTGGCGGACCAGATTGCGACTGCCGCGACGCTGGCGACTGGAGAAGGCGCGGAAGGCGTGCCTGCCGCCTTGATCCGTGGCCTGCCTTTGCCGGCGGGAGAAAATCCGGCCGCTGCGCTGGTCCGTCCGCTGGAGGAAGATCTCTTCAGATGAGTCGGATTGTGGTCCTTACCGGGGGAGTCGGCGGCGCGAAACTCGTGCTTGGGCTGACGCGCATTCATCCCGCCAATCAGATCACCGCTATCGTCAACACGGGCGACGATTTTTGTCATCTGGGCCTTTCGGTCTCGCCCGACATCGATACACTTCTCTACACCCTGTCGGGCAAGGCCAATGCCGAACAAGGCTGGGGCCGCGAAGGCGAAAGCTGGACTTTCATGTCGTCGTTGCAATCGCTGGGCGGCGAGGATTGGTTTCAGCTGGGCGATGGTGACCTGGCCCTGCATGTGCTCCGATCGCATCTTCTCTCTGGCGGGCAAAGCCTCAGCGCCGTTACGGCAGGTTTCGCTGCCGCCTGGGGCCTGGATCTTACCATCTTGCCGATGACGCACGATTCCGTCGCGACCCATCTCATGACCGATGAGGGCGATCTTCCCTTCCAGCACTATTTCGTCGGGCGCCGCTGTGCGCCGATTGTCCGCTCGATCCGGTTCGACGGCGCGGAGGGCGCGACGGCCGCCCCAGGCGTCATCGAGGCGATTACGGATCCCGAAACGATCGCCATATTCATAGCGCCTTCAAATCCTTGGCTCAGCATCGATCCCATTCTCGCTATACCGGGCATTCGCGAGGCGCTTACCTCAGCTCATGCTCCTGTGGTCGCGGTTTCGCCGATCGTCGGCGGACAGGCGGTCAAGGGACCAACCGCAAAACTGATGGGTGAATTGGGGCTTTCCGTTACGAATGCGAACATCGCGGCCCATTATTTCGGCATTATCGACGGCCTGCTCGTCGATGAACGGGACGATGCGTCCGGCTTGGATATCGCATATTGCGCTACCGACACTCTCATGAAGACGCTGGAGGATCGCGAGCGGGTCGGCCGCGCCGTGATGGCGTTTGCGGAGCGGCTCAGGGGCTGAGTCTCGCCATTCCCGACCAAGGCCCCCCCCGAAGCCTTCAACCGCGCAAGCCTTGGTCGTCAATATGATTTTCCGCCCCGATCCGGACGGCCCGAAGATTAAAAGGATGCAGGTCGATGACTTTTCGGGCACCGGGCATGATCGAACGCGAACCTGCCTGATAAGAATATCACTGCGCACGTATCTGGACAGAATAATGTCTATGTAATCCGCATATCTTTTCATTCCGACGTCGTTCCATGCGCATGTCGGGCAAATATCAGGAGATGAAGATGCAGTGTGCGGCCCGGACCAACCATGTGGGCTTTACCGTCAGCGACCTGGATCGGGCGATCGCGCGCTATGTCGGCCTGTTTGGCTATGTGCTGCACGACCGGGGCGTCCGCCATCCCCGCGGCGTCGAGTTGCTGACCGGCGTGGCCGGGGCAGACATAGAGGTCGCGCATCTGCATCATCCAGACCTGATCGCGATCGAACTGATCCGCTATCACGGTCCGCAGGATGCCGGGCGCATCATGGCGCGACCGTGCGATGCGGGCCATATGCACCTGACTTTCGACGTCGCCGACATTGGCGACATGGTGCAAACGGCGATGACGCTGGGCTTCGAGATGGCGGGCCGCGTTGTCCAGTCCGCGAAGGTTGCAAGCGAAGGGTCGCGGGTCGTTTATCTGCGGGATGTGGACGGGGTGACGATAGAATTGATCCAGCCGCCCGCCGGACCCGCTATGGCGCCGCCGGCAGGCTGAGGCGGAACATTGCGGTAAAGATTTTTAGGACTTGCTCCCCTTGCCGTCATTGCGCGGTGTCGCCGGCATGATGCTTCGCCGATGCAGCCGCGCCGCCGCCTAGGGCCGCACGCGCTTCCCGCCGGATATAGGCCTGCAATTCGCGGATCTCGTCAGGCGTCAGCTCCCGAAAGACCGGCATGCCATTTTCGACGAGCACGCCGTCGTGGAGCACGGATGCGAGCCCTTCATAGGACATGGGAGCGGCCGCCTTGCGCAGGTCGGGCGCGGTGCCCCCGGCGTTGAGCCCGGCGCCGTGGCAGATGGCACAGCGCTTGGCATATTGGTCGGCGCCGCGTGCCGCCGCCGCGGAATCGACGACGAAGCCGGCATCGTCCTGGAACGGCATCGGTTCGTAGATGTCGGGCGGCAACGACAGATGGCCGCCGAGCGCGAAGGTCAGCACTCGCCGTTTCTGTTGGGCATAGTCCCAGGACAGGCCCGGCCCGCCGGCCGTCGAGCCGCGCCAGCCCGAAATCACCGTCACATATTGCGTGCCGCCTGCTTCGTAGCTGATCGCCTGCGCCTGAACGCCCGTGCGGGCATCGAAGGACCAGAGCGGTTTGCCGCTGTCGGCGGCATAGGCGTCGAACGTGCCCTTGACCGTGCCTTGGAACACCAGATTTCCGGCGGTCGTCATGGTCGCGCCATTTTTAGTGCCGGCGAGCGGAACGCGCCAGGCAACCTTCTGACGGGCGGGATCATAGGCGATCAGGCTGTTCGTCCCGACCGGAATCTTGGCCGTGGCCTTGCCGACGCCGGTGTCGAGGAACTGGCCGCCTGAAAACCGCCAGGCCTTCAGGTCGCCCGGCGGATCGACAAAGGCCCTGCCCTGTTCGATGGCGTTCAGATAGACGAGGCCGCTTCGGGGGTTGAAGGCCATCGCCTCCACGCTGTGCGCGCCGACAGGAGATGGATAGACGGTGAATTCCCGACCGGCCGGAAAGCGCGCCGCCCCATTTTCGACCGGTCGGCCGGTCTTCAGGTCGATATGCGATGCCCAATTCACATTGTTCACGAACTTTTCGGCGGAAATCAGTTTCCCGGTGGCTCGGTCGAGCACGTAGAAGAAACCGTTCTTGGGTGCGGTCATAATCACTTCGCGCGGCTTGCCGTCGATCGCGATCGTACCGATCTCTATGTCCATCGCGGCGTTATAGTCCCAGGTCTCGCCAGGGTTGGTCTGGTAATGCCAGATATACGCGCCGGTGTCGGCGTCGAGGGCGATGATCGAGCAGAGAAAGAGGTTGTCGCCGCCCCCCGGCGAGCGGATTTTCTGGTTCCACGGCGCGCCATTGCCGGTCCCGATATAGATGCGGTTATATTTGCGATCATAGGTGATGGCGTTCCAGGCAGTCCCGCCGCCGCCGAATTTCCACCATTGGCCCGTCCATGTTTTCGCCGCCATCTCCATGGCCTCGTTCTCAAATCCGTCCGCCGGATTGCCCGGCACGGTATGGAAGCGCCACAATTGCTTGCCCGTCCGGGCGTCGTAGGTGGTGACATATCCGCGCACCGGGGCGAAATCCGCGCCGCCATGGCCGATAATGACTTTTCCATTGAAGAAGGTCGGCGGGCCGGAAATGTAACGGCCGTCATTCTGGCCGATGGTCATCGTCGACCAGGCAAGCTTTCCCGTCTTCGCGTCTATCGCCAGCAGGCGCCCGTCGATCGTCCCCACGAAGATGCGCCCGTCCCCGTAGGTCAGGCCGCGAATGCCCCAGCCGCCGCGCATCTTTTCGCCGGCGACCGAGGCAGCGCTGGGGCTGGGCTCATAGCGCCAGAGCTGTTTGCCGGTCCGCGCGTCGAGCGCCTGCACGACACTGTAGCCGGCCGCGAAATATAATATGCCGTCCACCACCACGGGCGCGCTGAAGGCGTTGGGGGGTATGTCGATGTCATGATACCAGACAAGGCCCAGTGAAGCGACATTGCCGGCATTGATCTGTGACAGGGCGCTGTAGTGCTGCTCATTCTCCTCCCCGCCATAGCCGGCCCAGTTCCTGCCGCCACGCTCGGTCGGCATGTCCGTCCTGTCCGCCATGGGCGCTCGGCCAGTACAGGCTGCCAGGAAAGCCACGGCGGCGAAGGCGCTGGACAGCGCTGAAACGGGTGCCCGAAACCGATTTTTCCGCAACGGCAATACTCGCTCCTGCATAAAGTTATCCATACAATCACGCCCCATTTCGCCCATGTTGCACCGGCATAGTGCCATTTTCAAGGCCCGTGCGATGACTGGCGCCCGCCTGCCGATCCGGGCAACGGGCAAAGCAGCGGCTTGATGTCCAGACATCTTTACGGATATGCAGGCGCGATAAGCATGTTTGGAGAAGGTCGCCGACTATGTCGCAACAGGAGAAATCATCCGTGATGGTCGGTGGCGGAACGCTGCGCGAGAGCGTGCTGCGCGTCTATTACGCGGCGATCATCCTTACGTTGGTCTATTGCTTCGCCTTTGCCGACCGGCAGATTTTCAACCAGCTGGTCGGGCCGATCCAGCGCGACTTTGCCGCCACCGATCTGGAAATCAGCTATCTGCTGGGACCGGCCTTCATCTTCAGCTATGTGCTCGTCGCCCTGCCCGCCGGCTGGTGCGCCGATCGGTTCAACCGCAGCCATTTGATCCTGTTCGCCGGCATCGCCTGGGGCATCGGCACGATGAGCGCGGCGCTGGCCGACGGCTATACGGGCCTGTTCGTCTCGCGCCTGTTCGTCGGCGCGTCGGAGGCCTTTCTCTATCCCGCCGGCATGTCGCTGATCCCGGATCTGTACGACCGCAAGCGCCTGCCCGTCGCGACCAGCATCTTTCTGCTTGCCCCGCCGCTGGGTGGCGGGTTTGCGCTGCTGGGCGGCGGTCTGGTGCTGGAGGCGACCGACAGTCTGGGCACGATCGCCCTGCCGTTGATCGGAACTCTACAGGGGTGGCAGCTGACGCTGATCGTGGTCGGTATCGTCGGGCTGATCCCGGTATTGCTGATGACGACCATCCCGGACCGGCGCCGACCCAGCGCCGCCGCAACAGCCGGCTCGGCGGGCCATGACGAAGATTACGGCTTCTGGCGCGGCACGCTCTACATGGCGAAGCGCTGGCGCTTCTACATCATGTTCTTTTTCGGCATGTCCTGTTCGTCCATGGTGATGACGACGGTGTCTGCCTGGGCCCCTACCTATCTGGCGCGGACGTTCGGGCTCAACCATGCGCAGATCGGCACCCACTATGGGACGTTGGTGTTGGTACTGGGCATTGCCGGCGGTATCGCGGCGCCGCTGATCAGCGCGGGCCTTGGCCGCTGGTCCAAAGACCCGACGATGCAGACGGTGCGATTGGGGCCGTTCATGCTTGTGGCCTTCGCGACCCTGCTGATTTTCGCGCAATCGCAGGAAATGGCGTTGCTGTGCCTGGCGTTGCTGACTTTTTCCTACACCTTCCCGATGAGCATGGCGAGCACGTCGCTGCAATTGGCTGCGCCCGCCCGGCTGCGCGGGACGGCATCAGCCTATTATTTCGTCATCGTCAGTCTGGTCGGATACGGTATCGGCCCGACCGGCGTGCCGTTGCTGACGGAAAAGGTCTTCCATGATCCATCACGGATCGGCGAGGCGATGGCGATCATCTCCGCCGCCTTTGGACTATGTTCCGCGGTGCTGCTTTCGATCGCGGTGCGCGGTTTCCGTCTTGAACGCGAGCGTGATGCCTAAGTCTGACGACCGCGATTGCTCTTCGTCCCTCCTATTTAATCCCCGCAAGAATCGTGGCCTTTGCGGCCGCCGCAGCGACGCGCCTATGGACAGCGATAATTCTCCATAAAGAATATCATTGTCTATACCGAATTTTTGTTGTCTGGACCCCTTCGTTCCGCCTATAGGGATGCCAGCACGGACGCTCGCAAGTCCGGCATCAAACCATCGTTGCATGGGGGAGGTAAGATTGAACGCTTCACGCAAAACGCATTTGGGCCGCACTGTCCTGCTGGGCTCGGCCGCCTGCCTGATGACGGCTCCCGCCTTCGCGCAGGACGACGCCGCTACGGCCGCGCCGCAGGATGAGGCGCGCTCTTCCGGCCTGGAGGACATCATCGTCACAGCCCGCCGCAAGACCGAAAACCTTCAGAATATTCCGGTCGCGGCGTCGGTCGTTTCCGAGGCGCAGATCCAGAATTACGGCATCAACTCGATCGAGAAAGTCGCCAATCTGGCGCCGCAGCTGATCATCGGCCGCAACGGATCGGGCAATGGCGCCGCCATCGGCCTGCGCGGCATCAGCGTCAACGCCACGTCGATCAGTCTGGAACAGTCGGTCGCGATCGTGATCGACGGCGTCTATTACAGCGGCGGTCGCGCGCTCAACATGGGCATGTTCGACCTGGCGCAGGTCGAGGTGCTCAAGGGCCCGCAGTCGCTCTTCTACGGCAAGAACACGACGGCCGGCGCCCTGTCCTTCACGACCGCCAGCCCCACCCGCGAGCTGCAGGGCATGTTGCGCACCGGCTATGAGTTCAACGGTCAGAACCCCTATGTCGAAGGCTATATCTCCGGCCCTGTCACCGACACGCTCTCGCTGCGCCTGGCCTCCCGCTATTCCAAGCAGTTCGACGCGCTCATCCGCAACGTGTCGCAGGGCGGCACCACCTATACCCGCGACGTGGTGACGGGCATATCGACACCCCATACGCGTCCCGACCCCAAGAGCCGGGGCGAGGAGACGTTCACCACCCGCCTGACTGCGCTGTGGGAGCCGACCGACAACTTCACCGCCAACGTCAAGGCGACCTACAACAAATATTCGAGCGCGACGCCCAACTCCGCTGCCGTCATCGGCGTTTGTGAAGCAAGGGGCGTCGTCCAGACCGATCCGACCGCGCCATGTGGCCACAAGTTCGTGCAAGTGCAGAGCGGCCTGCCCAATGACATCGCGCAGACCCAGAGCTATACGGGCCGTCGCAACGGCAACCCATACCTGACCTATGAAGCCTATAATTTCACGGGCAATTTCGAATATAAGGCGGGCGCGATCACATTCTCCCTGACGCCGGCCTATACCCATTCGCTGGCCTACTGGGCCGGCGACTTCGATTTCACCGACAATTACCTGTCGCGCGATCCGGCGCTGGGCACCGGCGGCAATTTCACCGGCACGCGCGAGCAACAGAAGGCCTTCTCGCTGGAAGGCCGGGCGCGGTCGGATTTTGGCGGCATATTGAACTTCATGGTCGGCGGCTATTATCAGAGCCAGGACACCTATTTCGACCAGGAGAATAATTTCCCTGGCGGCGTCGAGAACAGCGCCGTCACCAACCCCCGCCTGCGCTATCTGTCCGTGCTCAAGGATGCGCAAACCCGGGGCAAGACCTATTCGGTCTTCGGCCAGGCGATCCTGGACATCACGCCGGAACTGAACATCACCGGCGGCATTCGCTACAGCCATGAGAAGAAGGATTCGATCCAGGCTCAGCCCTATGTCCATCCTTCGGCTCAGGGTTCGTTCAAGCAGACGACCGCACTGACGCAGTTCGTCGTGCCGCAGACCTTCAACAACACCTCGCCCGAAGCGACGATCAGCTACAAGATCACGCCGGCCATCACAGCCTATGCGAGCTATCGGACCGGCTACAAATCGGGCGGCTATTCGATCAGCGGCACGATCGCGCCGGCCAGCACCGTCGCTGACGGCGCGTTCAACCCGGAAAAGGTCAAGGGGTTCGAGGGCGGCATCAAGTCGACCCTGTTCGGCAACCAGGTGCGCGCGAACTTCGACATGTTCAGCTATAATTATGATGGTCTGCAGATGGATTTCTTCAATCCGCTGACCATTCAGTATCTGACGTTGAACGCCGCGTCGGCCCGGACTCGCGGCGCCGAACTGGACGTCGAATATGCCCCGCGCGCGATCGACGGGCTGAACATCAAGGCTTCGCTCGCCTACACCGACGCCAAATATAAGTCGTTCCCGGCCGCGCCTTGCCTGAGCGGCCAAAACCGGGCCGAGGGGTGCAGGCTTGGCGCCAATGCGCTGGGCAATGGCACGCGTCAGGACCTGGGCGGCCAGTCGCTGCCCCAGGCACCGAAATGGACCGGAACGCTGGGCGTTAACTATGATACCGATTTGGGCTCCAGCCTGAAGGGCGGCTTCTCCGGCAATATGCGCTACTCCAGCCGCTACAAGACCTATGGCTTCGCGCCGGACGATACCGATCGCTTCTATCAGAAGTCGTTCGCGACGATCGACGCAAGCATTCGGGTCGGCGCGCAGGACGACAGCTGGCAATTGCAGCTGATCGGCAAGAACCTGACCAATCGCTTCATCGTCAGCTCCGCTTTCGATCTCACCTATACCGGATCGGGCACGGGCTCGCTCGCCGGCACCCATGCCGACACCCGTACCTCCATCTACGACCCCCGGACGGTCGCGATCGAGGCGACGGTGCGCTTCTAAGCATATATCCGTTCGATCTTGGTCCTCTCATGGGGCGGCATTCGCAAGGATGCCGCCTCTTTTTATCCAGCCACGGATTTGCCCCAGCCGGTCGAGGGGCCCTTCATGGCGAACGGACGATCGCGCGATCCGCGGGGCCTGTTGCCGTCGCCGTGCAGCGCTTGGCCAGCATCGATATGAACGGCGGAACAACGTGCCGTCGGGACACAGGCCATCTCCGGGCCGGCCGGGCGCATTGAGCCGCCAAGTCGCTCGCCATTCTCCAGTTGGAAATATTTTCGCCAGGGAAAGGGCGCCGACGGCATTTCGGGGAGCAAAAAAATGCGCCGGGCGGCATGGCCACCCGGCGCTTTAATCAACCGGAAGGAGCAGCGGCTTCAGAAGGAGCGCGGCAAGCCCAATATCTTTTCGGCGATGTAGGAGAGGATCAAATTCTGAGAGATCGGTGCGATCTTCCAGACGCGGGCTTCGCGGAAATATCGCTCGACATGATATTCGCGCGCATAGCCATAACCGCCATGGGTCTGAACGGCTCGGTCGGCTGCCTCGAAAGCGGCCTCCGTGCCGAGATATTTGGCGATGTTGGCGAGATCGCCACAGGGCAGGCCCTGGTCATATTGCCAAGCCGACTTCATGGTCAGTATCTCGGCTGCTTCCAGCTTGGCGTGGCTGTCGGCCAGCGGGAACTGGACGCCCTGGTTCTGGCCGATGAAGCGGCCGAACACCTTGCGTTCATTCGCATATTGCGTGGCGCGTTCCAGTGCCCGCTTGCCCAGCTGGATCGCCTGCCAGGCGACCAGGATGCGTTCGGCATTCAGGCCGTCGAGCAGATATTTGAAGCCCTTGCCCTCTTCGCCGATCCGGTCCGCGTCGGATACGCGCAGATTGTCCCACCACACCTCGCAGGAGGAGACGGCGGTGCGACCCATTTTGGGGATGGGGCGGACGGTGACATGATCGGGGTCCATCGGCGCCATGAACAGCGTCATGCCGTCGGTCTTCTTCTTGCATTCCGACAGGGGCGTCGTGCGGGTGAGCAGCATGCAGTGGGTCGATTGCTGCGCCTTCGACGTCCATACCTTGCGGCCATTGATGATATAGCCGTCCCCGTCCCGCTTCGCCGTGGTGGTGATGCTGGTCGTATCGGTGCCGGCATCCGGTTCGGTCACCCCGAAGCAGACATGCAGGTCGCCGGTGACGAGATCGGGCAGATAGCGCTGCTTCATCTCGTCGCTGCCAAACTTCACCAGCGGGCTCATGCCGAACACGTTGATGTGCACCGGCGTCGCGCCTGACAGGCCCGCGCCGCTGCCGGCGACAGGCCCAAGCGCCATCATCGCCTCGATAAGGCCAAGGCCCGCGCCGCCATATTGTTCGGGGATGGTGACGCCCAGGAAGCCGGCCTGGGCGAAGGCGTTGTAGAATTCCCAGGGAAAGGCGTGTTCGCGATCCTTTTCTTCCCAATATTCGTCAGGAAAATCCTGCATCAACTGGGTCACCGCCTCACGGATGGCGACCTGTTCTTCTGTCAGCTCGAAATGCATCGCCTATGCCCCCGTCTCGGCCTGCGGCTTCTTGTAAACCATGCCTTTGCGGATAGCGGTGACGACGATTTCATCCTTCTGATTCATGCCGATATCTTTGAACGTGACGATGCCGGCGTTGGGATATTTCTTGCTCTCGCGCTTATCGAGGATGTGCGTTTCGCCATGAATGGTGTCGCCGATCCGCACTGGATTGGGGAAACGGATCTCGTCATAGCCCAGGTTGCCCATAGTGGTGCCGAGCGTCGTCTTGCGTACCGAAATGCCGCCAATCAGGTTCAGCGTCCACAAGCTGTTGACGGCGATGGCGCCATGCTTGCTCTTCTTGGCGAACTCGACATCCAGATGAAGCGGCTGGTCGTTATGGCCCAACACCGTGAAGAGCAGATTGTCCGTCTCCGTGCAGGTGCGCGTCACGTCATGCTTGATGACCATGCCGGGTTCCATTTCTTCATACCATTTGCCGCTCATGCGCGCTCTCCCGTTGCAAAGACTCGCGGCGCCAGCCGCTTGCGCCCAATGTTATACATACAACTATAGGCCGGTCAATCATATGACCGATATGTTGTACCTACAACCATGCGGCCTTGGCGGCTTCCAACGTCAAAGCCCGGCGTGCTTCGGACCGGATGCAAGAAGGCGTGGCGGAAAAGCGTGGCGCCGGGGCGGGCTGCGGCACGCCGTCGATCTCCACCATCCCGCCGCGCGCGGCGATATGGGGATGCCGCGCCGCTTCACTGAACGTGCCGACCGGGGTGAAGCAGGCATCGCTATATTCGAGATGGGCGAGCCAGTGCGCGCGCGGCTGGCTTGCAATCACCGCAGCAATCTTTGCGCGCAGGTCAGCCCAGCGCTCGGGATCGTCGCGCGCCGCCATCTCCCCCTCCTCGATGCCAAGGCCCGCACACAGCAGGGCGTGGAATTGGGGTTCGATGGCGCCGACCGCCACGTCCAGGCCATCGGCGCAGCGGAACACGCCATAATAGGGGGCGCCGCCATCCAGCATGTTCGCCTCGCGCCGTTCGCGCCATTGGCCCGCCGCCGCCATTTCGTGGAAGAAGCTGGTCAGCGACAAGGCGCCATCGCACATGGCGCAGTCCACCACCTGCCCCTGCCCCGTCGCCTTGGCGGAAAGCAAGGCGGCGAGGACGCCCGCGACCAGATAGAGCGCGCCGCCGCCGTAATCACCGACGATGCTGAGCGGCGGCACGGCGCGGTCCGCAGGACCGATCGCCGCCAGAGCGCCGGTGATCGCGATATAGTTGATGTCATGGCCGGCATAGCGGGCATAGGGGCCGTCCTGTCCCCAGCCGGTCATGCGGGCATAGACCAGTCGGGGATTGCGGGCGAGCATCGCGTCCGGGCCCAGGCCCAGCCGCTCCATCACGCCGGGCCGAAACCCCTCCAGCAACGCATCGGCGCCGGCGACCAGATCCTGTACCGCGGCAAGATCGCCCGGGCTCTTCAGGTCCGCGTCGACCCGTGGCCGTCCTCTTCCGGTGATAGGGTCCGGTATCGGCGGCACCGCGCCGGGCCGGTCGATGCGAATGATATCCGCGCCCATGTCCGCCAGCATCATCGCCGCAAAGGGGACCGGCCCCAGTCCCGCGAACTCGACGATGCGAATGCCCGCAAGGGCGCCCTTGCTCCGGGTCATCTGCGCCCTCTTCAATCGATCATGTGCAGGCCGGCGCCCAGATGCGCGGCGCCATCGATCTGGATGAGTTGGCCGGTCATCAGCCGCCCGGCGTCACTGGCAAGGAAGGCGGTCAGTTCCGCGACCTCCGCCGGGTCCGTCGCGCGACCCGCGGGGGTTGCGGCGAGCAGCTTGGTCAGCATCTTGCGCGCAGTCGGCGTTTCCAACCCCTCGGTCGTGACCAGGCCCGGTCCGATGCAGTTCAGGCGAATGCCGTCGGCTGCCCACTCCAGCGCCATGGAGCGCGCCATGCCCAGCACCCCGGCGCGGGCGGCGATGGAATGGGCGAGCCCCTTCGACCCCCGGTCGATGCCGGAAAGGGAGATATTGATCACGCTGCCGCGCCGAGCCTTCAAATAAGGGTGGGCCGCCTTCGTCAGGGTGAAAATCGACGACAGATTGATGGCGATGACGGCGTCCCAGCCCTTGCGGCTGATCTCCGTCGCGGGCGCGTAGAACTGGCCGCCGGCATTATTGACCAGCAAGTCGATTCCCTGCCGGTCGCCGATCCGCGCGACCAGCGCTTCGGTCGCGTCGGCATCGCGCAGGTCGCAGCTTTCGAAGGAAAAACGGCCCGGAAGGGTTCCAGCCATCTGGGCCGTTTCCTCCAATATGTCGATCCGGCGGCCGACGCCCGCCACGTCCATGCCGAGTTCCATCAGGCGCAAGGCCACGGCGCGGCCGATGCCCGAACCCGCGCCCGTGACGAGGCCAGACATGCCCGCCAGCAGGCCGGGCCGCAGCACCTTGCCCTCTTCGCTCGCCATCGCGGTCGCATCCTGGCCCATGATCCCTCCTATGCTCTTGTTGATCGGTCAAAATCGCTATAGCGAATGTCATTCTCCATCAAGAGTAAGTTGTCCATGCAATTTGATCCACACCGCCTGGTCGCGCTCGACATACCGGAAACCGTGCAGCGCTATGGTCCGCAAGATTGCGTGCTCTATGCGCTGGGCGTAGGGGCCGGGATGGACCCGATAGATGATCGTCAATTGGCTTTTGTCGATGAGGCGCGGTTGCGTGCGCTGCCCACCATGGCGGTCGTGCTGGGATATACGGGCTTTTGGGTCGATCAGGTGCCGACCGGCATCAACGCGGCGCGCGTGCTGCATGGCGCGCAGACGCTGCGCGTGGAAAGCCCCCTGCCGCTGACAGGTACGATCCGGCGCAAGACCCGCATCGACCGTATCGTTGATCGGGGCGCTGGGCGCGGCGCGCTGATCGGCACGGTGGACGAGATTCGGGATGCCGCGGACGGGCGGCTGCTGGCCGTCCTGGGATCGACGATCTTGTGTCGCGACGAAGGGGGATTGGGCGGCACGCATGATATCGCCCCTGCGGCGCAACCGATGCCCGATCGCCCGCCCGACCAAAGTATCACGCTTCGTTCCTCGCCACAGCAGGCGCTCATCTATCGGCTGTCGGGCGACCGCAATCCATTGCATAGTGATCCCGCGTTCGCGCGGGGCGCCGGATTTGCGCGGCCCATCCTGCATGGCCTTGCCAGCTTCGGAATGGCGGGCATGGCTCTGCTATGCGCATTGGCCGACGGCGATCCGACGCGCCTGCGTGCGATCGGAATGCGGTTCACCAATCCGGTTTTCCCCGGCGAGGCGCTGGACCTGGACTATTGGATGCTGGCGGCTGACGAGGTGGCTTTTCGCCTGCGCGCGCGGGACCGGAACAGGATCGTCGCGGATCATGGGCGAATGAAACTAGTCCAGACATCTTGACTCAGCTGACTTGAGCCTGTCTTCTCCCATCCTAAAAGGAGAGGCGCCTTGTCGGATATTATCGCCACTAACCATGTCGGCTTCACCATTGAGGAGATGGACCGTGGCATCGCCTTGTTCACACAGGTCTTCGGATATCGGCTGATTTCGCTCGCGACGCGCAACCCCGCCAATGTGGCGACCCTGACTGGAGTCGAGGATTCCGACATCATGGTCGCACATTTGCGCCGTCCTGACCTGATCGGGGTCGAGTTGCTGCAATATCGGCGTCCGCTCGATCGGGGCCGGGTGCAGGCGCGCCCCTGTGCCACCGGCTACACCCACCTCACCTTCGACGTGCGCGACCTTGACGCCACAGTCGCGCGCGCCGCGGCTTTTGGAATGAAGCCGTTAGGCGGTGTCAGCACGAGCACCGGAGGACCCAATCGGGGCGCTCGGGCCATCTATCTGCGTGATCATGAGGGTATCAGCATCGAACTCATCCAACCGGCCCGCTTCACGACCGGTGCGGAGCCACACGTCCCGGTGTCCGGACGCATTGACCAGAGCGGGAATATGACGGTTGCGACGAATGCCATGGCGGACAAGAAGGCGGTTGGACCCTTGTCGTAGCGTGTGGCGATGCGGCGCCGGTCCTTCAGGCCGAACATGATGTCGATCCGGTTGCGGCGCTTGTGGCGACGTTCGTCAAGCCGCGCCATCATAGGCCAGCCGATGTCGGGTCGCTCAAATCCAGCCTGAACCCAATTCTCGATATGAAATGATAATTCTCCTGCGAGAAATTTGCAGGAGCTGGCCTCGGCACTCTTTCTCTTAGTAGCCTATCGTCACCAACTATCATCCTTCCTGGATAATTCTCTCTTGCGAAAATCATTTCTGATAGGATATGATTGATTCACGCCAAGAAGAACTCTCGCCCCCACCTCTCGGTGCGACTCGGGCAAAGGAGCGATGGCGCAGAGAGAATAAAGGGCGACCCTGCGGTGGGCGTCCAAGGAGGGAGAGGGAAATGGGACGGATCGTTAGTCATGCGCTGCTTTGTGGAGTTGGCCTGAGCTTGAGCGTGGGGCTGGCACAGGCCCAGACCGTGCCGCCCGGACAGGCTGAACGCGGCGTCGACAGCGGCGGCCTGGAGGATATCGTCGTCACGGCGCGCAAGCGGACGGAATCTCTTATGGATGTCCCCGTCGCCGTGACCGCCATTCCCGCAACGACGCTTCAGCGCCAGGGCGTCAGCGATTTGAACCGCCTGGCGCAACTGGCGCCGCAGGTTATCCTGGCACGCGGCGATTCCGGTGCTGGCGCCAGCTTCACCATTCGCGGCGTGGGATCGCCCAAAGGCGATGCGGGGATCGAACAGAGCGTGACGCTGGCCATCGACGGCATACAGATGACACGCGGCAACTTCATCAACCAGGGCCTGTTCGACCTGGCCCAAGTAGAAGTGCTGAAGGGACCGCAGGCGCTATTTTTCGGCAAGAACAGCCCGGCGGGCGTGATCTCGCTGACCACTGCCGGGCCGGAGCGGACCTTTGGCGGCTATGCCCGGGTCGGCTATGAATCAGAGGCGCAGGAAGTCTATGGCGAGGCAGCCGTGACCGGCCCGCTGAGCGACACGCTGAGCGCCCGCATAGCCGTCCGTGGCACCACCATGCGCGGATGGATCAGGAACGTCGCCGAACCCCTTCCCGCCGGAACCAACCCATTCCTGACCAAGGGATCTCCGGGCGCGTCGGACAACTATTCGCCCGGCGCAAAGGAACTGATGGGCCGCATTTCGCTGAAGTGGGAACCGAGCGATAATTTCGATGCCCTGCTGAAGGTTGGCCTGGCGCAATATGAGGATAATGGCACGACCACGCAGGGCTATTGCATCGCGGGCAGCGGCCCGACGGACCTGGGCGTCACCGATCCGTTCCTGAACTGCAAATTCGACGACACGCTGGCCAGCGTCGGCATCGACCCAGGCTATATCAAAGACTGGCCGTTCGCCGACAGGAATGGCGACACCTATACCAAGTCATGGACAGACCTCACGTCGCTGACGATGAATCTGGATCTGGGCAATGTCACGCTGACGTCGGTAACCGGCTATTATAATCTGAACTACAAGCACGCGAACGGCTATTCCTTCACCAGCCTTGGCAATCTTTACGTCCCAATCGCGGAAAAGACGCGTGGCTTTTCGCAGGAACTGCGTGCCGTGACGGACTATGACGGACCAATCAATTTCACACTCGGCGCCTTCTACGACAATATCAAGCGCAAGAACTGGGTATCCACCTTTGGTGGCGACGTCGGCCCGGACCCGCGCAACGGCAAATATCACACGTTCGAAAATACGCCCAGAGGCTGGGCGCGGACGCTCTCTGGCTATGGTCAGCTCCGCTACAAGATCGCAGAGACGCTCGAACTGGCGGGGGGCGTGCGCTACACGCGGGAGCGGCGGCGCGGCTATTTCAACAATCAGTTCGTGCACCAGATACTGGGTCCGGCTTTCAATCTGGTGCCGGAAGGCGACTTTTTCGACGAGACGCTGTCCTTCTCCAACTGGTCGCCGGAATTCACCTTGTCCTGGAAGCCGCAGCGCGACGTTCTGGTGTATGGCGCCTTCAAGACCGGCTTCAAGTCGGGCGGCTTTTCCTCGGCCGACCTTTACCAGATCGACGCCACCACCGGGCAGAAGCCGAGCGCGGAACAGTTGAGTTTCGATCCCGAAAAGGTGAAGGGCGGAGAGATTGGCATGAAGGCGATGCTGGCAAACCGCACGCTCCGGGTGGAGGCGGTGGCCTATCGCTACACCTACACCGGCCTTCAGGTGTCGATCTTCAACCCTGCGACCTTCAGCGTCAGCATCGCCAATGCCGCGGACGCGCGGGTGCAAGGCGCCGAAGTCTCCGGCGACTGGCGGGTCACGCCGGGACTGACGCTGAACGCCGCCGGCAGCTACAACCATGCCCGTTTCCTCGATTTCTCGCGGGCGCCATGCTATACGGGACAACCGACCAGCCCGACGGTGCGCGATGGTTTCTGCACCAATGGGCGGCAGGATCTGTCCGGCACGCCCCTGGTGCGCGCGCCCGACTGGACTTTCACCGGTGGCGCGACGTTTGAAACGGCGATCGGCGGTGACTGGTCGATGTCGATCAATGGCGACGTCAACTATTCGGGCAGCTATTTCTTCCAGGAGGATCGCGCGCCCGGCACCGAGCAAAAGGCCTTCGCGCGGGTGAATGCGGGGCTGCGGTTCTTCACGACGGACGATCGCTACGAAATCGCGCTGATCGGCAGGAACCTGACCAACAAATATTATATCGAATCCAGCCAAAGCAAATCCTTCGGATCGCCGACAGACTTCCAGGCGGCGACGCCACGGACGCGGGAGATCCGGCTCCAGCTCGGCTATAAATTCTAAGGCGCAGGGGAGCGGCAGGCGATGCGCAGGATCGTGATCGGGCATGACGGGGACGGTCGATCGGTGATCGCATCCGACGAGGATGTTCCCGGCATGGCCGTGCCGGGCGTCGGCCTGCTGTCGACCATGTGGAGTGCGGACGAACCCGCGCTCTATCCCGACGATGGGCGCGATCCCGCCGCGTCCGGCCTCTATCCCCCGGTCGGGGGATGCCGGCTGGTGATGTCGCGCTATGCGCCGGGGCAGAAGCTGCGCGCGACCGAGGGTGCACCGCAGGACATCCCCTGGGAAGAGGACGGCATGCACAGCACCGATACGACGGATTTCGTGCTGGTGGTGTCGGGCACGCTGACGCTGACGGTGGACGCCGGTGTCGAGCGTGTGATGCGGCCGGGCGACGTCGCCGTGATGGCGGGCGCGCGTCATGCCTGGCGCAATGACGGGGACACCGAAACGCTTGTCGCCTTCTTCATGGTGGGCGCCGTCCGCAGAAAGGAAGCGGCATGAGCGTCGAGGTCGAATGGATTGCCAGGGGCGTCAACCTGGCTGAAGGGCCGCGCTTTGACGACCGGGGCGATCTCTATTTCGGCGACGCCCTGGGTGTCGGCCTGTATCGCTGCCGGCCGGGCGAGGCGATAGAGACGGTCGAACCCGATCGCCGCAGCGTGGGCGGCGTGGTGATCGACGAGGCGGGCGGCATCCTCTGTTCGGGCAGGGCGGGCCTGTTGCGGATCGATCCGATGACCGGCGAGAGGCGTTCGATCCCGGTGGTGATCGACGGCGTCGTCATTGCCGATATGAACGACCTGGAGGCGGATGCGGCCGGGAATCTTTATGGGGGTACGCTGGACTATGCCGCCTTCGATGAAGGCCGCGCCCCAAATCCCAGCATTCTCTTCCGCCTGAACCGCGACGGCCATGCGGTCAGGCTGGCGCAGATGCCTGTTCCCAACGGGATGGATTTCGGGCCGGATGGCCGCTTCTATCTGTCCCAATCCGGCGAGGGCGTGTTCAGCTATGGCCTGACCTCCGACGGTCGCCTGACCGACCGGCAACTGATCGCGGCGCTGCCAGACAGCGACGGCATCGTGCTGGATAGCGGAGGCGGGCTGTGGGTGGCGCGTTACATGTGCAACCTGCTGGAATATCATGTGCCGGGCCAGGGGCTGGTTCGCAGCATCCCCCTGCCCTTCGGCGCGGTCGCCAGCCTCACCTTCGGAAGCGAGAACATGCTCCAGCTTTATGTCGCCGGCGGCGATCTCAAAGAGAAGGGGACAGGCGGCATGCTGCGCCTGCCCGTCGAAATTGCGGGCCTGCCCGCGCGCAAGGCAGGAGTGTTCGTCTGATGCGTATATCGCTGGGTTTGTGGGGATCGCAGGAACTGGTCGGCAACGATTTCGCCAATGTGCTGGACCTAGCTCGGATGGCCGACGCCAAGGGTATCGACCTGCTCGATACGCCCGACCATATCCTGATGGCGAACCCGGACAAATATCTTTACGGCGACTATTATGTGCCGGCCGACTATCCTTATTTCGAGCCGCTGATCGCGCTGTCCGCCTTCGCCGCCGTGACGAAGAACATCCGGCTGACCAACGGGATCGTCGTCGCGGCGCTTCGTCCTGCGGCGCTGCTCGCCAAACAGATCGCCACCATCGACGTCATCTCGCGCGGGCGGATAGAGGTCGGGGTGGGGGCGGGCTGGATGGAGGAGGAGTTCAGCGCCTGCGGCATCCCCTTCGCGCGGCGGTTCGAACGCATGTTTGACACGGTGCGGGCGATGCGCGCGCTGTGGCGGGAGGCGCCGACCAGCTATCACGGCGAAACCGTGGCCTTCGACAATGTCTATCAATTGCCCCTGCCCTTGCAACCGCGCGTGCCGGTGAATTTCGGCCTGGGCGTTGCGAGCGATCGCAATTTCGCGCGCATCGCCGAACTGGGCGACGGATGGTTCCCGATGGAGCAGGATCCCGAGAAGCTCGGCCCGCAAATTGCGGCATTGAAGACCGCCTTCACCGCAGCAGGGCGCGATCCGGCCGAACTCAACGTCCGGGTGATGCTCGATCCCTTCTACGTCAAGGATGGCAGCGCCGACCTGGAGGCGAACCTCGCAAAAGTGCCCGCGCTCAAGGCAGCGGGCGTCACGACGATGTGCTTTCCCGCGCGCGCCTATTGCCGTTCGCTGGACGATTTCGAGCCCTTTCTCGACCGCATTTTGACCATCAAATCCTGAAATAGGGGGGACGCCCATGCCATCGGCCGCGGACAACAAGGCGCTTGTCGAGCAAGTCTATGACGCCTTCTTCACTGGCGATCTCGATCGCTGGTTCAGCTACATCGACGACCGGTCGGCGCTGATCGAGGCGGAGAGCCTGCCCTATGGCGGCGCGCATCGCGGCACAGCGGCGATCCGGGCGGCGATCGACCAGATATTGGAATGCTGGGAGGACGGGCGGTTCGATATCGAGGAAATCTATGCCAGCGACATGTCGGCCGCCGCCTATGGCACCATGCACTGGACCGCGCGGGCGACGGGTCGGCGGATCAGCTTTCCATTGCTGGAGCGCTGGACCTTCGAAGGCGGCAAGGTGCGGGAGGTCGTGCCGCTTTATGGCGATACCGCGCTGGTGCTCGATGCGCTGGGTATCGATTGACCGGTCATTGCGGGGACTGACCTTGGGTTTTGTCGCCGCCTAATTCAGCGGGCAGGCTGGGTGCGAAGTCAGTCGCCGACGGGCTGACGGCGGTCCAGCGCGATCTTCATCTTGTAACGGCCGGGCGCGAAATGAGCGAGGCCGATTTCGACCAGGTCGCCTTGAACCGAATGGAAGGTGGTGCGCGCCAGCAGGATCGGCGATCCGGGTGCGACCTGGAGCTTGAGCGCGACGCCTTCGGTCGCGGTAATCGCCTCAATCTCCTGGATCACGCGGCCGATGACGATGCCATAGCGCGCCTCGACCGCGCGATGGATGTCGAAGGACGGACCCAGATGATCAAGCGCTTCGGCGAATTTGGGAGCCACATAGGCTTCCGAATAGCAGAAGGGCGGGGCAGCGGGATCGCGGCGGCGGATGAGTTGCAGGCGCACCCATTCGCTGCCCGGCGCGGCCCCGGCCTGCCGCGCCTGTTCCTCCAGCAGGATGACCCGGTCGATGGAGAGGATCGTGCCGTGAGTTGCATGGACATATTCGAGCAGCTCGTCGACGGAACGGATGGAATTGAGGAAACTATTGTCGGGCGCGGCGCGGATGACTTCGGATCTGGCGCCGCGCCGTTTGCTGAGATAGCCGAAATTCTGCAGTTCGCGCAGCGCCTCGCGCACGGTGTTGCGGCTGACGCCGAAGCGCTCGACCAGCGCCTGTTCGGTCGGCAGCTTTGTGCCGATCGACCATATCCCCTGCTGGATCTCGTCGATCAGCCGGGTTGCGATCTGCCGATAGCCGGCACGCCCGGCGCTGTCTTCTATCACGTCCATGCTCCCCGCCCTAACAGTGGTGACAGGGCCAAGTCGAGATATTCAGTGCGCCGATATGTGGCCTAGACGGCATAATGCGGCCAATGGGCCGGCCGCGACGTGCCACCGACGCGCAGCCTGTCCGTCTGGGTCAATATGCCGGGGTGATCTTCCACGGGCACGAAATAGAGGAAACTCAGGAAGCGGGAAGCGAACATCCACTTGCCGTCAATTTTTATGTAGCTGTCGCGATAGCGGATGGCACCCGCCAACTGCTTGCCCGCCGGGTTCACTTCGGCATGGCAGAAGACGATGCCGGTGGCGCGCGCCGGATCGCTTTCGTCCCAGTCGACGATCATGTCGTGGTTGACGTGGAAACTTGGGCCGGACGGGCCGATCCGGCTGCGCAGCAGATCGATGGTCGCGTCGCGGCCCACCGCCTGGGGCGGCTGGTCGATCCAGCCATATTGGGTGTCGGGCGCGAACAACGTGGCCAGCGTATCAAAATCATGATCATCGACGGCGAGCGAATAGCGGCTGCACAGATTCCGGATCGCTTCACGGTCCTCCAACTTCATGATGCGTGTCGCCAGAGCATCGTCCGTCATATCCTTCTCCTTCCCAAGCTCCACACATATCGCGTGTGACAAGTCTGTCTATGCATTGACAGCTCGTTCGCCAATCCATAAAGTTGTCCATACAAGAACGCAAGAGTGGCCCTGGAGGAGAAGCGCATTGAGTCGCCCGGCACGCCCCATTCGTACGATGATGTTCGTTCCGGGCAATCGCCCCGGCTGGATCGCCAAGGCGGTGGCGGCTGGCCCCGATGCCATTGTGCTGGACCTGGAGGACAGCGTCCCCGTGGCCGGCAAGGTTGAGGCGCGCGGCCTCGTCGCCGACGCGGTCAGGACATGGGATGCGGCCGACGGCCTGCTCTACGTCCGGACGAATCCAGGCAACCACATCCCCGACTGGGACGACATCCAGGCTGTGGTCCACCCGAACCTGACCGGCATCTTCGTCGCCAAGGCCACCGGGGTCGAGGATGTCGAGATGGTGTCGCGCATGGTGGCGGAGGCGGAGAGCCGCGCGGGCATGCCGATCGGCGAGGTGCAGCTGGTCGTCGCGCTGGAGATGGCGCGCGCGGCGGAGAAGGCGTTCGAGATCGCATCGCACCCGCGCGTTCAGACGCTGGTGTCGTCGGCCGCGAAAAATGCGGATGTCGCCCGCGCGCTGGGCTTCACCTGGTCGCCGGAAGGGCTGGAGACGCTCTATTTCCGATCGAGGACGATCATCGCCTGCCGCGCGGCGGGCAAGCCCTTCCCGATCGGTGGCCTGTGGCAGGATGTGCATGATCTGGAAGGGCTGCGCAAATTTTCCGCATTCAACCGATCGCTCGGCTACACGGGTGAGATCGCGCTCCACCCGTCCAACGTGCCGATCATGAACGAGATATATTCGCTGAGCGAAGCGGATCGCGACTATTACCAGGGCATGATCGAAACCTTCGCGGCCGCCGAGGCGGAGGGCAAGGCAGCGGTCATGTATCGCGGCGAACATGTCGATATCGCGCATGTCGAGACGGCCAAGGACATGCTGCGCATCCATGGAGGTGCGAAATGAGCGACGCCTTCCGCTTTCCGACGACGACGCTGCCGCCGCAGGCCGAAGCGTTGCGTGCCGAGGTGCGCGCCTTCCTGGCCGAGGAAGGCAAGGACTGGAGCCTGTGGGACCGGGCGCATAGCTGGACCAGGTTCGACCGCGACTTTTCCAGGAAGGTGGGTGCGAAGGGCTGGATCGGGATGACCTGGCCCAAACGCTATGGCGGGCATGAGCGATCGGCGCTGGAACGCTATGTCGTGCTGGAGGAGATGCTGGCGGCGGGCGCGCCGGTCGGCGCGCACTGGTTCGGCGACAGACAGAGCGGGCCGCTGCTGCTGAAAGCCGGCACGGAAGAGCAGCGCATGCGCTTCCTGCCCAAGATAGCCAGCGGCGAACTCGGCTTTTGCATAGGCTTGTCGGAACCCGATTCAGGGTCCGATCTCGCCTCCCTGCGCACCCGCGCGGTGCGTGAGGGCAATGACTGGCGGGTCAATGGCACGAAGGTGTGGACCACCAACGCGCACAAATGCGACTATGCGATCACCCTGGTGCGCACGACGCCCTGGTCCGATGGCATGGCGCGCCACGCCGGCCTGTCGCAGTTGATGATCGACATGACGCTGCCGGGCGTGTCGGTAAAGCCGATCGCGGACCTCACCGGCGAGGCGCACTTCAACGAAGTGCATTTCGAGGATGTGCTGGTGCCCGGAGATATGCTGGTCGGCGCCGAGGGCGAAGGCTGGGCGCAGGCCAATGCGGAACTGGCCTATGAACGGTCCGGGCCGGATCGCTATCTCAGTTCCTTCCCGGTGATCGAGCCAGCGCTGGCTCGATTGGATGCCTCGGATGACCGGGCCGTCGGCGTGCTGGTCGCGCGCTATGTGACGTTGCGCGGCATGTCGCTGTCGGTCGCCGGAATGCTGGAAGAGGGGCTGACCCCGTTGCAGGAGGCCGCTCTGGTGAAGGATCTGGGGGCGGACCTGGAGCAGGAGACACCTGCCCTGTTCAGCGACCTGATCGACTGCGGCCCGGCCCTGCCGGGCAATGGCGGGCTGGAGGACGCGCTGGCGTTCCTGACGCAGACCGCGCCGACATTTTCCCTGCGCGGCGGCACGCGCGAAATCATGCGCGGCATGACCGCACGGGGGCTGGGCCTGAGATGAGCGACGATATGATCTCCATGCTGACCGATCAGGCCGGACGGCTATTTGGCGACCTGATCGATCGCGACCTGCTGGCGGGCGCCGAGGCAGGCAAGGCCCCGGCCGCCCTGGCCGACGCGGTCGAGGCCTTCGGACTGGCGGACGCGCTGACGGTGCCGGCGGAAGATGGGGGCCTGTCCTTCGCCGACGCGGGTACGCTGTTCGCGCTGTTGGGCTATCACGCCGTGCCGTTGCCGATCGGTGAGACGATGCTGGCGCGCATGCTGCTAGCGCGGACCGGAATAAACGCGCCGGACGGCGATATCGCGCTGGGCGACCGATCGGTCGGGTCGACCAGCGCAGCGGCGCATGTGCTGCTGCGCGAAGCCGGCCAGTTGCTGTTGTTGCCAGCCGCGACGCAAGAAGTTTCGTCCATTTCGCGCGCGCCGCGATGGGCGATCGATGCCAATGTCGAACCGGTCGCGAATGCGGCCTGGCCCGCCGACATGCCCGATGCGCTGACGCTGGGCGCGATGCTGCGCGCCAGCCAGATCGCTGGCGGCGTGGCGCGCGCGCTGCAGATGACGATCGACTATGCCAATGAGCGCAAGCAGTTCGGCAAACCGATCGGGCGTTTTCAGGCCATCCAGCAGCAGCTGGCTGCGCTCGCGGCGGAGGCCGCGGCGGCGCGGTCGGCCGCCGATGCCGCCTGGGCGGCGCTGGACGGGGGATCGCTCGGGCTGATGGCCGCCGTTGCCAAGATCCGTGCGGGACAGGCCGCGCGATTGGCCTGCGCGATCGCGCATCAGGTGCACGGCGCGATCGGCGTCACCGACGAACATATGCTCCATTATATCACGCGCCGACTGTGGGAGTGGCGGACCGATTTCGGCACCGACGCCCATTGGGCCACCCTGCTGGGCCGCGCCGCGCGGGAGGCTGAACAGGGCCTCTGGCACTTCATCACCGCCGGCTGCCCCGCCACCCAGAAAATCGAGGAACCCGCATGACCGCGACCATCGCCGATCGTCCTTCCGTTTCCGTGAGAGATTCGATCGACAAGTTGTTCGAACCCAAATCGATCGCGATCATCGGCGCGTCCGCCGATCCGACCAAATTGGGCAGTTCGCCGCTGACGGCCATGAATCTGCTTGGCTTCGACGGCCGGATCAGCGTGGTCAATCCGCGTTACGACGAACTGATGGGACATAAATGCTATGGCAGCATCGACGCCCTGCCCGACGATATCGACGTCGCCATGATCGTGCTGCCGGCGGCCGGCGCGGTGGACGCGGCCGATGCGCTGGCGGCCAAGGGCGTCAAGGCGATGGTCATGATCCCGCAAGGCTTTGGCGAGGCGGGCGGCGAAGGGCTGGAGCGCGACAAGCGGCTGCTGGCGCTGGCGGACCAGGGCGTAGCGATCACCGGGCCGAACACGAACGGCATCGCCAATGTCGCGCGGGGCGTCGCCATGTCGATCGGTCCGATCTTCCAATATGCCGGCGCGGTCAAGCCTGGCCGCGTCAGCTTGGTGTCGCAAAGCGGTGCGATGGTTTCCTCGCTGCTGACCAAGCTGAACCAGTGCGGTATCGGCATCGGCAAGAGCGCGACCTGCGGCAATGAGCTGATCCTGAACGTCGCCGACTATATCGACTATCTGGTCGACGACCCGGCGACCGACATCATCGTCATCTATCTGGAGACGATCCGCGACATGCCCGCCTTCAAGACGGCGATCGCCAGGGCCCGCGACGCCGGCAAGCCGATCGTCGCGATCAAGGTGGGCGAGAGCGAGAGCGGGCAGAAGGCGACCCTGTCGCACACCGGCGCCATCGCCGGCTCCTATCGCAACACCATCGCCTTCCTGGAGAATGAGGGCCTCTATGTCGCCGACGACCTGGAATCGCTGGCACTGATCGTCGAATGCCTGCTGCGCTATGATTGGTCGGAGGATGACGCGCCGGCCAAGCCGTTCATCGCCTCCATTTCCGGCGGGTTCGCGGCCCAGACGGCGGATGTGATGGCGCGGCTCGGCATGCCGCTGACCGATCCGTCCGAAGCCGGGGCGGCCGAGCTGACCGCGCTGCCGACCCAGAGCCACCCCGTCAACCCCTACGACATTGCGGCGCAGAATGGGCTGATACCGCGCATCATCGAGATTTTCCGCGAGGATGGCTTCAACCAGTTGCTGTTCGGGCTGGTCATGCTGAAGCCCGAAATCAACGAACAGGTCGCGGCAATGCTGATCGAAGCGAAGCGGGCGGGCATGGACCGGTTGATCGCGCTGTCGCCGCAGGTCGACCCGGCTGAGCGGGCCCGGTTTAACGAAGCGGGTATCCTGATCACCGACAATGTGCCTGCGCTGCTCAAGGCGCTCGGTGCGATCGACCGGCATCGCGCCGCCGCCGTGCTGCGCAAGAGCCGGACGGGCAGCGAGGCTGTACCCGACGTCGCGCTGCCGACCGCGCCGGGCCTGATGGACGAGGCGCGCAGCAAGGCGTTGATCGAACAGGCCGGCATCCGCACGCCGCGCAACCTGGTGCTGAAAGCCGCCGCGCCGATGGGCGACATCAGCGGACTGCAGCGGCCGCTGGTCATGAAAGGGCTGTCGGACAAGATCGCGCACAAGAGCGAATATGGATTGGTGGCGCTGGGCCTGCGCACGGATGCGGAGATCGCCACGGCGTGGGACGATATCGGCGCGGCACTGGCGAAGGCGGACCCAGGCGCGGACTCCATCCTGCTGGAGGAGATGATCGGCACCGGGCTGGAGGCGATACTGGGTGTGCAGCGCGATACGACGGTCGGCCCGGTCGTGGTGATCGGCGCGGGCGGCATCCTGGTCGAATTGCTGGACGATGCGGTCGTGCTGGTGCCGCCTTTTTCCGTCGTGGAGGCGAAGGCGGCGATCCTGCGGACGAAATTCGGGCGGTTGCTGACCGGCTATCGGGGGCGCAGCTATGACATCGACGCGCTGGCGCAAGTCGCGGCGGCGCTGGGCGGGGTGGCACTGGCCAATCCGGCGCTGGAATCGATCGACGTCAATCCGGTACTGGTGCAGCCCGGCACGGGCGGCGTAGTGGCGGTTGACGCCAAGATCACCATCGGCGGCGTCATGAAAGAGGGCGATGGGCCGGCATGACGGAGCAGGACGGGTCCGTTTCCACCAGCGTCCCGCGCGAAAGGGGGCCGGGTTATCGGCAGATCGCCAACAGGCTGATCGCCGACATCCGCGCGCAATGCTGGCAAATCGGTGATCCGTTGCCGACCGAGGCGGAGTTGGTCGAGCGGTTCGGCGCCAGCCGTAACACGGTGCGCGAAAGCCTGCGCGCGCTGGAGCTGAACGGCTACATCCGGCGGCATCGCGGCACCCGTTCGGTCCTGCTGTCGTGCGAGCCTAAGGAAAATTTCGTCAACTCGGTTCAGTCGATCCACGAACTGCTGCAATATTCCCGTCGGACCGAAACGCGCATCATCTCCATCGAGCTGATAGTGGCGACGGCGGCGCTGGCCGAGCGGCTCGGCGTGGCGCAGGGGAGCCAGTGGTTGCGGCTGGAACTATTGCGCATGCCGTTGCGCGGCACTCTTCCGATCGGCTTTTCGGAAATCTACATTCATGGGCGCCATGCGGCGCTCGCGGAGAAGATGCGGATCAGCGGGCCAGCCTACAAGGTGCTGGAAGAGGAGCTTGGCATCGCCTTCAAGCGGGTGGAACAAAGCATCGATGCCGGCGCAGCATCCCCCGCCATCGCCGAGTATCTGAAGGTCGAAGTGGGGTCGCCACTATTGCTGGTGCGGACCGACTTTATCTCCGCGAGCAGCGGGGACATCGTGGAAATCGGCTTCGGCCATTTCCCGGCCGACCGTTATCGCATGGAAATCATATTGGAACGCGGCCCTGCCGGGCCGGTCGAATAAACTAGAGAGGATCGCATGAACGCACCCTTCCCCATTCCCCAGGCGGGCCTGATCATCGGCGAGGAAAAGCTGATGACGGGAACCGGCGGCACCCATGAACATCGCTTTGCCGGCAATGGCGAAGTGCAGGCCATGGTTCCTGTCGCCGGCGCGGACGAGGTCAATCGCGCGGTCGCGGCGGCAAAGGCCGCCTTCCCCGGCTGGCGTTCGACCCACCCGCATGTGCGGCGCGACCTGTTGCTGAAGCTGTCGGACCTGGTGCTGGAACATGGCGACGAATTTGCCTGGATCGGCGCGCGCGAAAATGGGTCGCCCATCAGTGGCGTGCGCGCCATTCCCGCCAAGTTCGCCAATTGGACGAAATATTCGGCGGGCTTCGCCGACAAGCTGGAGGGCCGGGTCGTGTCTTCCTTCCAGGATGACAATGTGCTCGATTACACGCTGGCCGAACCCTATGGCGTGGTCGGGCTGATTCTGACATGGAACGGCCCGCTGATGGGCCTGGGCATGAAGCTGGGCGCGGCGCTGGCGGCAGGCAATACCGTGGTCATGAAGCCATCGGAGCTGACGCCCTTTACCGCGTGGAAGCTGATCCACCTGGCCGAGCAGGCGGGTTTCCCGCCCGGCGTGCTGAACCTCGTCACCGGCGGGGTCGAAGCGGGCGAGGCTCTGGTCAAGCATCGCGACGTGCAGAAGATCAGCTTCACCGGCGGTGTGTCCACCGGACAGCGGATCGCCGCGATGCTGGCGCCCTCGCTCAAGCCTGCGCTTTATGAACTGGGCGGAAAGTCGGCGAACCTGATCTTTGCCGACGCGGACATGGAGGTCGCCGTGCGACACGCCGCGCGCCAGCCGATGTTCCTGGCGGGACAGGGTTGTATCCTGCCGACGCGCATCCTGGTGGAAGAGAGCATCGCCAAGGACTTTACCGAACGGCTGCTGGCGGAGATCAGTTCGATCCGCATCGGCGATCCGCAGGACAAGGCGACCGAACTGGGCCCGGTCATCAACGAAAGCTCGCAGACGCGGTTGCTCGGCCTGATCGAGGCGGCGCGGGCACGGGGCGATGGGACGCTTGCGCTGGGCGGCAACAAACCCGCCGGTGTCGATCCCAATGGCTATTTCGTGGCGCCCACCGTCTTTACCGATGTCGATCCGGCGAGCAGCATCGCCCAGGACGAATGTTTCGGGCCGGTCATTTCCGTGATCCCATTCAAGACGGCAGATCAAGCGGTCGAAATTGCCAATTCGACCGAATTCGGCCTGGGCGCCTATATCCATTCGACCAACCTGCCCCGCACGCTGCAACTGGTGCATCGGCTGGAGGCCGGCTCCGTCCAGATCAACGGCGCACCGACCGCGCGGGAGAATGCGCCCTTCGGCGGCCGGGGCCTGAGCGGTCATGGGCGCGAGGGCGGCCATGACGGCATGATGGAGTTTGTGCGGGTCAAAAATGTCGCCATCGGCGATGGCGCGATGTGGCGCAGATAAGGGGCACGAGGGTCGTACGGCAAAAAGCCCTCCCGGTCAGGCGACCGGGAGGGCTTTTTCTTAGAAGCGAGCACCGGTGCCGGCGCGGCAGATCAATGCGTCGCCATATATTTGACGAAGCCCGGCGTCTTTTCGGGAAAGTCGGCATCCTTGGGTTCGGCATAGGTCAGGTTACGCTGGAGCGTGCCGAGGATGCCGGCATGCTTGTCGAGCGGGACATAATAGAAATAGCCCATGTGGCGGGTGGCGATGCGCCATGCGCCATCCTCCTTTTCATAGCTGTCCTGATAACGCAGCGCGACGACCTGGTGGATGCCGTTGCGATAGACTTCCGCCGTGGACTGGATCTGGCCATGGGCAGTCGTGGGGCTATCGATCGTGATGTCCATCCCCTGCACGACATGATTGGTGGCACCAAGCGCTGCGAAGCGCCCTTCGTAAAGCGCCACAAGTTCGTCGCGCCCGGTCGAGTCCATGACCCCGTCGGCCGTCGTCACCCGCGCGTTCTTCGTAAAGAGCGCGGGAATCGCATCGACGTCGCGATCATCCATCACGAAGGCGTAGCGCGCAACCAGGCTGCGGATGGCGAGGTCCGCCTCCACCGCTTCCAGCCGCGCCAGCAGTTCCGTATCGGCCATATGTCCTCTCCTTACTGTTTGAGCATTATTGGTCAATTTCTCGTCAGGCGGCGGCCGCCTTCACCATGTCGGCCCCCTTTTCCGCGATCATCATCGTGGGTGCATTGGTGTTTCCGCTGGTAATCTCGGGCATGATCGAGGCGTCGATCACACGGATGTTGGAGAGGCCATGGATGCGCAGGGAGGCGTCGACCACCGCCAGCGGGTCGGTGGCCGGTCCCATCTTGGCCGTGCCGCAATAATGATAGCCGGCCAGAGCCTGCCGCCGGGCATAGGCGCGCAGATCGTCGTCGGTTTGCACCGACGGGCCGGGCATCATCTCCTCCACCACATATTTCTTGAGCGAGGTTTCGTTCAGCAGGCGACGGATCAGCTTCTGCCCGCTCAGCAGCACATCACGGTCATGTTCGGCGGACAGATAATTGGGCTGGATCGCCGGCGCTTCGAACAGGTCGGTGGACTTCGCCTTCACATAGCCTGTGCTTTCCGGCCGCAACTGCCATGCGCCCAGCGTCATGCCCGGCACATCGTCCAGCACGCCCAGAAAGCCTTCCTTGAAGCTGCCCGGGGTAAAGGTGACAAGCATGTCGGGATTGTCCAGCGCGGGGTTGGACTTCCAGAAAATCTGCCCCAGCACCACGCCGATGCCGATGACGCTGGGCTTGTTGCGCAACCAGTTGACCATCTGGCCTGCGATCTTGACCTTGCTATTGGCGATCTGGTTGAGCGAGGTCGCGCCACGCACCTTCACGACCGTGCGCGGGGTGATATGGTCGCGCAGATTCTGCCCCACGCCCGGCAGGGCATGGACGACATCGACGCCGATCTCTCTAAGATGCTCCGGATCCCCGATGCCCGACACTTGCAGCAGGCGCGGCGTGTTGATCGCGCCGGAGCAGAGGATAACCTCGCGCCGCGCCGTCACGGTCTGCACGCTCGCGCCCTCATCCCGTGTGTAGGAAACGCCCTTGGCCGTCTTGCCTTCGAACAGCACCTTGGTCGCGCGGGCGTTGACGCGCAGATCGACGCGGCCGGTGCGGCGCGCGCCATGCAGGAAGGCGCGCGCCGTGTTGATGCGCTTGCCCTTGCCGATATTATATTGATAGACGCCCGCCCCCGCCTGGGTCGCGCCATTATAGTCGGGATTATAGGGGATGCCGAGTTCGCTGGCCCCCCGGATGAAGGCGTCGACCAGGTCGTTCTTCCAGTCGAGCGCGACGATCGGCAGCTTGCCGTCCTGTCCACGATATCGGGGATCGCCCTTATCAGTGTTCGTCTCGGTCTTGCGGAAATAGGGCAGGATGTCGTCATAGCCCCAGCCCGGATTGCCCAGCTGCGCCCATTTGTCGAAGTCCGCGGCCTGGCCGCGGGTATAGACCATGCCGTTGACCGCCATCGATCCGCCCACGACGCGCCCCTGAATGGCAGGGATCGACCGGCCGTTCAGGCCCTCGCCCGGTTCCGACACGAAGCCCCATGTCGCCTTGGGGTTGAAGATCATCTTCATGAAACCCGGCGGGAAACCGATATTCGGATCGGTATCGGCCGGTCCTGCCTCCAGTACGCAGACGGTGACGCCGGGCGTTTCGGCGAGGCGCGCCGCCATCAGCGAGCCGGCGGTGCCCGCGCCCACGATCACATAGTCGAACTCGGTTGCGGTCCCGCTCATCATCTTCCTCTCTCGTCACTCAATTCTTCAGCATCTCGCGCCCGATCACGAGCTTTTGCACTTCCGACGCGCCTTCGTAGATGCGCATGGGCCGTATCTCGCGGTAGAGCTGTTCCACGACCGATCCGCGCGTGACGCCCGCCCCGCCGAACAGTTGCACGGCGGCATCGACGACGCTCTGAGCGGCTTCGGTCCCGACCAGCTTGGCCATCGAAACTTCGCGCGTGCAGCGACCGCCGGTCATGTCCTTGGCCCAGGCGGCGCGATACACCTGCATGCTCGCGCTTTCGATTTCGGTCGCCATCTCGGCGATCTTGGTCTGCACGCCGTCCATCGCCGCCATCGGCTTGCCAAACAGCTGGCGCGTGGCGGCGCGGTTCAGCGCCTCGTCCAGCGCGCGCCGTCCGAAACCGACAGCGGCCGCGCCGACCGAGGCGCGGAAGATATCGAAGGTCATCATCGCCGCCTTGAACCCGCCGCCAGCTTGACCGACAAGCCGGTCGGCAGGCACGCGCATGTCCGTGAAGCGCAGCGAGCCGCCGGCATGGGGGGCGACATAATCCTGCTTTTCGGTGACGAGGCCGGGCGTGGCGGCATCGACCAGGAAGGTGGAGAGGCCCCTGGCCCCCGGCGCTTCGCCGGTGCGAACGACGATAAGATAATGGTCGGCGATGCCGCCGTTGGAAATGAAGGTCTTGGCGCCGTTCAGCACATAATGGTCGCCGTCGCGCACGCCGCTGGAGGTGATGTTGGCAACGTCCGATCCGGCGTCCGGTTCGGTCAGTGCGAAGGCGGCGATGCTCTCGCCCCGGCGCGCGCTGTCGAGCGTGGATGCGCCCATCGCCTCGCTACCCGTCAGCCAGATCGCGGCGGTGCCGATGCCTTGCATCACGAAACTCGTGTCGGCAAGGCCGCCACTGCGATAGGCGAGCGTTTCGCGGATCAGGCAGATGGAGCGCAGATCGACGCGCATCGGGCCGCTGCCGCTCTGGGGAATGATATATTCCAGCAGGCCCTCCGCCGCCATGGCCTTCAGCATCGTGCGGACGGGCGGACCGAAGTCGGCCGGTTCGTGATCGACTTGCGGAATCTCCCATTCGAGCAGCCGCTGGGCGAGTTCGCGGTGTCGGTCGTCTAGGAAGGGCGTGTTCCAGATGGGCGAGAAGCTCATGCCCCGTCTCCGTCAAGGGTGAAGCGCGGCACGCCGATGCCGTCGCCATAGGAATCGAACAGCACACGCACCCGCGCGCCCACATGCAGGGCTTCGACATCGCAATCGACGATATTGGCGATGATCCGTGCCGGCGCCGCATCGTCCAGGTCGATGACGCCGACCACATAGGGGACGGTGTCCTCCGTTCCCGGCAACACGGCGCGTTCGACGATGGTGAAGCTGTAGATCTGCCCCGTGCCCGGCAGGGTCGGCCAATCGATCGCCTGACTGCGGCAATGCGGGCAGAAGGGCGTCGGCGGCATGCGGAACTGGCCGCAATTGCCACATTGCGCGCAGGTGAGCCGCTCTTGTCCGGCCGCTGTCCAGAAGGGGGCGGTCCAGCTGTCGGCGACGATGCGGACCAAAGCATCGGGCGGGCGTTTGGCGATCCGGCTCATGCGTCGGTCCTCAGCAACAGCGCGCTCATCGGAATGTCCGACGGGCCGCCCGTGACGAGGCAGGTCTTCGCGTTCATGATCTGATTGTGCGCGGTGCCGCGCAGTTGCTCCACGGCTTCGCGCACATGGCTCATGCCCCAGATATAGCCGCAGCTAAGCTGGCCGCCATCGGTGTTGACCGGGATGGCGCCGCCGTCCCGCCGGATCGCGCCGGACGCCACGAAGGGGCCGCCTTCACCCTTCTTGCAGAAACCATAATCCTCCAGTTGCAGGATGACCTGGCTGGAGAAATGATCGTAAATCTGGGCGACATCGATGCCCTGCGCGCCGAAGTCCGACCGGGCGTAGAGCTGGCGCGCGACGGCGGCATGGCCCGAGGAAGCGAAACTCGCGTCGGGCATGTTCATCCAGTAGATGGAGCGGCCCCACTCCCCTGCCCCGCCCTGCGCGGAGGCATGGACGAGAACGGGCTTTTGCCGCAGGTCCTTCGCCCGTTCCGCGCTGGTGACGATCACCGCGACAGCGCCATCCGTTTCCAGGCAGAAGTCGAACAGGCAGTGGGGCGTCGAGATCATCGGCGCGGCGAAATAATCGTCGAGGCTCATGGGCGTTTTCATGAGCGCGTCGGGATGGGTCAGGGCATTCAGTCGCGTCGACATCGCGACCTCGGCGAAGTGCTCCCGCTTCGTGCCGTAGAGATGCATGTGCCGCTGCGCCAGCAGCGCGAACATATGGCCGGGACCGACAAGGCCGGCGGACTGGTAGAAGCAGCTTTCCGGGCTGGCGTCGTAGGTGGAGGGCATCGCGCCGTAGCGCAATTCGCCCTGCTGTACGCCGCATATGACGACGACGGTCTCGGCAAGGCCCGCGACGATCGCCGCCGAAGCAAGGCCGACCGCGCCGGCCGATCCGCCGCCGCTGCCCGTCAGCATCGAGGAGAAGCCGACTTCCTTTATGCCGAGCGTCTCCATCAGTCCGCCGGTGTCGAAATCCGCCGCGAAATAGGCGAAGCCGTCAATATCAGGCACGGCGATGCCGCAGTCGTCGGCTGCGTCGATGATTGCGGCGCAGACCAGTTCCTGCAAGCTGCGCGGGGCGGACTTGCCCCGTTTCCAATAGGGGGTGTAGCCCAGGCCGACGATCGCCGTCTTGTCCTTGAGGCCAAAGCCGCTGGTCATTGCGCCGTTTCTTCCGTCTGGGTCGTGCTCCACTTGCCCGCCCCCGCCGCCCCGCCAGCTAGCACCATCTCGATCTGCGCCATCTCGTCATCGGTCAGGACGATGGCGGCAGCGCCGACATTCTCCTCCAGATATTTGACGCGCTTGGTTCCCGGCAGCGGGAAGACGCCGGGTTGGGCATGGAGCCAGGCGAGAGCGATCTGACCCGCCGTGGCGCCGCGCGGGGCGGCCATGGCGTTGATGCTGTCGATCAATTCCAGGTTGCGCGGCAGATTTTCCGGCGCATACATCGGCGCCTGTCGGCGCAGATCGCCCGGCTCGAGGTCATCGAGCGAGCGAATCTTGCCGGCGAGGATTCCCCGGCCCAGCGGGCCATAGGCAAGAAAGGCGATGCCGAGGCTCCGGCAAGTCGGCAATATATCGTCCTCCACGGCGCGAGCGAAAAGCGAATATTCCGTCTGGAGCGCGGCGATCGGATGGACGCTGGCGGCGCGGCGCAGCAGGTCGGACGACACTTCAGACAGGCCAATCGCGCGGATCTTGCCTTCCTCGACCAGCGGAACCAGACCGCCGATGACCTCCTCGATCGGCATCGACGGATCGTAGCGATGGACATAATAGAGGTCGATATAGTCGGTGCCGAGCCGCTTCAGGGACGCTTCGCAGCAGGCGCGGGCATAAGCGGGGCTGTTGTCGAGATTGCGGTCGTAGGTACTGCCGGACGGGCCGTCCGGATCGCGGACCACGCCGAATTTCGAGGCGAGCAGGATATCCTCGCGCCTGCGGCCTTTGAGGAAGCGGCCGAGCAGCAGTTCATTCTCGCCTTTGCCGTAGAGGTCGGACGTGTCGAGATGGTTGATGCCAAGCTCCACCGCGCGCGCCAGAGTAGCCAGCGATTCCGCTTCGTCGCCGGCGCCGTAAAATTCGGACATTCCCATCGCGCCAAAGCCCTGGACCGAGCTCATCAGGCCCGATTTCCCCAGTTCCGCCTTTCTCATCGCTTCTCTCCGCCTTGTTCTTTTTCAGTCCAGCCGCTCGATGATCGTCGCCGTCGCCAGACCGCCATTGCAGCACATGGTCTGCAAGCCGAACCGCGCCTCCCGGCTTTCCAGCGCGTGCAGCAGCGTGGTCATCAGCCGCGCGCCGCTGGCGCCCAGCGGATGGCCGAGCGCGATGGCGCCGCCATTGACGTTGAGCTTGTCCGGGTCGCCGCCCGTTTCCTTGAGCCAGGCCAAGGGGACGGAGGCGAAGGCCTCATTCACCTCATAAAGGTCGATCTGGTCGAGCGTCATGCCGGCCAGGTCCAGCACCCGGGCGGTCGCGGGGATCGGGCCGGTCAGCACCAGTTCCGGATCGGCACCGACGGAGGTGAAGGCGACCACGCGGGCGCGGGGTTTCAGGCCCAGCGCTTGCGCATGGGCGCGCGTCGTCAGCAGCAGCGCGGCCGCGCCGTCGCTGATCTGCGAGGCATTGCCGGCCGTCATCCGCCCATTTTCGCGGAACACGGTCTTGAGTGTGCCGAGTTTTTCCTTCGAGGAGCCGCGCCGGATGGTCTCGTCGGCGGTCAGGCTTTCGATGGCGACGTCCATGTCCTTTTCAGCGACGCTGGTGATGTCCACGGCCACGATCTCCGCGTCGAAATCGCCGCGATCCGCCGCCTCCCCGGCTTTGGCGTGGCTGCGCACGGCAAAGCCGTCCAGATCGTCGCGCGAGAGGTGCCACTTGTCCGCGATGCGTTCGCTCGCCTCACCCTGGGACGGGAGTTCGGCGCGCTCCTGCACCAGCCAGCCGAACGCTTCGCCGTGCAGGTCGCGGTTGCTGCCCATGGGGACGCGGGACATGCTTTCCACGCCACCGGCGACCACCATCCTGGCCATGCCGCTCGCCAGCAGACCGGCAGCCATGTGCACGGCGGCCTCGGACGATCCGCACTTGCGGTCGATGGTGATGCCCGGCACGCTGTCGGGCCAGCCGGCCGACAATAGCGCGGTGCGCGCGACATTGGCCGACTGCTCGCCGATCTGGGTGACGCAGCCAAAGATCACGTCGTCAATCTGATCAGGCGTGGTTCCCGTCCGCTCCAGCAGGGCATTCAGCACGACCGCGCCCAGATGATCGCCGCGGACCGGCGCCAACGCACCGCGAAAACGGCCCATCGGCGTGCGAACGGCTCCGACGATCACGATATCGTTAGGATTGCTCATCGTGGCGACAGCCCCGAATTCGGAACCTTCTTGCCATCTTCGTAGCGATAGACGCCATGGCCGACCTTGCGGCCATAGCGGCCCGCCTTCACCATCTTTTCGATGAGCGGGCAGGGCCTGAACTTTTCGCCCAGCGTGCGATGCAGATATTGCAGGACGGCAAAGCGCGTATCCCATCCAGTCAGGTCGCCCAGTTCCAGCGGCCCCATCGGATGGCCAAAGCCCAGCCGCAGCGCGGTGTCGATATCCTCGGCCGACGCGACGCCGGATTCCAGCATGTACATGGCTTCATTGCCCGCCAGCGCGCTCATGCGGCTGGTGGTGAAGCCGGGGCTTTCGGCAACGACGATCGATTGCTTCTGCATCGCGGCGCACCAGCCGCGCAGCGCGGCGACCGTTTCTTCCGACGTGGCGAGACCCTTGATGATCTCGACCAGCTTCATCTTGTGGACCGGATTGAAGAAATGCAGCCCCGCGAAGCGATCGGGCGCCTTCGTCGTCGCGCCCAGTTCCGTGACGCTGAGCGCTGAGGTGTTCGAGGCGAGAATGACGCCATCGCGCGCATTGTCATCGACGATGCGGAAGATGTCGAGCTTGATCGCGATATTCTCCGAAGCGGTCTCGACGACGAGGTCGGCGCGCTTCGATGCGGCGGCGAGATCATCGACGATCTCGATCCGCGCCTTTGCCGCGTCGGCGGCGTCCGCCTCCAACTTGCCGATCTTGACCGCGCCATCCAGGATCGCGCCGATGTCGGCCACGGATTTTTCGGCTACGTCGCGCTTGGCATCGACCAGAAGCACCCGGGCGTCCGCCACGGCGAAGCCATGGGCGATGCCGGTGCCCATCTGTCCGGCGCCGATTACGACGACTATCTTTTCGCTCATCCTGTTGAAATCCCCTAGAGTGCGGCTCAACGGCCGCGAAATACCGGTGCGCGCTTCGTCTTGAACGCTTCGGCGGCCTCGCGGCTGTCCTCCGTCGCCTTGAGCAAGGTGAAAAGGTCGCGTTCCCGTGCAAGTCCGGTCGCAAGATCGGTTCCGATGCCTGCCATCACGGCTTCCTTAAGATAGGCGACCGCCACCGGCGCCTTGGCGGCCAAGCCCTTGGCGAGGGCGAGCGCCACAGCATCCAGTTCTGCCCGGTCACCGACCAGCCGCGTGATGATGCCCCAATCGAGTGCGCGCTGCGCGTTCACTCGCTCGCCAGTCAGCATCATGTCGATCGCGCGGCCGATGCCGATCAGATTGGTCAGTCGTTGCGTCCCGCCCGCACCGGGGATCAGCCCCAGATTGACTTCCGGCAGGCCGAACGTCGCGCAGGCGCTGGCGACACGGATATCGCAGGCAAGCGCAATCTCCAGCCCCGCGCCCAGGCAGAAGCCATGGACGGCGGCGACCACCGGCTTGACCATCGCGGCGATGGCGGTCGTATAGTCGCGATCCGCCGGCGGGGTCCGCGATTCCGCCTGTGACAACTGGGGCCGTTCTTCCTTGATGTCTGCGCCGACGCAAAAGCTGCGGTCCCCATCCGCGCGGATCAGGACCGCTCCCACGCTGTCATCGGAGGCCGCTTCCTCGCACGCACGGACCAGGCCGATGCGGATCGCGTCGTTGACGGCGTTCATCGCGTCGGCCCGGGCCAGGCTGATGATCATCACGCCGGCATCGCGCTCGATCCTGACGGAGGTGTCCGCCGAAAGGTTCATGGATCAGGCCTCCTGTACGACCGAACGGCGGTTGCGGTCCCAGGTGTTCGGCCCGTTGCCGCGGTCGCGCAGTTCCTTCTTCTGCACCTTCTGCGACGGCGTCTGCGGCAGGACGTCGATCACCTCGACATAGCGCGGCACCATGAAGCTGGGCATGCGCGCATCGCACCAGGCAGCCAGGTCATCATAGTCAAGCGTTTCCCCCGGATTGAGCACGACGAATGCCTTGACTTCATTCTCGCCGCCCTGCTCGTCCGCATCCGCCGCCACGACCGCGCATTCGGCGATGGCCGCATGGGAGCGCACGACCGATTCCACCTCGAAGGAGGAGATATTCTCGCCCCGACGGCGCAGCGCGTCCTTCACCCGGTCGACGAAATAATACCAGCCCTTCTCGTCCCGGCGCAGCGCGTCGCCGGTGTGGAACCACAGGTCGCGCCACGTCTCCACGGTCTTTTCCGGCATGCCGAGATATTCGAGGCAGGTGATGCCGTCGATCTTCGGACGCACCAGCAATTCGCCACTCTCGCCGTCCGGAACTTCCTCGCCGGTGTCGGGGTCGACCAGCTTGATGTCGAAAAACTGATCGACCAGCACGCCCGACGAGCCGGCTGGCCGTTCGGCCTGCCAGGGCGTCTGGAAGACATTGCTGATCTCGGTCTGGCCGAAACCGTCGACGAAGGTGATGTCGCCGAATCGATCGACGAATTTGGTCGCCAGATCGGGGGCCAATGGCGCCGCATAGATGCGGGTCAGCCGATGGTCCTTGTCGTCGTCCCGCTCGGGCTGCGACAGGATGAAGGCCATGGTCGCGCCCAGGAGATTGCAGACCGTGGAGCCGGAACGGCGAATGCGGCCGATGAAGTCGGACGCGCTGAACTTGGTATAGAGCACGCAGTGCGCGCCCGCGATCAGGCTGGGATAGACGGTCAGGAACTGGGCGTTGCCGTGGAACAGGGGGAAGCTGGTCGAATAGACGTCCTGGTCCGTCAGCCGGACCAGCTGCGCATCCTCCTCCGCGAAGAAGTAGAAGTGAGAATGCGCCATCAGCACGCCCTTCGACAGGCCAGTCGTGCCGGACGTGAACAGCACCGCCGCCGGGTCGCGGGGGCCCACGGCGATGCCGAGATTGCTGTCGTCGGGATCGTACAGGTCCGCGTAAAGGCTGGTCCGGATTTTGGTGAAGGCAGGCAGCGGTGGCGCGGCCTCTTCCGTTACGAGAATGCAATGCTCTATATAGTCTAGCTCATCCTCGATCTCCGCGAGGCGCGGCGCCAGGTCGGGCGTAGTCACGACGATCGGCGATTTGCTGAGGCTCGCCTGATGGCGCAGGAACGCGCCCTTGTAGCTGTCGCCTACGGTTACCTCGATCGCGCCGAGCTTTGCCAGCGCATACCAGGTAAAGACATATTCCAGGCAGTTGGGCAGGAAGATGACAACGAAGTCGCCCTTTTTCACCCCCTGTTTGCGGAACCCGCGCGCGAGCCGATTCGCAATGGCGTTTACCTCGGCAAAGCTGTGTATCCGCCCCTGATCGGTCCATTGCAGACACGGACGATCGGGCCGTTCGCGCGCCTGATATTCAAGAACCGTGGGCAACGCCCATTGATCGCGGGGAAAATGCGGTTCGAAATGCGGAAATGTCAGGATCTCCGTCATGGCTCTTCTGGCCCCTCCTGCCTATCTGTGCTTCTGTTCCTGACTAGACCCATTTCACATTCTTTATCAACATGAATTTTCTCTATTGCGAAGGACGTTCTGTATGGAGATAAGAGGCAAGCGATCGAAACGGGATCGCGAGGAGAGCGAAGACATGCAGATCGAGCACGCCATCACAGCAAAGGACGCGACCAGCGCCGTTGCTGCCGATGGTGCCGAACGGCCTGCTGGTCAGTCGCACAAGCCAGTTGGCGCGATTTTGGCCGGACTGTCGGTCCTGCGGTACATGGCGACTGCGAACGGGCCCTTGCCGCTATCACGCATCACCCGTGACCTGGGGCTCAATCCCAGCACCTGCCTCAACATCCTGCGCACGCTGGCGAACGAAAATTACCTGATCTTCGACCCGCAGTCGAAGCTCTATTCCATGGGGCTGGGCGTGCTGGAACTGGTGAGCGGCGCCCTGGCGCAGGGCGGCGACATGCGCGCCGTGCGCGCCGTCACCGACCTGATCGCCAATACTGAGGGCGTGACGGTGACGCTGTGGCGCCGGGTCCAGCGCGACCGCATCATGCTGGTCCTCGAATCGCTGCCCGCCGGCATGAGCATCAAGATGAATGTCGGTCAGCGCCTTCCCCTGCTGGTGGGCGCGGCCGGCCGGCTGATGGGTGCCTTTTCCGCGCTCGACGAAGAGGAGTTGAGCGAACAATATCGGGCGATCCGGCTAGGCGATCGCCAGACCTTCCGCGAGTTCATGGATGAGGTGGAGGCTGCCCGCCAGCGTGGTTGGGCGACCGACGAGGGACGTTATACCGTCGGCGCATCGTCCGTCGCCGTTCCGGTTCTCAACGAGCGGGGCGAAGCGATTTTCGCCTTCACCGCGACCATGTTTTCGGCCCAATATTCCCTGGAAAGGGCGGAGCAGCTGGCCAGGGAACTGGGCCGCCCGGCCTCTCTGCTGACGTCCGCCCTGCCCTATATGTGATGAAGCATCCCATGTCGTCTCCCCCCCCACTCAATCCCCATCAATGGGACGACGAAGCGGCGCATATGCTGCCGTCGTTCGAAGGACAGCCGCTGGCCGCGCTGCTGTCCCAGGCATGGGAACGCGCGCGGGCGGCGCATGGGACCATTGTCACCTATTCGCCCAAGATCTTCATCCCGCTGACGCGCCTGTGCCGCGATGTGTGCCATTATTGCGCCTTCGCCCATCCGCCGCGCAAGGGTGAGCGGGCCTATATGACGGCGGACGAGATTCGCGCCGTGGCGCGACAGGGCGTGGCGGCAGGATGCGGCGAGGCGCTGTTCACCCTGGGCGAGGCGCCCGAACAACGCTATGCCGCCGCGGCGCGGGAGCTGGCGGAAATGGGCTATTCCAGCACCAATGCCTATTGCGCCGCCATGGCCGACATGGTGCAACGCGAGTTCGGCCTGATCGCGCATGTGAACGCCGGCATCATGGATGCGGCGGATATCGCCGCATTCCGCGCCGTGTCGGGATCGCAGGGACTGATGCTGGAAAACGTCAGCCCGCGCCTGTGCGAGCGAGGCGGCGTGCATTTCGGATCGCCCGGCAAGGCTCCGGCGATCCGGCTGGCGATGATCGATGCGGCGGGGGCTCTGGCCGTGCCCTTCACGACCGGCATCTTGATCGGCATCGGCGAGACGCGGGCCGAACGTATCGCATCGCTGCTGGCGATCCGTGATCTGCACGCCCGTCACGGTCATATCCAGGAAGTCATCGTCCAGAATTTCCTGCCCAAGCCGGATACGAAGAGCGCCGCACAGGATGCGCCGGACCTGGATGACCTTTTGTGGACCACCGCTGTCGCGCGGTTGATTCTGCCAGCGGACATCAACCTCCAGGTGCCGCCAAATCTCAGCTTCGAGCGCTTCGGCGCGTTGCTGCATGCCGGCATCAACGACTGGGGCGGCATATCGCCGGTAACGCCGGACCATGTGAACCCTGAGGCGCCCTGGCCGCATGTCGAGACGCTGCGGCGCGAGAGCGCCCGCTTCGGACTGGACCTTACGCCCCGCATGCCCATCTATCCCGCTTGGAGCCAGGACTTTGCACGCTGGATCGACCCGGCGGTCGCACCGGTCGTTGCACGCCTGTCCGATGGAGCGGGTCTGCTGCGGCAGGATGACTGGTATCCCGGCGACAGTTCGCGCGCCGTCCCTCCCGCCACGCCGGCCCTGACCGCGACGGCGCCCGCCATCGACCAGGCGTTGACCCGCGCACTGGCGGGCGATCGGCTGAGCCCCGTGTCCATCGCCCTGTTGCTGGCGGGACGCGGCGGATCGTTCGACGCGATCGTCGCTGCCGCCGACGAGGCGCGCCGCGCCCAGGCCGGCGACAGCGTGACCTATGTGGTCAATCGCAACATCAACTACACCAATATCTGCGCCTATCGCTGCGGCTTCTGCGCCTTTTCCAAGGGCAAGACGCACGAGCATCTGCGCGGCAAGCCCTATGACCTGCCGATCGAGGAAGTCGGGCGGCGCGTGGCCGAGGCATGGGATCGGGGCGCGACCGAAGTCTGCATGCAAGGCGGCATCCATCCGCGCTTCACCGGCCAGGCCTATCTTGACCTGCTGACCGCAGCCAAGGCCTCCGTACCGACGATCCATGTCCACGCTTTCTCCCCCCTGGAAGTCCATCATGGCGCCACCACGCTGGACCTTTCGGAAGAGACCTTCCTGTCCATGCTGCGCGACGCGGGTCTGGGTTCGCTGCCGGGCACCGCGGCGGAGATACTGACCGACCGAATACGCGCGCGGATTTGCCCGGACAAGCTGGACACGGCTGGCTGGCTGCGCGTCATCGGCACGGCGCACAGGGTCGGCCTGCGCACGACGGCGACGATCATGTTCGGTCATGTCGAGGCCTATGAGGATGTCGCCGAGCATTTGCTCGCCATTCGCGACCTGCAGGCGCGCACCGGCGGCTTCACCGAATTCGTGCCCCTGCCCTTCGTCCATGCCGAAGCGCCGATGTTCCTGAAGGGCGCAACCCGGCGCGGGCCGACATTCCGCGAGGCGATGCTGGTCCATGCCGTCGCGCGACTGGTGCTCGGTCCGCTGATCCCCAACATCCAGGCGAGCTGGACAAAGCTGGGCGAGGAAGGCGTATTGCGTGCGCTGGCCGCGGGGGTGAACGATCTGGGCGGCACGCTGATGAACGAGAGCATTTCGCGCGCGGCCGGAGCCAATCACGGGCAGGAACTGCCGCCCCCCCGGATCGAGGCCATCGCCGCCATCGCCGGCCGCACCGCGCGCCAGCGCACCACGCTATACGGGACACCACTGGCAAACCAGCAGGCCCGATCCTTCGCCGCCGCGCCGCTGGCGCCGCTGCACTTCACATAATGGAGAGGCTGACTTGAGCGACACCCCCACCATCGCCGTGATCGGCGGCACCGGTCAGGAAGGCGGCGGCCTGGCCGCACGTTTCAGCCACGCCGGCTATCCGGTCGTCATCGGGTCGCGCGACGGCGCGAAGGCGCAGGCAGCCGCCGATGCGTTGAACGCGAAGATCGGCAGCGCCAACGCATCGGGCGCGGACAATGAAGCGGCAGCGGCCGCCGGCGACATCGTGGTCCTGGCGGTGCCCTTTGCCGGGCAGCAGGCCACTGCGCTGGCCCTGCGCGACCAGCTCGCCGGCAAGATCGTGATCGACGCGACCGTGCCGCTGGTGCCGCCCAAGGTCAGCAAGGTGCAACTGCCCGACGGCGGATCGGCCGTCGCGGCGCTACAGGCGCAATTGCCCGACGCCAGGTTCGTGTCCGCATTCCAGAATGTCAGCCATGCCCATCTTAACGACATCGGCCACCCGGTCGATTGCGACGTGCTGGTGTGCGGCGACGATGCCGATGCCTGCGATACGGTCGTGGGCTTGATCGAGGCGATCGGAATGCGCGGCTTCCATGCCGGCGGCATCGCCAACAGCGCCGCGGCCGAGGCGCTGACGTCGCTGCTGATCTTCATCAACCGAAAATATAAGAGCCCCGGTGCCGGCATTCGCCTGACCGCGGTCTGATCCAACAGGGAGACGGATTGCCATGAGCAAGCTGAAATTCACGGTGAACGGCAATGCCTTCACCAATGGTGCCGGCCTTTCGGCGATGATCCCCTTCGCCAAGGAGGCCGACCGCCTGGGCTATGACTATCTGCGCCTGCTCGACCATGTGGTCGGCTATGTCGCGGACAAGCATCCGGAGATCGAAAAGACCCCCTATACGCACAAGAGCGAGTTTCTGGAGGTCTTCACCCTCATGGCGCACCTGTCCGCCATGTGCGAAAATCTGGGTTTCATCACCGGCGTGCTGGGCCTGCCCCAGCGGCAGACCGCGCTGGTCGCCAAGCAGGCGGCGCAGGTCGACATCATGTGCGGTGGCCGGCTGATCCTGGGCGTGGGCATCGGCTATAATTCCGTCGAGTTCGAGGCGATGGGCGCCGACTTCAAGACCCGCGCGCCGCGCGTGGAGGAGCAGATCGACGTGCTGCGCGCGCTCTGGACACAGGAGGAGGTAAGTTTTTCCGGCCGTTTCCACATGTTGAATGACGTCAACGTCAATCCGCTGCCGATCCAGAAGCCCATCCCCATCTTCATGGGCGCGGGCCGCACGGCCAACCCCGTCCCACCGCCGAAGGTGCTGGAACGCATCGCCAAATATGCTGACGGCTTCATGCCATTGTTCCGCATCGACGACGCGACCGGCAAGCTGGTGCCCGAGCATATGGAAGCGCTGGATACGGTACGCGCGATGATGGAGGCCAACGGCCGCGATCCCGCTTCGCTTCGACTGGAACTGGGCCTGTATCCGCACGGCAAGTCCGACGATCAGGTGATGCATGAGATCGACTATATGCGGTCGATCGGCGTCACCCATGTCCATGCCCGCTTCCCCGACGAAGGGCTGGAAGGGCAGCTGGACTTCATCCGGGATTTCGCGCGCATTCGCGACAGCTTTCTGAAAGCCGCTGCATGAGCGAAAATCCAGTCCTGTCGAGCGTGACCGACGGCATCATGACGGTCACGTTGAACCTGCCGGAAAAGCGCAACCCCATTTCCGAGATAGCGGTGATCGACGCGCTGGTCGCCGTGCTGGAGGCGGCCGATGCCGACATCGCCGTTCGGGCCATCATCCTGACGGGGGCGGGAAGCGCCTTCTCGTCCGGTGGCGACGTCAAGAAGATGCGCGTCGGCGGCGGTCTGCGCGACGAACTGCCGGCGCAGACCCGGCGCAACTATCGCAACGGCATCCAGCGCCTGCCGATCCTGTTCCAGTCGCTCGAAGTGCCGATCATTGCCGCCATCAACGGGCCGGCGATCGGCGCGGGATGCGACTTGGCCTGCATGTGCGACATCCGCATCGCTTCGGAAAACGCCAAATTTGCCGAGAGCTTCGTGAAGATCGGGCTGGTCCCCGGCGATGGCGGCGCATGGCTGCTGCAACGGATCGTCGGCCTTTCCAAGGCGACGGAAATGACCCTGACAGGCGCGATCATCGACGCACAGGAGGCGCTGGCCTGCCAACTGGTGTCGCGGGTCGTGCCCGCCGACGCGTTGATGGAGACAGCCACCGCCATCGCCCGGCAGATCGCCGAAAATCCGCCCCATGCCGTGCGCATGGCCAAGCGGCTGATCCGGCAGGCCCAGGACAGCAGCCTGTCGTCGGTGCTGGACATGTCGGCCGCGATGCAGGCCGCGGCCCATGCCACCGCCGACCATGACGAAGCGATCACCGCCTTCGGCGAACGGCGGGCTCCACGTTTCACGGGAGGATGATATGGCCGTCTGGGCAGTGATTCCAGCCAAGCCCTTCCTGCTCGGCAAGTCGCGGCTGAACCTGCCCGACGAACAGCGTATCGCGATCAACCGGCACTTTCTGGAGCATGTGCTGACCTGTGTCACGTCGGTCCTGCCGGCGAGCCATGTCGTGCTGGTGACGCGGGACGAGGCGGCGCTGACCATCGCGCGGCGAGCCGGCGCCCGCTGCCTGCTGGAAGGCGCGCATGGCGATCTCAACGCCGCTCTTGGGGAAGGGGCGCGCTTCGCCGAAGATCGCGGCGCGGAGGCCGTCCTGTCCGTTGCCACAGATTTGCCCGACCTGACGGCGGATGATCTGCGCGCGATGCTGGACGCCTTCGCCGGCAATGACGTCGTGCTGGCCCCCGACGAACAAGGCACCGGCACGAACGCCATGCTGATGGCGCCGAACCGCCTGCCTTATTGCCACGGCGAGAACAGCCTGTGGCGGCATCTGGAGGCGGCGCGCGAGGCGAAGCTGCGCTTCACGCTGGTCCGCCGTGACGGCCTGTCGCGCGATGTTGACTTCCCCGGCCAATGGCATGCCCCTTTGCAACTGCATCACCCTTGGCAGAGGCAAGAATGCTGACCTGACGTCCCGAGTGAAGGACCGTGGAGGTGCTTCCTTCGAAAGCCGTTGCGGTGTCGGGGACGGTGCTACAGGACATGGTCCGTTCCTCTCGCTATTTGCGCAGGTCGAGGAAGGCAGCGGGTTACGCGCCGGTCGGGATGGGGTTTTCGACAAGGCTCTGGTTGAAGGCTTCGAACAGGGCGTGTTCATCGGCGCCGGGATTGTCGCGCATCGCCCTGATGCCATCGACGATCACCTCGGGCGCGTCGGTGGCGAGCGCCACCAGCGTCTGGTCGATGAAGTCGGGCAGCGGCATGGCGCGCGGATCGCCGCTCTTGTAGATGAGGTCGGTGTCGACCCATGGCGGCGCGATCTCCTGTACCCGCACTCCGGTATCGCGCAGCTGGAAACGCTGCGACAGCGCGTAGGAATGGAGCGCCGCCTTGGTCGCCGAATAGATCGCGTTGCTGGCGATCGGCACATAGGCAAGCACGCTGCTGGTATAGAGTATGGTGGCTTCGGTCTTGGTCTTGAGGTGCTCGATCAGCGCCGATGTGACCCGGATCGGCCCGAGCAGGTTGGTGGTGATCAGCTCCTGCGCCAGATCGTCGTCCACCGGCCCGCTCACATCGTCGAACGGCATGAAGCCCGCGTTGTTGAACACGACGTTGAGGTCGGGGAAGCGGCGGGTCAGTTCGCTCGCCGCATTCCGGATGCTGTCGAGGCTGGTCACGTCCAGCTGGATCGAGGCCATGCCGGGATTGGCTGCGGTCACTTCGTCAAGCAGCGCGGTGCGGCGGCCCGAGATGATCACCTGATTGCCCAGCCTGTGGAGCGCCTCGGCCAGACCACGGCCGATGCCGCTGGTGCCGCCGGTGATGAAGATGGTGTTGCCGGTAAGTTTCATGTCGAATTATCCTTGGTTGGCAGAAGATGTCCGGAAGGGGGGGGATCAGGCCGCGACGTGGAAGCGCGGGGCGGAACGGGTGGCGGAAAGCTGGGGGCCAAGCGCGGCGCGGGCCGCTTCGAAGGCGTTGCACAGTTCGATGTCGCGTAGCGCCGGGATCGTGCTGGTCTCTCCCTGATCGAACCCGGCAAGCGCCGCATCGACCATGTCCTGCGCATCCATCACGATCTCGCTCGGCAGATGCTCCACCGGCAGCCCGCCCAGCGCCCAGAAGTCGGTGCGGGTGGCGCCGGGCAGCACCGCCTGGGCGCGGATGCCCTTGTCGGCCAGTTCATGGTTGAGCGAGGTGGTGAAAGCCTGGACGAAGGCCTTGGTGCCGCCATAGACGCCGTTGAGCAGTTCCGGCGCGACCGCGACGATCGACGCGATGTTGATCACCGTGCCGCCGCCACGCGCCACGAAGCCGGGCACCGCGGCATAGGTCAGCCGCATCAGAGCGGTCACGTTGAGCTGGACCATCGCCGCCATCTTCTCGACATCGCTTTCCAGCAGCGTGGTGTGGGTGCCGATGCCGGCATTGTTGACCAGCGCGGTCACGCTAGCATCCTCGCGCAGGATTTTCTCGACGCGGGCAAGATCGGCCGCGTCGCCGAGGTCGGCGGAGAGCACTTCGACCGAGCGGCCGGTCTTGTCGGAGATTTGTGCGGCCAGCGTCTGCAGCTTGTCCTTGTTGCGGGCAACGAGGATGAGGTCGTAGCCGCGGGCGGCAAGACGGTCGGCGTAGATCGCGCCGATGCCGGTCGATGCGCCGGTGATGAGAGCGGTTCCCTGGGATGTCGGGGTCATGGTCGTGGTCCTTTCCAGTTTTTGGGAGAGCGTCATCGCTCTCGACACGACCCTTATGGACGCGAACGGCCATGGCTGATATGACGTATAAACTACGTTTTCAGGACATTCCCGTTTGGAGGCCGCATGCCGCATGTTTCCATGGTGCTGACCCCCGGCTTCCAGTTCCTGGCGTTGGGCGTGCAGGCCGCGTTCGAACTCGCCAACGCCGTGACCGGTGAGGCTTACTACAGCTTGTCGATCGCGTCGGTCGAAGGCGGGCCGGTCACATCCTCCAGCGGCTTTGCCGTTCCCACCGTGCCGCTCGCGGACGTCGGGCAGGTCGACACCCTGCTGCTGCTCGCCGGGCTCCTGCCCCCGCCCCGGCAGGACGAAGCCACGCTCGACACGCTGCGGATCATGGCGCGCCAATCACGCCGGGTGGCAGGGCTGTGCACCGGCGCTTTCCTGCTCGGGCAGATGGGTCTGCTCGATGGCCGCCGCGCCACCACCCACTGGTCCTATGCCCGGCAGATGCGCGAGGATTTCCCCAACGTGCGGGTCGAGGACGATCGCATCTTCATCAATGAGGGCGCGGTGTGGACTTCCGCCGGCCTCACCGCCGGGCTCGATCTCGCGGTCGCCCTGATCGAGAAGGATCTTGGTCGAGACGTGGCCGACGCGATCGCCCGCCGCCTCGTCATGCACCACCGCCGCGCCGGCGGGCAGTCGCAGCACTCCGAATTGCTCGAACTGGCCCCCAGCAGCGACCGTATCCAAAAGGCGGTGATCTTTGCCAAGGCCCACCTCGCCAATCCGCTGACGGTGGATGAACTGGCTCAGGTCGCCGCCCTCTCCCCCCGCCAGTTCGCTCGCGCCTTTCGCGCCGAAACCGGGCAGACCCCGGCCAAGGCGGTCGAGCAGATGCGGCTGGAGGCAGCGCGGCTGATGATCGAGGAGACCCGTCACCCGATGGACCGGATCGCGCTGGAATCGGGCTTCGTCGACGTCCGTCGTATGCGCGAAGCCTTCATGCGGCAATATGGCCAGCCGCCCCAGACCCTGCGCAGGCTGGCCAGGGCGGACTAGATGCTCCATCCGGCTCGGTCGCCAAATGTTCGGCACGCGCCTGTTGCACCGACCCGCGGAAAAGGCGGCGTTTGCCTGACAGTGCCAAAACGCGTTCGCATGCCGCTGACGAGACACCATCGCCCGACCGCGCCTTCGCCAAGCACAAAGGGGCCGGCCTGGCGTTATGCCCGGCCGGCCCCCGCCCCCGATCAGACGCGGTGCTATTTCAGAATGCGCCCCTCACTATGAAAGCATAGCGGCGATCGGTGACGAAATAGGACAGCGGTGCCAGCATGCCTGAAGAGGTGAATTGCTGCAGCGTTTTGGTGACCGTGTTCGTCAGGTTCACGCCCTGCACGCCGATTTTGATCCGATCATTCACACTCAGGAACAGCGATGCGTCCAACTGTCCCGCTCCGGCCAGATAGACCGGGAAATAGGGGTAGAGCTGGTCCACCGCCGTCTGCAGATGCTTCGATCGCCAGCTGTAGGCGACGCGCGCGGAAATCGGGCCCTTTTCATAGAAGGCCGTCAGGTTGACGTTATGCTTGGACAAGCCTTCGAACGGAAGATTGCCTCGCCCGGTGCTGGGTTGAGCCGCCGGCGAATCGGATACGTTGGGCAGCAGCGAATTGGGAATGCCGCTGCTCTTGACCCTCGTATAGGTCGCACCCGCGCCAAGGCCGCTCAACACTCCCGGCAGGAAGTCGAACGTCTGCTGATAGCCTACTTCGAAACCCTTGATCTTGCCGACGCCGTCAAAGTTGGCAGGCGCGATCAGGAAGGCGGTCTGCGTCACGCCATTGTTGGTGAAGTTACGCTGGACGGTGCTTTGGTAGAAGAAGTCGTGAACACTCTTCTGGAAATAATCGAAGGTGATCGATCCCACCCTGGAAAAATACCATGCGGCGCCGATGTCCCACTGCTTCGACAGCGCCGGCCGCAGGAACGGATTGCCTGCCGCCGCCGTCACAGGAACTTCGCCGGTATTAACCGCCAGATTGACGTAGTTGCGCAGGAACCCGAAGTCGGGCCGCTGGATCTGATGGGCGTAGGAAAAGCGGAGCTGAACGTCTCGAACCGGCGTGACGATCAGGTTGAAGCTCGGAAGCCAGTTATGATACCGGTTCTTGACGTTCGACCCGGTCGACGCGCTGTCGCTGAAGGCGATCAGGCTGTTATAGAATTGCTCCCCGCGTGAACAGATCGCCGGTGGAGACCCGCCGGCAAGACAAGTCTGGGCGAACGTGCCGCCGAGCGTGTTCTGCGGAAACGTGATCGAACCGGCCGAGGAATCCCGCGTTTCGACATATCGCAACCCGATATTGCCATGGATGGTGACATCACCGAAGATCGGGTCTTTCGAACCGAAGTCCAGCATGGCGTAGGCGGAACTGGTCTTTTCGCTGGTGCTGCTGATCTCGCCCGGCAGATAGGATGTTCCCGCGACGACGCCCGACCGCTGTGCCAGCGGCGTCCAGCCGCCGGCGAAGCCGCCATTCTGCTGTTGCCAGACCGTGTTCACCTGCTGGAAGAATTTGGCGGCCTGCTCGTAATTTTTGAGCTGGTTGCCGGCGTGGAACCATCCCTGGGGCGCTGCAAGCTTGCCACGGAAGAAGCCATCATAGGTGAAAAGCTCCGATCCTTCCTGCCCGAACTGGTTGAGATAGACCGCTTCACCGGTCCCGTTCCAGATTTCGCTGAGATATCCCCAGTTATAGGGCGAATATTTCACCGTCTGGCTGCGGTCGGAATAACGGCCGCCGACCCGTATCTTTTCCAGGAACGGAATATCGTTATCGATGTCGTAGGATATGTCGGCCCGGAACGCCCATTCCCGACCCTTGCTTTCGTCTCGGTGGTCCATCGCGGCCCGGTAGAAATAATGGGCCGGGTCGGCGAAATATTGATCGTCCGTCTGCTGCTGGGCGGCGACGTTCGACAGGCCGTTCACCGGCTTGTGCAGCGTCGCGATCGGGAGAGAGCCGGTGAGATCCAACTCCTGATCCGCGAACGTGTCGGTGTAGGACGTGAAGTCGGCCGCGCGGCTGCTCGACCGCACATATTGGCCGTCCAGGCCCAGGTGCAGACGAGGCGACACATCCCACTTGTAGTTGAGCGAATAATCGGTCGTGACCGCCCGTTCATCGCGGTCGCGGCGCGAGAGGTTCTGTTGCAGGCCGCCGGTGGGAGTCGGGGTGCGCGAATCGGCGTCGTCTATCCGAACGGGACAGGTGGCTTTATCTCTGAATTTCTGGCCGGGGCATATGAAGCGGCGGCGTCATCAGGAATCAGGCTGCACTTCCTTGAAATGGAACAACCCGCGGGCCTGGACGAGCCGGCGGTGGCGGAATTCGCTGCCGCGAGTCGCGGCGGCGCCCTGCTCGCGCCGCCTTTTGGCGACAACGCCGATCTCATGTCATTCTTTGCCCAGGCCGGGTGCGTGACGGCTGTCGTCGGCGCCTATAATCCCGCCGCGACCATCTCCTGTCGCATCAACGACCGCGAAGCGTCGTATGATCTCACCCGCTCGCTGCTGGCCCTTGGTCATCGAAACTTCGGCTTCATCGCCGGCAATCCCTATCAGGCGGCAAGCGCGGAGCGCATGCTGGGCTTTTACGACGCCATCCGTGAAGTCGGCGGTGCCAACGTTCAGCTTTGCCAGGGGGACTTCACCTACGGGTCCGGATTATCTGCGGGGGAACGCTTATTATCCATGGACTGTCCGCCCACCGCCATCGTCGCCAGTAATGACGATATGGCCGCAGCCGTGGTATCGGTCGCTCACCGCCGCGGCTTGAATGTGCCGCTGGACGTTTCCATTGTCGGTTTCGACGATACGTCGACTGCGGTGACGCTGTGGCCGGCGCTGACGACCGTGCGGCAACCCGTTCGAACCATGGCGGCCGCGACGTTGAGGATGATGCTGGAGCTACAGCTGACCCCCGGTGAAGGCAATCAGGAGCATATATTCGCGCACAGGATCGTGCATCGCGCGTCGACAGGCTCCCCGGCATCGCCAAAGAAAAACCGCAGCAGTTAGGCAGATGGTACGGGCCGCTGTCCCCGTGGCCGGTGCTGTTAAGGCACCTGCCATCCATGCCGACCGCAGGGGGCTTTAACTCTCCCCCCGCTTGCGCTACACCCGCCCGCATCCCCGGGGGACCGTCCACAGACGGTTGAGAGGCGGCTGGCTTCCTTGAACAAGGGGCGGGGCCGCGACCCGCTGAACCTGATCCGGCTGACACCGGCGTAGGGAGGGTAAGCGCGCATTGACACCGCCCGCGCTCTCTTTCCGCCCGAAGGAGAGTTTTTCATGGCAGACGTTCCCGCCCGCACCGAAATGCGCGTCACCACTGGCCCCATCCGTGGCAGCCGCAAGATCCATGTCGGCCCGCTCCGCGTCGCCATGCGGGAAATCGACCTCGAACCCTCCAGCGGCGAGCCGCCGGTCCGGGTGTATGACACGTCCGGCCCCTATACCGATCCCAACGCGCGCATCGACATCATGGCGGGCCTTCCCGCGCTGCGCCGCGACTGGATCATCGGCCGCGGCGACGTGGAAGCCTATGAGGCGCGCGCGGTGAAGCCGGAGGATAACGGCCTCAAAGGCCCGGATCGCACCGGCGGCGTTCAGCCCTTCCCGAACGTCGTCCGCCAGCCGCTCCGCGCCAAGGCCGGCGGCAACGTATCGCAGATGCACTATGCCCGCCGCGGCATCATCACGCCCGAGATGGAATATGTCGCCGAGCGCGAAAATCTCGGCCGCGCCCGCCTCGCGGAATATGTCCGCGACGGCCAGAGCTTCGGCGCGTCCATCCCCGACTATGTGACGCCCGAATTCGTCCGCGATGAAGTCGCGCGCGGCCGCGCCATCATCCCGTCCAACATCAACCACCCGGAATCGGAGCCGATGGCGATCGGCCGCAATTTCCTGGTGAAGATCAACGCCAATATCGGCAATTCGGCCGTCGCCTCGGACGTGGCAAGCGAAGTCGACAAGCTGGTCTGGTCGATCCGCTGGGGCGCGGACACGGTGATGGACCTCAGCACCGGCCGCAACATCCACGACACGCGCGAGTGGATCTTGCGCAACTCGCCGGTCCCGATCGGCACCGTCCCCATTTATCAGGCGCTCGAGAAGGTCGGCGGCATCGCCGAGGAGCTGACCTGGGACATTTTCCGCGACACGCTGATCGAGCAGGCCGAGCAGGGCGTCGACTATTTCACCATCCATGCGGGCGTGCGCCTGGCCTACATCCCGATGGCGGCGAAGCGCGTCACCGGCATCGTGTCGCGCGGCGGCTCCATCATGGCGAAATGGTGCCTCGCCCATCACAAGGAATCCTTCCTCTACGACCATTTCGACGAGATCACGGAGATCATGAAGGCGTATGACATCGCCTATTCGCTGGGCGACGGCCTGCGCCCCGGCTCGATCGCCGACGCCAATGACGAAGCGCAATTCTCCGAACTCTATACGCTGGGCGAACTGACCCACCGCGCCTGGAAACAGGACGTTCAGGTGATGATCGAAGGGCCCGGCCATGTGCCCATGCACAAGATCAAGGAGAATATGGAAAAGCAGCTGCAGGTGTGCGGCGAAGCGCCCTTCTATACGCTGGGGCCGCTCACCACCGACATCGCGCCGGGGTACGACCATATCACCAGCGCCATCGGCGCGGCGCAGATCGGCTGGTATGGCACGGCGATGCTCTGCTACGTCACGCCCAAGGAGCATCTGGGCCTGCCCGACCGCGACGACGTGAAGGTCGGCGTCGTCACCTACAAGCTCGCCGCCCACGCCGCCGACTTGGCGAAAGGCCACCCCGCCGCCCAGGTCCGCGACGACGCGCTGAGCCGCGCGAGGTTCGAATTCCGCTGGCGCGACCAGTTCAACCTGTCATTGGACCCCGACACCGCCGAGCAATATCACGACCAGACGCTCCCGGCCGAAGGCGCGAAAACCGCCCATTTCTGCTCGATGTGCGGCCCCAAATTCTGCTCGATGAAGATCACGCAGGAAGTGCGCGACTTCGCCGCGAAGAAGAACCAGCCCGCCGACGGCTTCCTCGAAGCGGGCCTAACCGGCGCGGAAGTGGCGGAAGCCAGCCGCGCGGCCGCGCTCAAGGGCATGGAGGAGATGAGCCGGCTGTTCAAGGAAACGGGCAGCGAGCTGTATATGGGCGCTGGGGGACGGGAGCATGACTAACATGCGCATGCTGTGATCCGGCGTTGGTTAGGTGAACTGTTACGACGGTTCACCCCGACAAAGGCAGGGCTATCTCCGTACGTACCGCGTCCGCCTCATCCCGCCAATGTGCCGGGCACCTTCTATGTCGAGGATGGCTGCTGCATCAGTTGCGGCGTCTGGGAGGATGTTGCGGCAGACTTGCTGGCTTGGCTCCCTGATGGCAGCTATTCCCATTGCTACGTAGCGCGGCAACCAGAAACCGATGAAGAATTCATCCGGATGATGGATGCAATGCATGTAGGTGAGGTTGATTGCATTCGGGCGCGGAATTGCCCTCCAGATTGGTCAGCAAGGCTCCGTGAAGCAGGGCTGGGGAATCAGTTAGACCACAATTGACCAGCTCAAAACGAGCATGTTATAACCCGCGTATGAACATGCCCCTCAAAATCACCAAGATCGGCAACAGCGCCGGCGTCATCCTGCCGAAGGAACTGCTGGCGCAGCTCCGCGTCGGCTTGGGCGACACGCTTTACGCCACCGAAACCCCAGAGGGCGTGCGGCTGACCGCTGGCGATCCCGATTTCGAGACGAAGATGGCGCTTGCCGAGGAAATCATGCGCGAAGATCGCGACATATTGCGCGTCCTCGCCAAGTAGATGAACGACGGCCGGCAGGAGCCGATCTGGATCGACCGGAAGGTCGCGCTCGCCATCCATGATCGCCAGCTTGCCGAACATGGCGGCGGAGAAGGCGTGCGCGATATTGCCATGCTGGAATCCGCGCTGGCCCGTCCCATCAACCGCTGGAATTATGGCGAGGATGATGCCTGTGCGCTGGCCGCCGCCTATGCCTTCGGCGTCGTCCGCAACCATCCCTTCGTTGATGGGAACAAGCGCACGGGATGGGTTCTTGCGCGCCTGTTCCTGAAGCTGAACGAGGTCGCCATCGGCTTCGACCCCGCCGACGCCACGCGCACGATGCTGGATTTCGCCGCCGGCACCCTCTCCGAAGAAGAGCTTGCCGACTGGTTCCGCCAGCACCGCGCCGACCACCTTTCCTAATAGGAAAAACTCTGGTCCACCCTCAAAGATGGATCAGAACCCCCACCCCAATCCGTCCCGTCCCCGCGCCGCGTCACGCGGCCACTGGACGCCCGCCCTCCAGGCCCGCTTCCTCGCAGCGCTGCTTCAGAGCGGCTCGGTGCGGGATGCGGCGCGGGCGGTCGGCATGTCGCCGTCGAGCGCGCATCGCCTGCGCCGTCGCCTTGCCGGCACAGAATTCGACGCGAATTGGGACGAGGCGCTCGCCATGTATGACCATTACCACGCGCACCCGCTCGCGCTCGGCGCGTTGACCGCCTCTGCCACCCGGCGCGCCTGATGGAAGAGGCGCGTCGGCGGCGCGTCCGTGGCGCGTCGGGGGCGCTTTGCGAGCGCAAGGCGAGCGCTTCGCGCGAAAAATGCGGGCCATGGTGTGAACTTCGCGCCGACCCACCCGCCCGCCAAATCCCTGCTGTAACCAGGCCCGACAAATCCCTACATGGGACCGATGCCGCCTTCGACGCCCGACACAACGCCGCTGCCCCCGATCTGGCAGACGCTCCGCCGCTTCCTGCCCTATCTCTGGCCGGCGGACGCGCCCGCGCTCCGCCGCCGGGTCGTGCTCGCCATGACCTTCGTCCTGCTGGCAAAGGCGGTGACGCTGCTCATGCCCTTCGCCTACAAGGCGGCGGTGGACCGGATGGCGCCCGGCCTCGAACCCGCTGCCGGGCTCGCCATGGCGCTGGTCGTCGCCTATGCCGGTGCCCGCTTCGGCGGCGTTCTCTTCGACAATCTCCGCAACGCCGTTTTCGAGAAGGTGGGGCAGGAGGCCGGCCGCCGCCTGTCGGACGATGTGTTCGTCCATCTCCACCGCCTGTCGCTGCGCTTCCATCTCGACCGACGCACCGGCGCGGTGACGAAGATCGTCGAGCGCGGCACCAAGAGCATCGACACGATGCTCTATTTCCTCCTCTTCAACATCGCCCCCACCGTGCTGGAGCTGGTGGCGGTGTGCGCCATCTTCCTCGTCAAGTTCGGGGTGGAGATCGTCGTCGCCACGCTGGCGATGGTGGCGCTCTATATCTGGTTCACCCGCACCGTCACCGAATGGCGCAACCAGCTGCGCCGCGACATGGTGGACATGGACACCAACGCCGTCGCCCATGCCGTCGACAGCCTGCTCAATTTCGAGACGGTCAAATATTTCGGCGCGGAACAGCGGGAGGCGGATCGCTACGCCGACGCCATGCGCCGCTATGCGCGCGCGGCGGTCAAGAGCGAGAACAGCCTCGCCTGGCTCAACATCGGCCAGTCGCTCATCACCAACCTGATGATGGCGGGCGCGATGGCCTATACCGTCTGGGGCTGGAGCCGGGGGCAATTCTCGACCGGCGACGTCGTGCTGGTGAACACGCTTCTCTCGCAGCTATTCCGGCCGCTCGACCTGCTCGGCATGGTTTATCGCACCATCCGCCAGGGCCTCATCGACATGGAGGCGATGTACAAGCTGATCGACACCCAGGCGGAGATCGCCGACGCGCCGGCCGCGCCCGCGCTGGCGGTGACGGGGGGCGAAGTGCGGTTCGAGGATGTGCATTTCGGCTATGACCCGGAACGCGAAATCCTCCACGGCGTCAGCTTCACCGTGCCGGCGGGCCGGACGCTGGCGATCGTCGGCCCGTCGGGCGCGGGCAAGTCCACCATCGCCCGCATCCTCTTCCGCTTCTACGACATTCAGGGCGGGCGGGTGCGTATTGACGGGCAGGACATTTCTACCGTGACGCAGGCCTCGCTGCGCGCCGCGATCGGAATCGTGCCGCAGGACATGGTGCTGTTCAACGATACCGTCGGCTACAACATTGCCTACGGCCGGCAGGGCGCGACCCAGGCGGACATCGAGGCGGCGGCGCGCGCGGCGCAGATCCACGACTTCATCATGGGCCTGTCGCAGGGCTATGACACGCGCGTCGGCGAACGCGGCCTCAAGCTGTCGGGCGGTGAAAAGCAGCGGGTCGCCATCGCCCGGACCTTGCTGAAAGACCCGCCGATCCTGGTGCTGGACGAAGCGACAAGCGCTCTAGACAGCCGCACCGAAACCGAAATCCAGACCGTGCTGCGCGACATCAGCCGCCAGCGCACGACGCTGGTCGTGGCGCATCGCCTTTCGACGGTGGTGGACGCCGACGAGATCATCGTGCTGGATCAGGGCCGCATCGTGGAACGCGGCACCCATGCCGACCTCGTCCGGTCGGATGGCCTCTATGCCGCCATGTGGACGCGGCAGGCGGCCGAGCGAGCCGACATGCGGAGCGAAGCGGGAGTTGAGGATATATTCGAGGTCGCGACGCCCTCCTGAAGGAGGGCGCCGGACGGGATCAGTTCTGCGTCGTCACCGTCGTGGTGGTCTGCTCGGCGACGGCAGTGCGCGGCGCAGTCGTGGTCGTCTTGCGGACGATCTTGCGCGGCGCGGTGGTGCGGCGCGGCGCGGCGGCAGCAGTCTTGACAGTCTCGGTCGTCACCGTTGTGGTGGCGGGGCGGTTGGCGGCGGCAGCGGCGGCGTTCCGGGCGGCGGCGGCATCGGCGGCGGCCGAAGCGGCAGCCTGCTCGGCGGCATCGGCGCGGGCATTGGCGGAGTCAGCCTGCTGCTGCGCGCTCAGCGTCGCCTCGGTCTGCGCCTGCGCGCTCATGTCGGCGCTCTGCTTGCTCTCGCCGATGGCGGTGTCGGCGGCCTGCTGCGCGTCCAGCGCGGAGGCGATCGCCTTCTGCTCCTTGCCGCTTTGATACTGCTCCTTCGCCAGGCGCAACGACGCCTGGGCGCGGGCGATCAGTTCAGGCGATGCATTAATCCGGCTCGCCGCATCCAGCTTGCCCTGCGCCTGGGCAATGGCGGCGAGCGCGCGTTCCTCGTCACCGGCAAAAGCCGGCGTGGCGGTCAGGGCAAGAGCGGAGGCGGCGAGCAGGCCGCCCATGGTGGACCCGAAGATGTTCTTCATGTTTCTCTCCTGTCATTGGTGATGACGGCCGGAGAAACGTGCGCCCTTGTCTTGCGGTTCCTTTATCCTGCGTTCAGGAAAGGCGCGGCGACTTCCGCCGATACACGCATCAGCCGGCCGCTTTGCTTGTCGATCATCGCCCAGGTCGATCGTGCCGCGACCTTAACCTTGCCGTCTGGCCCGGTAAATTCGATCAGCCGGTCGAATCGCGCGCCGCGTGGCCCCTCCGGTATCCAGGTCCGCGCCGTGACGGTCTCGCCTTCGGTCACATTGCCGCGATAATCGATCTCGTGCCGCGTCACGACCCAGATATAGGCGTCGACATGCGCCGGAAGTGCGTCGCGCCGCCAATGCTCCACCGACACCTGCTCCATCCATTGCACCCAGACGGCATTGTTCACATGGCCGAGTTCGTCGATATGCTGGGGGAGCGCGGTGATCTCCTTGGTGAAGCTCGACGCCATCAGGTCGCCATCCCCAGTTGCCACAGGATGAAGGCGAATTCCTCCGCCGTCTCGTGCAGGCTCTCGAACCGCCCAGACTTGCCGCCATGGCCCGCACCCATGTTGGTCTTGAGCAGCAGCGCGTTGCCGTCGGTCTTGGTCGCACGCAGCCGCGCCACCCACTTGGCCGGCTCCCAGTAAGTGACACGCGGATCGTTGAGACCCGCCGTCACCAGCAGCGGCGGATAATCCTGTGCCGTCACATTGCTATAGGGGTCGTAGGACAGGATCGTGCGGAACGCCGCCTCGTCCTCGATCGGGTTGCCCCATTCGGGCCATTCGCCCGGCGTCAGCGGCAGGCTTTCGTCCAGCATCGTGTTCAGAACATCGACGAACGGCACATGCGCCACCACCGCGCCCCACAGGTCGGGATCGCTGTTGGCGACCGCGCCCATCAACTCGCCGCCGGCCGATCCGCCCGAAATGCTGATCCGGCCTTTGGCGGTGTAGCCGCGCTCGATCAGCCCCTTCGCCACATCAACGAAATCGGTGAACGTATTGGTCCGCTTGTCGAGCTTCCCGTCCAGATACCATTGCTGGCCGAGGTCGTCGCCGCCCCGGATATGCGCGAGCGCGAAGGCGAAGCCCCGGTCGAGCAGCGACAGCCGACTGGTCGAAAAGCCCGGCTCCATCGCAATGCCATAGGCGCCATAACCGTAAAGATGCAGCGGCGCGCTCCCGTCGCGGGGCAAGTCCTTGGGATAAACGATCGAGACCGGAATCTCGGTCCCGTCCCGCGCCGCTATCATCAACCGCTCGGTCGCGTAGCGGCTGGCGTCGTAGCCCGAGGGGATTTCCTGGACCTTCAGCACCTCCAGCGCCCCGCTCTCCAGATGATAGTCATAGATGGTGTCGGGCGTGACCATCGATTCATAGCCGATGCGGAGCTTTGTCACGTCATATTCGGGATTGTCGTCCAGCGAGGCCGAATAGCTCGCCTCCGGAAACGGGATGCGCTTGGGGGTGTGCGTCGCGTAGTCGCGCAGTTCGATCTGATCGAGCCCATCCTGCCGCCCTTCGGTTACATAGAAACGCTTGAACAGGGTGAAATCGGTCAGGTAGAAATGCGTGTCCGGCGCGATCACTTCTTCCCACTCGCCCGGCGTATCAAGCGACGCCTTCACCAGCCGGAAATTGGGATGGGCATCGTTGGTGCGGATGTAGAGCGAGCCGTCATGCTCATCGACATCATATTCACGCCCCGGCTGCCGCGCCGACACGAGCAAGGGCGGCGCGGTGGGATCATCCGCCGGCACCAGCCAGGCTTCGCTCGTCACATGGTCCCCGGTCGCGATCACGATCCATTTTTCGGACGACGTCAGCCCGATCGAGACGCGGAACCCTTCATCGTCCTCGTGGAACAGCTCGACATCGCTCGCCACATCCTGCCCCAGCCAGTGCAGCCGCGCATTGTCCGTCCGCCAATTCTCGTTGGCCAGGCCATAGAGCAGGCCCCTGCTGTCGGACGTCCAGACCAGCGAGGACAATGTATCGGGAATGACCTCAGGCAGGATCTCGCCGGAAAGTAGATCCTTGATCCGCGCCTCGAACCGTTCCGATCCGTCGGTGTCGATGGCGTAGGCGAGGTAACGCCCGTCGGGACTGACCGACATCGCCCCCAGCCGGAAATAGTCATGCCCTTGCGCGAGCGCGGGTTCGTCCAGGATCAGCTGATCCGGCCCGCCCGCCACCGGCTTGCGATACCATTTGCGATATTGCGCCCCCTTCTCGAACGCGCGCCAGTAGATATAGTCGCCATCCTTCTGCGGGACGGAGCTATCATCCTCCTTGATGCGCCCCTTCATCTCCTGAAACAGCGCGTCGATCAGCGGTTTGCGCGGCTCCATCGCGCGCTCGAACCAGCGGTTCTCTGCCTCCAGATAGGCGAGCACATCCTTGTCCTTAACCTCGGGATAGCCGGGGTCGCGCAGCCATGCCCATGGGTCTTCGATCGTGATCCCATGGCGCGCGAAGCTGTGCGGGCGGCGCTGGGCGACAGGGGGCAGGATTTTATCGGTCATTCACTATCCATGGCTAAGGCAGGTGATGCGCTGGCATAAGCGCTTGTGCTTCTCTATGTTGTCGCCTTCATGCCCGGTGCAAGGGCCGATTGAATCCAGGGAAATTTTGATGTCCAGTTATGAAGACCGCCTGAAGGCGCTGCGCGCACAGCTCGTGCGGCAGAAGCTCGACGGCTTCGTGGTGCCGCTGACCGACGAGCATATGAGCGAATATGTCGGCGCCTATGCCCAGCGGCTCGCCTGGCTGACGGGCTTTCAGGGATCGGCCGGCAGCGCGGTCGTGCTGCCGCAGGACGCGGCGATCTTCGTGGACGGGCGCTACACGCTCCAGGTGCGCGAGCAGGTGGACGGGACGCACTGGCAGTATCAGAGCGTGCCGCAGACCTCGATCGCCGCCTGGCTGAAGGATCATGCGCTGAAGGGCGCGCGGATCGGCTACGACCCCTGGCTTCATACAAGCAGCTGGGTGAAACAGGCGACCGAAGCGCTGGCGGAGAAGGGCGCGGAACTGGTCGCGGTCGACACCAATCCGGTCGACGCCATCTGGCCCGATCGCCCCGCGCCGAGCAGCGCCAAGCTGGTCGTCCATCATGACCGCTTCGCCGGGCGGAACGCTGCGGAAAAACGCGCCGAAATGGCCGACTGGCTGACCGAAAAGAAGGCCGACGCCGCTATCCTCTCCGCGCTCGATTCGATTGCCTGGACCTTCAACATCCGCGGCAAGGATGTCGATCGCACGCCGGTCGCGCTCGCCTATGCCATCGTCCATGCCGACGCGACCGCCGACCTCTATGTCGCGCCGGAGAAGATGGACGAGGCGGTCGCCCAGCATCTCGGCAACGCCGTCCGCATCCATGACCGCTCTGCCTTCGCCGACGCGCTCGCCGACCTCGCCGGCAAGACCGTCGTCGCCGATCCCGAACGCGCCGTCGCCGCCATCTTCGAGGCGCTGGAGCAGGGCGGCGCGACGGTGCTCCCCCTGCGCGACCCCGCCGTGCTGCCCAAGGCGATCAAGAACGACACCGAGATCGCCGGGCACAAGGCGGCGCAAGCGCGCGATGGCGCGGCGCTCAGCCGTTTCCTCCACTGGGTCGCGGTCGAAGCGCCCAAGGGCGGCCTCACCGAAATCGCCGCCGCCGACCGGCTGGAGGCGTTCCGCAAGGAAACGGGCCTGCTGGAGGATTTGTCCTTCGACACGATCAGCGGCGCCGGGCCCAATGGCGCGGTCGTCCATTACCGCGTCGAGGAAAAGACCAACCGCCCGATCGAGAGCGGTAGCCTCTATCTGGTCGATTCGGGCGGCCAGTATCGCGACGGCACCACTGACGTCACCCGTACCATTGCCATCGGCACCCCGACGGACGAGATGCGCCGCCGCTTCACCCTGGTGCTGAAAGGCCATGTCGCGCTCGCCCGCGCGACTTTCCCGAAGGGAACACGGGGAGGCCAACTCGACGTGCTGGCGCGCCAGTATCTCTGGGCCGAGGGGCTGGACTACGCCCATGGCACAGGGCACGGCGTCGGCAGCTTCCTGTCCGTGCATGAAGGGCCACAGCGCATCGCTACCTTCGGCGGCGGCGACGAGCCGCTCGTGCCCGGCATGATTCTCTCCAACGAGCCCGGCTATTACAAGACCGGCGAATATGGCATCCGTATCGAAAATCTGGTGCTGGTGGAGGAGCGCGCGATCCCCGGCGCGGAAAAGGCGATGTTAGGGTTTGAGACGCTCACCTTCGCGCCCATCGACCGCACGCTGATCGCCGTCGATCTGCTGAGCCCGCAGGAACGCGCCTGGATCGACGCCTATCATGCCCAGGTTGTGGCCGTGGTCGGCCCGCAACTCGACGGCCCCGCGCGCGATTGGCTCGGCGCCGCCTGCGCGCCGCTCTGAATATAGGCATCCCGTCGCCCGTCAAGGCGGCGGGATGGTCCGGTAAGGCCGCACTTTGCGCCAAGCGCTGCGCCGTGTAGCGATTGTGCGGATCGGACAGCCCCAGATCCGCGCGGAAGGTCGCGCCTTCATAGTCGGTGCGAAACAGGTCGCGCGCCTGAGGGATCGGGATCACGACCGAAGCGCTTGGCGCGCACCGACCAGGTATGGAGCCTTGAGGGTCACGCCAATGCACGCGCGCAAATCCCCCAGAGCTGGCTTCCTTCCGCCGGTGGCCTGCTCGATCCCGTATCGAAGACCGTTTCTGGTGGCCGCCTGCGTCGATGAAGAGTTTCGGGACGCCCCCTGTCCAAACGCGCCAGAGCGATGGACGATGGCGAATATGCCGCCGTCACGGAAGACCGCTCAGCTTGTCAGCGGGCCGACTGGCCCAATTCGCACCGGCCCCGGTAGATCCAGCCAAGGTCGATCGCGACCGCATCCGCTGCGCGCGAGACAAAGGCGGTCATATGCGTCGGATCGCCCTCCACGGCGTCGAGCAGGATGAAGGAAAAGGCCTTGCCCATGATCGTCTTGCCGACTTCGACATGCTTGGGCCAATAATCGGCGACCCGGTCGAAGCTAGGCCCCGCCATGGCGAACAGATTTTGCGGGTCCGCCGCGATCCGATAGCTGGCCGGCGGCGTTTCGCCCGCATTGGCGGTGCCGAGGCCGGCCGCGAGCGGCACCTGTGCCGCGCCAAGCTCCAGCGTGAAGTCGGCCTCGTCCGAATAGAGGATGTCGGCTTCCGACTGGTTGGCCGTCGGATCGATATTGGTCGCGTGCCGCACATGGCATTGCAGCGTCCGCAGCGGCACCGGCCCCGCCGGCACCTGGGGGGCGGCCTCGTTCATCGGAATGTCTGAAGTCTGGGCTTGCTCGGCCAAGGCTGGCCCAGCGCCCCATGAAAGGTAAAAGGCCAACAGGACGCCGGGCAGCATCGGCAAGGAGCGCATGGTTCGCTTTCTCATTCTATGAAGGTCAACCGCAGAGCTGACAAAGGCAAAGAGGCCCAGCAGATACTGCCGGGCCTCCTGCATTCAAGTCAAAGAGGCGATCAGCCGCCGATGACGGTGCTCGGGCACCAGGCGCGAGCGCCACGGCGGGCGATCGTCAGCTGGGTGCCGTTCGGGTCGGTCGAGGTCACGAAGCTGTCGGTGATCGCCTTGCGCCACGCCGTGGGGATGGGCTGGAAGCCCGACGAGGCCAGCAGACCCAGCGACGTATTGTTGATGGTCGCGCTCTTGAAGTAGAAGCTCAGGAAGCCGACCAGCGGGGTGCGAGCGGCGTCCGACGCATAGCAGCTGTAGAGCAGCATGTTCGACGTGCCCACGATGGGGTAGGCCAGCGACCCGGTCGGATTGGCGAGAGGGGCGTTCTTCGACGCCGCCTGGACCCAATCTTGCGGCTGGTTGCGGCACGAGGCCGAAACGTCGCCGCTCAGGCAAGCTGTGTTCGGAACATAATTGCCGTTGGCGTCCGATTCGGGCGGCAGGATCGAACCGAACGAAGCGCGAAGCGTCGTTGCGGTCGGAGCGCGATAGGCACCGGCGACATTCTGAACGTCGGCGGTCTGGAGGTTGTAGTTGTTCGCCTGGGTGTAGAGCACGCCCGGCAGCACGAAGTCGGGACCGACATAGCCGATGCGGCCCTGACGCACGAGAGCGCCCGCGGTCGCGCTCGGCTCGGCGGTGAAGTCGATATACTTCGCGACGCCGTCATTGCCGTTGGCGAGCGTGTACTTGCCCGCGACTTCGGCGTCGTTGCCGGCGTAGAACACACGACCGGAGCCGGCGTTGCTGGAGCTCTTGTTCCAGACCGCGCCGACCAGATCCTTGGGCGAGCTGGTGGTGCGGGTCGCGCCCGACGAGTCGACATAAACGCCCGGCAGGCGGCTGGTCGAGTCGGCATAGGCGTTGCCGGTGTAGCTGGCGCAGGCGTTGGCGAGGAAGCGGGTCCAGAGCGAGGTCGTGCCCGAGCTGTCCTCACGGCCGACGATCTGCAGCGGCACGGTGAACGCGCCCGGATCGCTCAGGTCGACGAACGAGCGGTTGCCGTTCAGCGCCTTGAGACGGCTATCGCCCCAGTTGACGATGTCGCCGTTGAAGATGGCGCAGACAGCGGCTTGGCTGAGGCGCAGGCCGCCCGAGCCGTCGGCGCGCGGGTAGCGCAGGTTCAGGCTATATTCGCTGATGCTGCCGTCGCCATTGCGGATCTTCTTGTAAACCGGATCATAGGCGATGGTCACCGGCGCGATCAGCAGCGGGAACTGGATCGCGGCGCCATAGGCTTCCTTGGGGTTGCGATACTGGCCGGTGCCGGGGGTCACGCCGGGGGCGACGACGGTCACGCCCTGGACGGTGCCGCCATTATTGTACGCCGCAATGTCGTTGGTGCCGAGCGAGGTTTCCGACAGCGCATAGTTGATGGTCGGGAACAGCTGCACGCCGTCGGCCGGGCTGATGTCGCCCGCGCGGACCGGATCATGGCTGAAGAAGGCGGCGATACCGGCGCCCGAACCGGTCGACTTGTAGACCAGTTGGTCATTGGCGATATAGTCGGTGGTCGCGCAATCCTGCGCCGGTGTGCCGGTATAGTTGAAGTCCGGAACGGTCTGCACGACGGGCGGGTTGCCGTCGAAGATCAGGTCGGTCTTGACGCTGTAGCAGTCAGCGGCCTGGCGGAAATAGGGAGCGGGCAGCGACGCGCCGTTACCATAGACGGTATCGACGGTCTGCGCGCCGGCGATGGCGGACATGCTGCCGGCGACGAACGCCGCGGCAGTGCCCAGAAGATAGGCTTTACGAAGCATCATGAACCTCCAATAGACAATAGAAGTGGGTCGTCATGCCAATTGGGCATGCGACATCATTCCGAAAACAATCGGTCACAAAATTGTAATAGTCTCGAAAACTCCGCCAGGAAGAATAAGTTAGTCCTGGCCCCTCAAGATCGTGCCCCCATTATCCCCGGAAAGAGCACCCCCTCTTTCCTCACAAGGTCCGGCGCGAAACAATTATTGCCGAGTCTTGCGGAAGCTCATAAACATGACGTCGGTAACATTTTTATGACATTTACCAACGTCCGATGATTAGCTGATTCGCCAGCGGCCAAGTTGCTGAGCGCAAGGTAAAAATTGTCTGGGACGGGGATCGGGTCAATCCCGTCGGGTGGGGCCGGCGGTCAATCGGGGGTCGGAAATCAGGATGCGGGCGTCGGCGAAGGCGGCTAAGCGGGAGCAGGGGGATTCTCCCTCATCGCCCTATCATTGTGGACGGGTGATCGACCGGCTGGTGGCGGGCGGGCTGCTGACGCGCGACCTCGGCAATCGCGCGCTCCAGGTGCAGCAGGAAACCGGCGACCGGATCGAGACCGTGGTCACGCGGCTCGGCATGGTTTCGGAACAGCGACTGGCGCGCTTCTTTTCCACCGCCACTGGCATCCCCATCATGCTGCCGCAGCAATTTCCCGACGAACCGCTGGGCATCGGCATCCTCGCGCCGCGCTTCCTGCGCGACCAGCATGTGCTGCCGATTGCGGAGGAGGATGGGCGGTTGCTCATCGCGGTCGCCAACCCGCTCGATCCCTTTGCGCGCGACGCCCTCTCGTTCCTGACGGGCGCGCCGGTGCGGCTGGCGATCGGCATGTCGTCGGACATCGACGCCGCGCTCGACCGGCTTTACGGCCAGGCCGAACAGAGCCCGGACCCCGACACCGATATGCTGGACGAGGGGGATCTGGAGCGGTTCAAGGATCAGGCGAGCGATGCGCCGGTGATCCGCGCGGTGAACCGCTTGATCGCCCGCGCGGGCGAGATGCAGGCTTCGGACATTCATCTGGAGCCGATGGAGGACGGACTGGCCGTCCGTTTCCGCGTCGACGGGGTGATGCGCGAAATGGCGCCGCTGCCCGCCGCCATGAAGCAGGCGATGGTCGCGCGTATCAAGGTGATGGCCTCGCTCAACATCGCCGAGCGCCGCCTGCCGCAGGACGGACGGCTGCGCCTTGCCGTGCGCGGGCACGAGATTGACCTGCGCGTCGCGACATCGCCGACAATCCATGGCGAAAGCGTCGTCATGCGCCTGCTCGACCGCTCAAGTGTCGCGCTCGATTTCACCGCGTTGGGCTTTACCGAGGACCAGACCGGGGCGGTGCTGCGAGCGATCGGCAAGCCGCATGGCATCACGCTGGTCACCGGTCCCACCGGCAGCGGCAAGACGACGAGCCTCTACGCCGCGCTCGACCAGATCAACACGCCCGGTCGCAAGATACTCACGGTCGAGGATCCGATCGAATACCGGCTCAAGGGGGTGAGCCAGACCCAGGTGCAGCCCGGCATCGGCCTCACCTTCGCCTCGGCGCTGCGCTCCTTCCTGCGGCAAGACCCGGATGTCATCATGGTCGGCGAAATCCGCGATCTCGAAACCGCCCAGATCGCGGTGCAGGCGGCGCTGACCGGGCACAGCATCCTGTCGACCCTGCACACCAACAGCGCGGCGGCAGCGGTCACGCGCCTGCTCGACATGGGGATGGAGCCGTTCCTGCTTACCAGCACGTTGAACGCGGTGCTGGCGCAGCGGCTGGTGCGCCGTCTCTGCCCCGCCTGCAACGCGCCAGTGCCGCATGTCCATGCCCAGCTCGAGGCGGCCGGGATCGAGCCGGCGCTGATCGCGGCGCTGCCCGCCGACGCGGATTTCCGCCGCCCGGTCGGCTGCGACGAATGCGGTCAGTCGGGCTATCGCGGGCGCAGCGCGGTGGTGGAACTGCTCGAAATCAGCGAGGCGATTGCCGACCTCATCATCGCGCGCGCCGAAGCGCGCGACATCCACCGCGCCGCCGAGCAGGAAGGCTTGCGATCGATGCTGGCGGACGGGCTTGCCAAGGCGGCGCTCGGCGTTACGACGGTCGAGGAAGTGCTGCGCGTGACGCGGGAAAGCTAGGTCGCCATGCCTCAATTCCATTATCGCGCCGCGACCGCCAGCGGCGCGATGCGCGAAGGCGCGGTCGAGGCGGGCAGCGCCGCGCAGGCGGTCGCGCTGCTGCGCAACCAAGGGCTGCGACCGATCGGCGTGACCGCGGCCGCCGCGCGGAAGGACGGCGGTGGCGCGAAGCTCGACCCCCGCCATGTGGCCAAGCTGTTCGGCGAGCTGGCGACATTGCTCGACGCCGGCCTGTCGCTCGACCGGGCGCTCGCCATCGCCATCGACAATGCCGAGTCGCCGGCGCTGCGCCAGCAATTGTCCGCCATCCACGGCCTGGTGAAGGAAGGCACGCCCCTGTCGGAGGCACTGGCCGCCGCGCGTGCCGGCTTTCCCCCGCTCACCGCGCCGATGATCGCGGCGGGGGAAGCGAGCGCCACCCTGCCCGCCGCGCTGGGCAAGCTCGCCGCCACGCTGGAGCGCGCGCAGAAGCTGCGCAGCGACATCGTGTCGGCGCTGATCTACCCCATCATTCTGACCGGCATCGGCCTGTCGGTCATCATTCTGATGCTGCTGTTCATCGTGCCCCAGTTCGAAGGGTTGTTCGCGGGCGGCGAGGACCGCTTGCCGCCGATGACGCAGATCGTGATGCACGCCAGCCGCACCTTCCGCGCCTATGGCCTGCTGATGCTGGGCGCGCTGGTCGGTATCGGCTTTTTGGTGCGAAGCTGGCTGCGTCAGCCGGCCGCCCGCGCCATGCTCGACCGGCGGCTGATCGCCCTGCCCCGAATCGGCGACCTCATCCGCCGGATCGAGACGGGCCGGTTCGCGCGCGTGTTGGGCACGTTGTTGAGCGGCGGCGTGGCGCTCGCCCCCGCGCTGGCGCTGGCGCAGCGCACGATCGGCAACCAGGTGATGGCGGATGCCGTCGCCCGCATCGTCGAACGGGTGCGCGAGGGTGCGACCTTTTCGCAACAGGCGGCCGAATCGGGCCTGTTCCCGCGCCTCGCCATCAGCTTCATGCGGACGGGGGAGGAGACGGCGCGGCTCGACGCCATGCTGGAACGGCTGGCGGATGCGCTGGATGACGAAATTGCCGTCAAACTGAAACGCTTTGTCACAATATTGACGCCGGTCATCACCGTGGTGATGGGAATCATCGTGGCGACCGTGATCGGGTCGATCATGACGGCCATTTTGGGTTTCAACGATCTCGCCCTGGAGTAACCATGCCATCCTCGCCCCGCCCCCCGCATCGGCCCGGCCGCCCCGGCGAAGGCGGCTTCACCCTGCTCGAACTGCTGGTCGTGATCGCGATCCTGGGACTGCTCGCCGCCATCGTCGCGCCGCAGGCGCTGCGCTATCTGGGCAGCTCCAAAAGCCAGACCGCAAAGGTGCAGATCAAGAATATTGCGTCGGCCATGGAACTCTACCGCTTCGACAATGGCGGCTTGCCGCCCGCCGACGCGGGGTTGCAGGCGCTGGTCAAGGCGCCGCCGGGCGCGGCCGCCTGGAACGGCCCTTATCTGCCGCAGGAAAGCGCGCTCATCGATCCCTGGGGCAAGCCCTATGCGCTGAAAGCGCCAGGCGAGCATGGCGATTACGACATCTTCACCTTGGGATCGGACGGCGCGCCAGGCGGCACGGGCGAGGCCAAGGATGTCGGCAACTGGTAAACCCCCATGTCGCTGATCGAAGCCCTGATCGCGGTCGCCATATCGGTGCTGATCGCCTCCATCGCCTTCCCGGCGATGGACAGCGCATGGGAAAGCAGCCGGCAGACGAGCGCCGCCTCCACCCTCCTCGCCAATCTGCGCGTCGCGCGGGCACAGGCTGTGCGGGGCGGCCAGCCTGTCGCGATGGCGATCTCCGCCGACGGCAGGCGCTACAGCATCGGCGCGACCGTCGTGGACCTGCCCGATCCGCTGGTGCTGCGCGCCCGGCCCGCCCGGATCAGTTTCTATCCCGACGGCTCGGCCAGTGCGGCCCAGCTGGCGCTGACCGGCCCGCGCGCGACGCAGATGCTGCATATCCGCCCTGTGACCGGGCTGGTTGAAGCGGAAGCGCCGGCGCGGTGAACGAGCGCGGCTCCATCCTGGTCGAAACGCTGATCGCCACCGCCATCCTGGCGATGATCCTGGCCGCCGCCTTCCAGACTCTGCACGACAGCGCCCGCCGCGCCCGGCGCGTGTCGGACCAGCGCATCGCCCTGCTGATCGCCCAGTCGCGCCTTGCTGAATATCCGCTCAACCGCCCCGCCGCCCGCGGCAGCCGCAGCGGTTCCGACCAGGGCTTCCTCTGGCGCGTCGATGTCGTCCCGGCGGACGGCGGCGACCGCCAAACAACTGTCCAAGTCGCTGTATCAATCACCAGCCCGCGCGACCCTTCGCTCCGCGTCCGGCTCGACAGTCTGCGTCCCGCGATATGAACAAAGGCCGGTCCGAAAGCGGCTTCACGCTGATCGAGCTGCTCGTCAGCCTTGCCATCCTCGCCATGGTTTCGGCGATGCTGCTGACCGGCCTTGCCAGCGGGCGCAGCGGCTGGCGGCGGATCGAGGCGCGCACCCGCGCCGGCGAGGACGTGATGGCGACACAGGCCGCGCTGCGCACGCTCGTCTGGCGCATCTTCCCGCAGGGCAGCTTCAACGGCAGCCAGCCGCGCATCCTTTTTTCCGGGGATGCGCGCGAGATGCTGTTCCAGTCCGCCTCCCCCGACGCGAAAGCGCCCGCCCCGCCTCAGCTTTACCGGCTCGGGCTGGCGGCTGATGGCGCACTGGTGCTTGACAGCCAGCCGACATTGACGCTGACACCGGACCGCATGAGCGAACGGGCGACCCTCACCACCGGCATCACCGGGCTGGAGTTCGCTTATTACGGCCCGGCCGCGCCGGACATGCGACCCCGCTGGCGCGGGCGGTGGGCGGGGCAGAGCGCCCTGCCCCAGATGATTCGCGTGCGCGTGCGCTTCGCGAACGGCGATCGGCGGGTCTGGCCCGACCTGATCGTGCAACCCGCCGCGACCGTGGACACTCTGTGCGTCTATGTCCCCGCAACGGGCAAATGCCGGGGTCGGGCATGACGCTGCGCGAACTGCTGGCGGCGGACATGCCGACGCTGCGCCGCTGGCTGGCGCAGGGATGGGAATGGTGGACCGGGCAATTGGCGGCGCTGCTGCCCGGCGGGGCATGGCGGCACCGGCATCGCGGGGCCGTGATCATCCGCGATCCCGCCGATCCCTCCGGCTGGCAAATCGTCGGGACCGGGCAGAGCGCGCACATGCTGAGCGCGGGGCAACGGCGGGGGCTGCTCGCCGCCCTCCAGCCCGGCGACATTCTCTGCCGCACCATCGACGTGCCTCCCTTGGGGCGTGGCGAGTTGCGACAGATGCTGGCGATGGACATCGACCGGATCGGTCCGATCCCGCACGAGCAGGCCGCTTTCGATTTCGAGATGGTCGAACGAACAGACGCGCGTCTGTCGGTGCGGGTGGGCATGGTGCCGCGCCACCGGCTGATGGCCTGGATCGAGGCGCTGGACGCCATCGACATCCGCCCTTCGCGGATCGCGCTGGCGGAGGAGGACGGCTATCATTTCGACTTGCTGAAGGCTGCAGGCATCGCCCAGGCCGACAGCGGCGCGTGGCGCTGGTGGGTCGCGGTCGCCGCCCTGTTCGCGCTCAACATCGGCGCTTTGATCTGGCGCGACGTCTCCGCGCTCGAAGCCACGCAGGCAGCGGTCGAGGAGCAGGCGCCTGCCGGCCGCACCGCGCTGTTGATCCGCCAGCGGATCGAAAAGGAGGAGCAGCGGCGGCAAGGACTGGTGCGATCGCGCGCCGAGCAAGACCCGCTGCCGCTGCTCGCCGCCTTGAGCGCCGCGCTGCCGCCCGGCACCTGGGTCCAGCGGCTTGAATATCGGCGGCGGCAGGTGCGGCTGGTCGGCTTTGCGCCGGGCGCGACGGATGTGGCAGAAGCGCTGCGCCAGTCGCCCCGGCTGCGGGCGATCGTGGAAAATGACGCGGAGGGCGCACCGGCTGCCGCCGCTGACCAGATGCGCGCCTTCGACATCAGCGCCGTCTATCTTCCGGAGCGGCGCAGATGAAGACGCCAAACGCGCGCGAGCAGCGGCTGATCGCCATCCTCATCCTCGTTGCTCTGGTGGCGCTGGCCTGGCTCTGCATCGTCCAGCCGATCGTCGACGGCTTTGCGGAACGGCGCGAAGCGAAAGCGCAATTGCTGGCGCAGCATCAGCGCAACCAGCAGATCGCCGCGTCGCTGCCGCTGCTGCGCGCCGCAGCACGCCGCCAGCGCGCTGACTCGCCGCGTTTCGGTCTGCCGGCGCGCAATCAGGACGAGGCGACCGATCGGTTGCGCGATCTGATTCGTCGCACGGCCTTGCGTCACGAGATCGTCACGAAAATGTCGCAAAGCGCCGATGGCAAAGCGGGTTGGGCAAGTTTGCGCGTGACCATGGTGGTGGGGATGGCTCCTTTCGCGCGCTTCCTGGCGGACGTGCAGAATGAGCAGCCTCTCCTCCTGATCGACGCGACCAACATCGCCGCCAACGCGGCGTTCCAGGCCGGAACCGCCGCGCCGATGGAGGTCCAACTTGAAATTTCCGCGCCTTTCGACGCTGCGGCGATCCGTTGAGGAAGCGCCCCTGCCGGCTGCATTGACGGCGCTGCTGGCGCTGACCCTGCTGTTTCAGTCGCTGCTGCCGACAGCAGTCGACCTGCCGGACGTGCCGATGCGGGCGATGAAGGCGCCGGAGCTTCGCACGGCCGAGTCGCTGCCGGCCTCGGTTCCCCCGGCGCTGGCCGCACGCGACATCTTCGCGCCCGGCGGAGGCGGCGGCGGCAAGGCGACAGCGGCTGGATCGGGCGCGATCACCCTGCTGGGCGTTGCGCGATCGAGGCGGGGCGGCGCAGCGGTACTGCGCGGCGCTGACGGGGCTGCGGTTGCGGTTCCCCTCGGCGGGCGCGTCGGCCCTTGGCGCGTGACCGGCATCGGCGCGGCATCCGCTCGGATAGACGATGGATCGCGCAGCCTGACGCTGCGAGTGGGGGATAGCACTGCGCCATCAGCGGCGGACGGCGACGAATGAGGCGGGCGATGCTGAACCGCGGCGTCGCCCTGGCCGCGCTGGCCTCGCTCGCCAGCGGCGCGCCGGCGCAGCAGGCAGAACCTGCCGGCGATCGCGATGTCCGCGCGACGATCGTGCCGGGCAGCGGTCAGATCCCCAATCCCCGCGCGCCTTTGCCCGACCAGCCGATCGCGCGCGGCGACATCACGCTCAACTTCCCCGGCGTCAGCGTACAGCAGGTTGCGCGCGCCGTGTTCGGTGACATATTGCGCGTGCCATTCAGCATCGACCCGTCGCTCGACACGCCAGTGACGGTCGTGTCCGACCGACCGATCGCCCGATCGTCCGTTCTCCCTTTCCTGGAGGGCGCTTTCCGGGCATCGGGCCTTGCCATACTCAACAGCAACGGGACCTATGTCGTCACCACGGTCGAGCAGGCGCGGCAGCAGGCAGGCCTCGTGGGCGAAGCCAATAGCGGCTTTGGCAACGAAGCCTTCACACTCAGGTTCGTCAGCGCCAAATTGCTCCAGCAGGTGCTCGAATCGGTGCTGCCCGGCCTCGTCGCCAGTGTCGATGAAAGCCAGAATATCCTGACCGTCGCCGGCACCACCGGGCAACGCCGCGCGGTGCGCGACCTGGTCGAGCGGTTCGACGTCAACTGGCTGCGGAACATGTCCTTCGCGCTCTACGTGCCGCGCCGGACCGATGCGCGGCTGATCGTGCCGGAGCTGGAGAAGCTGGTCGACAGCCCCGGCGCGCCGACGGCTGGCCTCGTCAAGCTGATCGCGATGGACCGGCTGAACGGCATTCTCGCCGTGTCGTCCCAGCCCCAATATCTTCAGGATGTGCGCCGCTGGGTCGATATTCTCGACCGCGAAGGAGAGAACAGCCAGCCCCGCCTGTTCGTCTATCGGGTGCAGAATGGCCGCTCGTCGGACCTTGCCAAGACCTTGCTCGCCGCCTTCGGCATGGGGGGTCGGTCGACGGGAGCGCAGCCGGGGCCGCAGGGGCAGAATGGGGGCATCGCCCCCGGCCTCTTTACCCCAGACCAGAGCCAGAGCGCGACGCCGACCGGATCGCCACTGAATCCCTCCCCACCCGCCGATTCCGCCGCCGCGAACGCGCAGCAGCCGGCCAGCGGGCCACCCAACGGCATGACCATCACCAGCGACGAGGCGAACAACGCCGTGGTCGTCTATGCAACGCCGCAGACCTACGCGATCGTCGAGGATGCGTTGCGAAAACTCGATATTCCGCCGCTTCAGGTGATGATCGAGGTGGCGATCACCGAAGTCTCGCTCAACGACCAGTTGCGCTACGGCGTGCAATGGCTGTTTCGCGACGGCAATGACGAAGCGGCATTGACGCGGGGCACCACCGCGACGCCCACGCGCATTTTCCCCGGCCTGTCGCTCGGCTATTCCAACGGCGGCAGCGTGCAGGCGACGCTCAACGCGCTGGAGGGGCTGACCAAGATCAACGTCGTGTCCGCGCCCAAGCTGCTCGTCATCAACAACCAGACCGCCTCGCTTCAGGTCGGCGATCAGGTGCCGATCTCCTCCTCGTCGGCGGTCAGTGTCGAAAATCCCAATGCGCCCATCGTCAACGCGATCGAATATAAGGATACCGGCGTCATCCTGAAGATCACGCCGCGCGTGAACAGCGGCGGGCTGGTGCTGCTCGACATCAGCCAGGAGGTCAGCGACGTGTCGACCACCAGCAGCTCCAACATCGATTCGCCGACCATTTCCACCCGCCGCCTCGCCAGCTCGATCGCGGTGCAGGATAATCAGACGATCGCGCTCGGCGGCCTCATTCGCGCGATCAAGACACGGGGCAATGAGGGCATACCCCTGCTCTCGCGTATTCCGGTGCTCGGCGCGCTGTTCGGCACCAAGACCAACGAGGAACGCCGCACCGAACTGCTGGTGCTGCTGCGCCCGCGCGTGGTGCGGACCAGCGACGACGGCCGCGCCATCACCGAAGAACTGAAAGAGAAGATCCAGTCGCTCAAGCCGGGCACCCGGGGTGCGGACCTCTAAGCCCGCGTCCGAGGACGGCTTCGCGCTGGTTGCCTCGCTGATCGCCTTGGCGCTGTTCGCCGGCGTCGCATTCGCCATGCTGGCGGCGGAGAAGGGCAATCTGGCCGGCACGGTGGCGCAGACCGAGCAGGCGCGGCTGACGACGGCGGCGGACGCGGGCGTCGTACTGGCCGCGGCGCATCTTTCGGGCCGAGACACGGGCCTTGTCGGCTGGCGGATCGACGGTCGCCCCTATCGGGCCACTCTTGGCGGCGTATCGCTCACCATCCGCATCGAGGATGAGCGCGGCAAGATCCGCCTTAACGACCTTACCGAAGCGCAAGCGCGGCTGATGTTCGAGGGCGCGGGCGTCGGCGGGCGGCGGCTGGACGAAATAACCGACGCCTTTCTCGACTGGACCGACGCGGACGATGAACCCCGCCCCTATGGCGCCGAGGCGGCGGACTATGCCTGGCTCGGCTATCAGCCGCGTAATGGCGGGCTGCGGACCATAAGCGAACTGGCGCTGATACGGGGAATGGACCGCGCCATCTATGACCGGATCGCGCCCGCCGCGACCGTGTTCTTCGGCGGAGCCGGCGGATTCGACCCCGCCAACGCTCATCCGCTGGCGCTTGCCGTGATGCTGGAAACGGGCATGGGATCGCCCGAGGTGATCGAACGGCAGCGCGCGCTTGCGGGACAACGCACCGCGCTGGAGCCGGATGCGCCGCCTTTGCTTGGCGGCCGGCCGCTCACGGTGCGGGTGTTGGCTGAGGACGGACAGGGCGCGCGGCTGGAGCGGGCGACGATCATCGAGTTTCCCGACGCGACGCTGCGACGCTGGGAGATACGCTATCAGGAATGAGGGCGCGCCCGGCGCGCCCCCTCAGCGGTCCGGACAGTCGGCCGGGCGTGGCGTTTGCTTGCAGCGATCCGCCTCCCCGCCGCCGGCATAGCCCTGCACATCGACGAAAATCTGCACCCGCTGCTCGTTGTTCTGGCCCGCCGTCGCCGCTTGCGCCGCTTCGGTCGCGGCGGCGGAGGCGGCGTTGGACGCCGCTACCGCGCCTGCATCCACTACGGGCGAGGAGACAACGCCGATCGAGGAACCACCGACCTGGAAGTTGTCGGCATTGGCTACCGCTGCCGCCGCGACGAACAGATTGCCCGCGACGCGCACACCCGCGTCGCCCGCGTCCACCGTGCCGCGCGGCGCGATCAGGAACACGTCGGGCGGCGTGATACCCACGCCCGGCGAGAAGGCGGCGATGCCCGCGCCCGACACACCGCCAACCGCATCGACCTGGCTGAAGGCATTTTCGTCGATCCGCACGACCACCGGCGGGAAGCTCGCCGCGCTCTTCGGACCCTGGCCGGCGTTCAGGTCGCCATTGGAGGACCAGAGCGTGATGTCGCCACCGCCCTGGGTGAAGAGGCGGCTCTGGTTTAGCAGCAGGCTGCCGTCGGTGAAGCTGAGCACCCGGCCGCCGCGCAGGGTGATGATGCCTTCATAGCCTGTCGGGATCGCCGATATGGTCGACGGACTCGCCTGGCTGAAGCCCAGCAGCGGATTGTCATTGGCGCCAAGGCCGATGGCGCGGTCGCCCGAATAGAGCCGGGTGCCGTCATAGGTGCGACGCGCCGCCTGGTCGGAGGTGCGAACGGTCGAACCGGCGAGGATACGCCCGCCCGGCCCCAGCAGCGCCACATCGCCGCCGCGCGCGGTCTGGATGGTGGCAAGACGCAGGTCGAGATTGCCGGTTAGCACCGTGCCGGACGCCCCCGCTTCCCCGCCCTCCAGATTATTCTTGGTATAGCCGAGGTCCGGCGCGAAGAGCATGTTCACCGCCCGATAGCCACGGCTATATTGGAGATAGGAGGGGCCGTCGGGCCGTGAGGTCATCTCCAGCTCGTTGAAATAAACATCTTTGAGCAGGAAGCTGCGCTGGCGGAGATCAGGCAGGGTAACGAAGGCGTCGTAAGCCTGCTGCGCGGTGACATTGGTCGAGCCATAGGTCTGCGTCAGCAGGTCGGCGGCATTCGCCTTCATCCACGCGACCAGCAGCGGGCTGTAGATGGGCCGGGTGCGGTCGGCGATCAGATTGCCGTTCACATCCTCCAGCTGCACGAACAGATCGTCCGGCAGGGCGTCGATCCTGGCCGGATTGAGATAAGTGTCGCGCAGCGCGGCATAGTCCGCGCCCTTGGCGACGCCGAACAGGACGGTCAGGTCCGCGCCCGCCTCGGGCAGCGCCGGGTTCCATTCATTGCCCAGCGACAGGATGCCGCCGCCCACCGACAGGCTGCCGTAAAAGTCGATCTCTCCATTCTTCATGCGGCTGGGATCGACCACGGCGGAATTGAGGAACGGTCCTGCGTCGCGGCCCGCCTCCAGGATGAAGGAGCCCGGCCCGCCGATCACAAAACTATTGCCCTGAAGCGCGGGCAGCGGATCGCCGAATGTCCCACCGGGCAGGAAGGCGCGGGTCAGCTGGGTCGTGGCGACGATGTCGCGTCCGGCGGTCACTCGGGTAATGTCGCTGCTGCTGATATTCTGGCTGAACAGCATCATGTTGATGATGTCGCGCCCAGCGCTGATCCGCGCCTGCTTCGGCAGCGAAAGGATGAGGTCGAGCGCGTCGCCGCCCGCCGCGATCCGTACCGGCTCCGCATCGTTCAAATGGGTGATCGCGCTGTTGTGCAGCGCCGCCCGCTCGGCCGAGCTTGTGTCGGGCAGGACGACGGGGAAGTTGAAATCCTGACCTGCGACGCGGATCGACGGCTCGATCACGCTGTAGGCCGAGAAATAACCCGGTAACTGGCCGGGATCGCGATCCTCCATGGTGATGGTCGCGGTCGTGATGTCGCCGCCAGCGAACAGGCGAAGCTGGCCTGTGCTGCTGGGGAAGAGATTGATCGAGCGCGCCCCGCCCGGCAAGCTGCGGTCGGCGTTCAGCACCAGATCGCCGGTCAGCGACGCGAAATTGACCGTCGCGGGATAGACGGCCGTCTCCGGCTCACCAGTGCGGCCGGTGACAACGCTGATGCCACGGTCAGCTATGCTGATGCGGCCATTGGCGGTCAGGTCGATCGCCGAAGCCGCTGAATAGAAGCCGAAACTGTTAAGGACGCTTGTGGGGTTGGCGCCATCGCCCCGTGCCCCGAGCGCGGCGATGCCCTGAAGCGTGGCTGATCCGCCCACGTCGAACCGGATCCGCGCGTCGCTCACTCGAACACGCAGCAGATTGCCGAGCAAGTCGCCGGTCGGCACCGCGCTGAGCGCGCTGCCGGTGCGGATCGACCCGGCGATCGCCAGTGCGCCTTCGCCATGCGCCAGATCGATCGTGCCGCCGGCGAGATCACCGCCGGTATTGACCGAAAGATTGCCGCTGCCCCAGGTGACGAGCGTTTTTACCGCCGCGCCGCTGCCGCTGGTCGCATCGGCCGTCGTGACGCTGGACAGAGCCGACAGGGTCAGGTCGGTAATGTCCCCGCCAGCGCCGAGGTCGATCGACCCGCCGCCAAGCGCGCCGACACCGGAGGTGAAGAGCTGTGGATTGACCCGCAGATTGACCGTTGTGCCCACCGACCCGATGCGCCAGGGCTGGTCGCTCGCGCCGATGAAGGAGAAGCCGGCGCTGGTCGCGCGCGCTTCGTTGAACACGTCGCGCCGGCCAAGGACGCTGCCGCCCGCCCCGATCGACAGGTCGCCGCCACCGGTCAGATAGACCGGGTCGGTCACCACCAGTCCTGCAAGCGCGCTCTGGTCGCCCCGGCCATAGCGGAAAGCGGCGGTTTCGATATCGCTCGGCGCTGTCGCAAGATAGGCGGTCGGATCGACCTGATAGGCAACGCCGGTCGTCATGTCGGTGGCCGTCGTCGCTCGGCTGTCGGCCAGACGCCCCAGCGTATAAACCGCCGTTCCGCCATTCTGATAGGCGGTCGCGCCGACGCGCGTCGTCGTGACTGCGCCATTGGTCAGATCAACATCGCCCGATGCGGCGATGGCGATATCGCCCGTCCCGGTGCGGACCAGCGACCGGACCGTCGCGGTAATCACATTTTGCGGCGTCCCGTCGCTGACCAGGCCGGTCGTCGGGTCGAGCACCAGTGCAGTCAGGTCCGCTTCGATCGATGCGAAGAACTGCTCGGCGACGGCCGCGCTGGTGCTGACGGCCGTGGGATTGGTCGCCGCCCCGTCATAACGGTAGGTGCCGGCCGGGCGGGTGCGGAAGAAGGCGATGGCGCGCGCCTTGAGGAAATTGGTAATCGCACCGAAGCGGCCGGCGGTCAGGTTGATAGTAGAATAGCCGGTCGCGCGCGGACGACGCGGATCATTGTCGCGCGTGACGAATTCGTCGAGCTGATAGGTGAAGCCGCCGTTGCTGAGCAGCACCTCGTCGGCGACCGACCCTCCCGATCGTCCGCCATAGCTATACTGGCGCTGCCCTTCCACCGAGACCGAGCCGGAAGTGGCGAAATCGGTACGGAGCGGATCGATCGACGGCGCATTGCTCTTGCCGCCGCTCGAAAGGTCGGCCCCGCCGACGAAGGCGTAGCTCCAGGAGGAGGCGAAGCTGCCGTCAGACAGAATTGGGAAAAGGCTGGCGGAACCAAGTGGATCGCCCGCGCCATCGGTGCCCGCGCCCAGCGCCGCCGCGCCGTTCGCCAGCGGGTTGAACGGCATATCGTTGGGAAGCGGCCGGGCCGGCGTCGCGCCGCCAGTGCTGGCCGCTGTGATGCCGCTGAAATTGACCAGCGCACGCAGGAACTGGGTCGAATTGGTGAAGTTTACCACGCCGCGACAGCTTTGCGGACCGAAGCAGCTGAAAGGCACGACCACCTGACGCCCGCCACCGCCGCCGCCCAGGACCGTGCCCAGATAATCGGGGTCACTCTGGTCATAGAAGGTGAAGGTGCCGTCGCTGATCGATCCGGCGATGGTGAGGTCACCGCCCGCACGCAGCGTCAGCGCGCCCGCCGCGCCATGGATGCTGCCGCCCACCCGGTAGAGGAAGTTGGCATGATTTTCGAGCAACTCAGCCTCGCGGCCCGGATTGACGACAAGCTTGCCCGTCAGTTCGGCCGAGTTGCGGAGCACGCCGGCAGCGAGCGCCCCGTCGACGTCGATGTCGGCGGCAGCAAAGTTCCAGTTCGAGCGTAGGCGAATATCGCCGTCATAGCCGAGTTCCACGCCCGGCCGCGCGACGAAGGCGGGATCAGCGGCGAGGCCGCCGAGCGCGGCATAGGCGGTGGAAATATCGAAGCCCTGGATGAAATCGGATAAGGTGCCGGCACCGCGACCGGACAGGAAATTGACCGCCCCGCCGGCTGTCTGCGCCGTGTCGAGCACTGCCGCGCCGTTGCTGATCGTGACGCCGGTAAAGCCGCTGTCGGCCGCGACCGCGCCCAAATCCCAGCGCTTATAGGCTTCGACCGCCACGCCCCGCGCGCCGGTCACCGTCCCGCCAAAGACGATGTTGACGCTGTCCGGTCCATCCTGTTCGATGATCGGCGCGCGCAAGGTCAGCGTGCCGCCCTGGTCGCTGTCGACATAGCTGAACAATGTCTCGCCGTTGCGGATCACCGGTACCAGCCGATTGCCGGTGCGAAGCGCGCGCAGATCGATCTGCGCGCCGCTTGCGACGTTCACCGCGCCGTCGCCATCGGTGCCAAGGATGATGTCGCCAGCGCTCGCCTGCCGGGAGTCGGTCGCGGCATAGCCGTCGGCGCTGGCGTCGATCCGCGCGCTTGCGCCAAGGCGCACGCCGCTGCGGCCGTAAAGCGACACATCGCCACCATTGACGCCCGATGTGTCGATCGTGCCGTCGATGGCGACCCGGCCATCCTCCGCAGCCAGCAGCAGGCTGGTCGCTGCCAGTCGCCGTCCGCTACCGAGTATGAGGTCGCCCGCGCCGACCCTGATGTCGATTGCGCCGGTAAAGCCCTTTGGCGCGGCGGCGAAAGCGTCGAAATCGAAGCCGCCCCCGCTGTCGATGCCGAGCGATCCGCCGCCGGCCGGAGCCGCGCCGTTGATTGCGCCGCCAAGCGTCACGAGCCCCGCCGCGCGCAGCGTCAGGCTGCCCGCGCGGCCCTGCGCGCCGCCCACGTCGAGCAGCGTGCCCGCGCCCGTCACGACGTCGCCGGTCAGGCTGGTGAGCGAAAGGCGACCACCGCCGGCCGAGACGAAATAGGGATCGGCGTCGTCGCCAAACTGTTTGGCGTAGGACGGCGCTTCCAGGATAGCCCCGTCGCCCACGCTGATGCTGCCGCTCGCCTTGACGTCGAGCAGCCCGGCCGTTGCGCGCAGCCGCGCGCCGCTGATGTTGATCGAGCCCGCGCTGAGCGCCAGCTTTGCGCCGGGCGTGCCGTCCGGCAGGGCGGCGCCTGCCGCGCCGTCGATACGCAGAGCGCCGGTCGTGGCGATGCCGAGCGAGGGCAGCGTCGCTTCCACCCCCGGCAGCAAGGTGATGGCCGCATCGGCGATATAGGGAGCAGTGATGGCAATGTCGGCCGCGCCGGCATTAAGGCCGCCGACGCCATCGAAGCGGATGCCCTCGCTCGCGCGGATCGTCAGCGATCGGCCAAAACCGTCGAGCCCGACCGTACCCGACCCGAAGCTGAGGCTCCCCGTCTCTATGGTCAGCGCGCCCTCGCCACAGAGGGTGGTGCAAAGCGCGGCGGCGCCGCTGCTGTTGGCGATCCGCAGCGCGCTGGCCCTGAGGGTGACATCGGCGTCAACACCGCCCAGCGTGCCGAAGCCCGCCGCGTCGAAGGTCACCGCGCCGAAGCTGTAACTAGTGCCGCCGCTGCCCGTCGATTCGAACCGGATCGCGCCGGGCGAGCGGAAGGTAAGCCGGTCGGCGGCGGCAAAGGCGGCACGCAGGCCCGGCGTGATGACAAGCCCGCTTAGGCCGTCAGCGGACGCCGCGAAGCTAATTTGCGCGGCGTCGAGCGCGAGATTGTCCGCGCCGATCCGCGCATCGGGATCGATGCCGACTTCGCCGGCCGAGCTGATGAGCACGGACGTGGCGGTAAGGCTTGCCGCGCCAACTGCGATGGTCGGCGTTGCGGCGACGGCATCGCGCTTGATACGCGTCACCAGCCGCTCCGGCCCGCTCGCGAGGCGCAGGAACGCCCCCTGGCCGGTCATGCCGTCGGCCGATCCGTCGATCAGATAATCGCTGGTCGAGGCGTCGCTTAAAGTGCCGCTTGCGGTCACGACCGCGCCGTCGGCGACGGTCAGGGCCGATCCGCTGCCGTCCGTCGCGAACAGCAGTTCGGGCGCGCGGAGCACATGAGTGGCGTCATTCTCGATGGAAATGCTGCTGGCGCGGATCGCCAGCGATGTGACGCCGTCTCTGCCCTGCGTTCGGATGCCGCCGATCAGCAAGCTTTCGACGCCGAGCCCGGTCAGCCCGTCTGCCGTCAACTGGATGGGACCGCCATTGCCGGCATCGTCGCTCAGTTGCGAGACGATACGGAAGGCCTGGCCGCTGATGTCCGCCTGCGCGCCGCGTCCGCCGCTGCCCGCCTGGGTGGAAAGCGACGCTTCGAGCACCAGCTTGGCGATCGGCTCCAGCACGATCCGCCCGGCATCGAGCGGCGAGCGCGGCAACGCCAGCCCGTCGCGGGTCGCGCGATCGTTGAAGGTCTTGGTCGCCGACGTCGTGACGATGTTGGAATATTGGCGGAATGTTGTTGATGTCTGGACCGAAAAGGTCCGTAGCGTCGATTCGCGCTGTCCGGTGGCCGCTGACCCGAAATAGCCGGTAACGATCTGCGATCCGTCGAGCAGCGATTCGGTGCCGCCGGCGACGGCCTGCATCCCGGTCTGCTCGACGACACGGAGGCCGCCCGGCAGGATCGCATATTTGGCCGGCAGCAGCGTGTACCAGCCGGGCGTCAGGCCGCTGACGCTGTCGAAATAGACGCTCTGCCCCACGGCCGACGCGCCGTAAAGATCGGCATAGTCGGCGCCGTAGATCGGATCGAAAGCCGCCGCCGCATCGGCGCTGAGGCCCGGCACGATCGCATAAACCTGCCGCCCGTCGGGATAGGCCAACCCGTCATTGCCGCTGAACGGGTCGGCGTTGAAACGGTCCAGCACATCGCGCGAGCCGCCGGTGCCGGGGACGAATTCATAGGCGAAGACGTCACCGCCGCCGCTGATGTCGACGCCGGCGCCCGCGCTCACCGTCACGTCGGTGCCGGCGAGCTTCAGCGTGCCCACCGGCGCGGCGGTCAGCGGATTGGTGCTGGTCGGGCTGAAATAATATTCGATCTGGTCGGTGGTGGTGCCGTAGGGAATGGACAGCCCCTTGGCCGAGACCGAGGTGGTGCTGCCCGGATCGAGCGTGACCGAGCTGGTCGCCGGCGCGAACCAGCCCTCGCCCGCCGACACGAAGCCGCTGCCCCCGACCAACGCGCTGGTCGATCCAAGCGTCAACGTGCCGAGCGGGGCATAGAGCGCGCCGCCCTGCTCGATCGTCGCGGCCTGGACCAGCAGATTGGAGCCGGCCGAATAAGGCGTCCTCGCCGATGTGCCGGCGGCGCGGCCGAAGCGAATCAACCCGTCCTCGGCGGTCGAGGCGATCAGGAAGGACGAGCCAGTGGTCGCATAAGTGCGGGCCGAATTGAGCGTCAGGTCGCCGTTCACGACCAGCTGCCCCAGCAGCGAACTGCTCACCGAGCTGTCGAGACCAAGGCTGAGTTCGATCGGCACCGCGCCGCTCAGCCGGAGATCGCCGCTGCTCTCGAGCGTCACGTTGCCGATGCTGCGGTCGAACAGCACCGCGCCGCGCAGGTCGAAGGCGCTGGCCGAAAAGCGCGCGCTGGCCGTGCCCGCCGTTCCGACATTCGGATCGACCATTTGCTGCAACAGGCTGGAAAAGCCGATGAAGGGCGCCGTGATCGACAGGTCGCCGGTCGCGGACACCACCGGCAGATAGGGGGTGAAGTCGGTGTCATCGCCCGTAAAGGGACGCGATTCGAGGAAAAAGCCCCGCCCCAGCGTCAGCGCCACATTGCCCTGGCCCGCCAGCGACCCATAGGCGATCATCGTGTCGAAGCCGGAGGCCGAGATCTGGTCAGCGGCGATCTGCCCCGCCGAAGTTACGTCGGCGGTCGATTGCACCAGCGTCGGATCGACAAAGCTCAGCGTGCCGCCGCGCGCCACCGCCGCGCCGCCACGGGCATTGATGGCCGCGCCGTTGATCGTGCCGCCCCCGCCGATCGCCAGCGTCCCGCCCGCGCTCCACACCGGCTGATCCACGTAGCGATTGGCGCTGTTAACGATTTCATAGGTGTCGCTGACGCCGGACAGGTCGATATTGGCGCCCTGGCCTGCATCGATCGCGCGGGCGATCCGCACCGTGTCGAGGGTAATGAGATCGCTCGCATAGACGCCTTCGCCCAGCAACGGCCGGTCGAAGGCTGCGCCGGCGTTGATCAGGGTCGTCGCGGTGGTGAGCGTCCCGCCATCGATGATCTTGCCGGCAGCGCGAATCCCGCTGGTGCCGGCGATGAACGGCGCGCGCGGATTGCGGATGCTCGCGCCCGACAGGTCGATGGTGCTGCCGGCCGACAGGCGCACGCCTTCGCCTTGGTCCAGCAGACCGGTCAGGTAGAGCGGGCGGAGCGCTAGTTCGGCGTTGGTCAGCACTCGCCCGGCATCGGTGGCGCCCGCCGCGTTCAGCGCGGCTTCGTCGAAACTGCCGTCTGCATTGGCGGTGAAGAAGTCGGACAGGCTGCGTCCGCCGAGCGCGCCGGCATAGAGCGAGGGCAGCGCTTCCGACTGGGTGAGGCTGCCGCCGACCAGGCGGATGCTGCCCTCGTTCCACAATTTGGAAATCGTGAGCGCCGATCCGGCGTCGCCGGCGATGCGGCCGCCTTGTTCGACATGCAGTTCGGTGAGCCCGCCCAGCGTCAGCCTGACCCCCAGCCGGTCATAAGCGTTGCCAGGCACCTGCGGCGTCAGCACCGAATAGAGATCGCCCCCGGTCGTCAGGCTCATGAGCGCGAACTGCGAGTCGGTGGTGAGAATTGGGTTGAAGCGGCTCTGTGTCAGGCGCAGCGTCTCGCCCGCACCGATCGTCAGCGTCTGGGTCGCCAGCAGCGCATTATAGCCGCCAAGGCCATTGTTGAACCGGTTCTCGATCAGCGCCGTGCCGTAGGAGGTGATGGCGTAATCGGCAAAGCCGGTCTTTTCGAAAAAGTCGAGCGACAGCCGCGTGCCGCTGTCCACCGCGCCCTCGCCTAGCGAAATGGCAGGCGTTTCCAGCGAGAAGGTGCCGCCGCCGGCAAAGCCATGGGCCTTGATCGCGCCGTCGGCGATGGTCACGCGCGCGGTGATCGCGCCGGGGTTGGCGGCGGCGTCGATCGCGGGATGGTTGGTCACGCGGATGCCGGGCACATTGCCGTCGGTTTCCAGGCCGATGATCGGGACCGGCGAAATCTGGAAATAGCTGGTCTGGTTGACGAGGCTGATGTCGCCGCCGCGCGCGCTGGTATCGACCCGCCCATCAACCGCGACATAGCCACCGCCAGACACGTCGAGCAGAGCGCCGTCGTTGATGAGGATGCTGCCCGAAATATCTGTGCGCGCCGAATCGTCGCCGGGGATCGCCACAGCCACGCGCGGCGCGACGCGCAGGCTGATCGAACCGCCGTCCAGATAGGCCGCGCCATCGATGAGGCCGCTATTGCCATAGTCATTGGCCCAGCGCCCCCGCGTGGACAGTGTGCCGTTGATCGCGATGTCGAAGCTGCCGGCGGCCGGCAGGTCGTCGGCGAACGCCGACCCTTCGGTAATCTGAAGCGTCCGCAGATCGATGCGGCCTCCAAGCGCCGTGAGGCTGCCGTCCACTGTGATCGCGCGCCCTGCGATCCCGGTGAATGCGCCGCCATCCGCGAGGGTCAGGTCCGCTCCACTAGCGATGCTGATCCCGCCCGACGTCTGAAGCGTCACATTGCTGAGCCCGGCGTCATTGATGAGGCCGGCGGACAGCTTAATCCGATCACGCCGTCCCTCGGCCAGCAGGCTGTCGCTGTCGCGGGCTGGAATGACCAATCCGCCGCTTTCGTCGAAGGCGAACGACTGGCCGAAGCTGAGATCGGCTGGCACCGCCTCGATCGCCGCCGCGCGGGTGACGACGATGTCGCCCGCGCCGGTCAGCACGTCGTCGGTGAAGCGCGACAGTCCCTGGACGTTGAGATAGCCCGAGGCTGGCAGTTCGGAAGGCGCACCCTGGAGCGTGCGGGTGTCGCCATAGACGCTGGAGATCGCCGTGCCGACATCGGCACTCGCGCGCTGCAATGCACCGGCATAGGCCTGCGCGCTCAGCGTGCCATCGAAGGCGATGGCCGATCCTTTGAGCGTCAGCGACCCCGCATCGCGACCCTCACTATAGGCGGCCTGTGCGCGGGTGCCGAGCAGTACGGGGTTGGCATAGGTCGTCGAAAGGCCGAAGCGCGGCTGGCTTTCGGTGAAGCCTTCCAGCACGCCAATATAATCGCCGTTCGGGTTTGCCGCGCCGATATCTACGATCTGGCCGGATCGGGTGACGAGGCGGGTGGTCTGCACCGATCCGCCTTCGTAGCGCACCCAGCCGCCGCTAATGTCGATCTTTGCGCCCGCCTTTACGATGATGTCCGATGCGTTCGCGGCCGTCCCGCCGCCAAAGCCGGCCACCCCCAGCGTGACATTGCCGCCGCTGGTCATCAGCTCGGACGCGGTCACGCCGACCTGCGCGTAATAGCTTGCCGCTTCGATCAGTGGCGACCCAATCCAGCGCACGCCATCCTCGCGCACGCCCGACAGGCGGGGATCGACCAGCACCGTCGTACCGTTCAGAAATTCCGCACGGTAGAGCGGCGTGTCCCGCAGTTCGTTGCCCTTGACCGGCGAGATGCGGATGAGATTGCGGCTGGCGGGGACGACATAGTCCTTGACCCCGCCGACATCGATCGTCGCGCCGCTGTCCATGAATACCCGCGAACGCAGCGCACCCGCATCATCAACCAGGAGGCCGTCGACGCCCGAGGAAGCGCCGATCGTTACGTCCGCGCTCGGCGCGAGAAGGAGGCTACCGCCGCCGATCTCGATCCGGGAGGTCGCGCTGCCGATCGTGATCTGCGACGTCTTGAAGCTGGAGACCGAATCGGCCGACTGGGGAATGGTCTCGCCACCGCTGTCGGGATTGAGCAGGATGAGGCTGCCGGGATCGAGCCTTATGTCGCCAGCCGAAATGCCGATATAGCCATTGCGCGCGACACTGGTGCTGGACTGAAGGATGCCGCCTTGCAGCACCGCGCCGGTTTCCGATGCGCCGAGCGAGACATAGCCGCGAGGGGCGTTCAGGATGCCGCTGTTGGTCACATAATCAGGCGCGTCGCCGGTCACGGCCTGGCTGCTGGCAATCAGCCCGCGGACGAACGGATTGATGCTGGTGCTCGTCCCTTCCGACCGGTCGAGGAAGAAGCGACGGCCCGATTGTAGCGTGACCTGTCCGTTGGGCGATGTCAGCGTGCCGGCATTGGTGACGGTTGGGGCGAGCGCGAGGATGAAGCCCGAGTCGCCACTCGTGATCTGCGCACCCCGGTCGATACGGATGCCGCCCTCGGTGCCGATCGCGTTAGCCATCGGCGAGAAGCTGTATGCCGACGTCCGCTCGATCGCTGATGCTTGGTCGCGAAAGCCAAGCAGGCCATAGCTGAGGAATTCCTGATTGCGCTGCGCCAGCGTCAGGGCGCGGCTGGTTGATCCCTGGAGCGCGGTGGCACGGCCGATCTCCATGCTCGACACGAGCAGCGAGTGGGTGTTGACCTGGGCGCTCGCGCCGAACATCACGCCCGCCTGATTGAGGATCAGGACGGTGCCGTCGGCCTTGATCGATCCCAATATCCGGGTCGGATCGATCGCCGCGCCGGTGCGCTGGCCGGTCGCGGGGTCGATTTCCCCGACGATGCGGTTCAGCGCCACCCAGTCCTTCTGCGCGACGCCATTCTCCTTCTGACTGAAGGTGAGCGTGGTGTTCGCCCCGACGTTGAAGCTTTCCCAGGACAGGATCGCGCGCTTGGTGGTCTGGGTGACGACGATATCGCTCTTACCGCCTGACACGGTTTCGACGGGGGCGAGCGCGCCCTCCCATGTCTGATTGCCGGTCAGGTCAGCGGCGGCGCGCACCACCCTGGGCACGGGCATCAGCCCGCCCTTGACCAGGCCGTTGGGCACTGCGCCCGCCACTGCCGCGCGGGCGGCGGCCTGCGCCTGCTGGGCGAGGTTGAGCTGCGCGGCGGCCTTCGCCTGATTGGCTTGCGCCGCGGCCAGCGCCTGCTGCTGCGCGGCGGCCAGCGGGCCGGCGCTGGTCGGGCGCTGTGGCACCGGCGAGGGTATTGGAGCGCGCACGCCGGCCGCGCCGCGCAGGGCGCCGACCTGGGCGATCGCCGGCATCGCCACGCACATCCCCGCCAGGCTCACCCCGATCAGCAAGCCCGTACGGCGGCGGTTGCGACTGTCCAGCATCATGCCCTTGTTCACCCTGTTTCGATTGGCTCTGCGCGCGGCTTAGAAGGCCGCGACCAGATCGATCTGCAGCACGTCGATGGCGAGCGGATTGCCATAGATTTCATTGGCGCTGAGATAGCGGCCAGTAATGCGCAGATTATCGAACAGCATGTAGTTGCCGGTCACGATATAGCCCTGCGCGTTGGTGCCACCCAAGTGGAAGTCGCTGTCGGCTAGGCTGTCGAGCACCGCGTCGGGCTCGATCCGCTTATAGCCCAGGCCCAGGCTCCATTCGCCACCCTTGCGAAGCCCCTGGCTGCCGACCCAGCCCTGCACCATCCATGCGGTGTCGCCGCTGTCATAGCGGGCGAGCAGCGGCCCGCCATTGACCGAAGTGCTGTCCTTAAGCGCGGTGCATGGGTTGAAGTTCAGCACATTGGTCCGCCCGCCGGTGGTCGCCGGGACCGAGACGGTCACGCCGGTCACATTGGTCAGGGGAATGCCAAAAGGCTGGTTGGCGCAGATGTCCTTGCGGTCGAAGGCGAGGTTCTTCACATAGCTGCCGTTGATGGAGACGCGGATGTCTTCGCTGACATTGGCGTAAAGCTGGCCGGTAACCTCCAGGACATTATAGTCACCGACCAAGCCGACATACTGCGGCTTGGGATAGAAATTGGGGTTGCTCGGATCCGCGACGATCTGGCGCAGATACATGAGCGTATTGCCGCGGGTGACGAATGCCGGGCGGGTATAGTCGGTCGAGCAATCGACCTGCCCGACATAGGCAAGGCAGGGCTCGGAAACCTGGCCGCGCACCTTGAAGAAGTCGAAATAGCCGACGCCAAGCTTCGCGCCGAAATCCTCGGCATTCCAGGCCAGCCGCGCCTGACCGCCGAAAATCCATTTGGACGGTGCGTCGGTCTTGTCGAAGGCAGTGACCGGGTCATCGTCGCCCAGTTGCTCGAACGGGAATGCGCCGCCGGTGACGGCAAGGTTGAGGCCCGAACCAAAGCGCTCGCCGCTGTCGAGTGTCACGGCCACGCCGTCAAAATTCACGTCTTCGTCGAAAATGAGATCGCTGACGCCGAAGCGCGAAGGATCGCGGCTGCCCGCCAGCAGCGCGTTGGTGAGGGTGGTATTGGTGCGCTGCCCGCCGCTGACGAAGGGATTGGGCATACGACCGAAGGTGACCGTGGCGAAATCGGTCGGGCTGACGGCAATGAACGCCTGATCGAGCCAGATGTCCTTCTTGCCGAAGCCGCCGCCGAGCAGGCTGGTGGTCGATACCGGGCCATTGTCCTGCCCGCTGGCTAGGCGGATGCCCGCGCGCACGCCGGGGACCAGATCGGCTTCGATGCCGAGGCGCGCCCGGATCGACAACTGGCTGATCCGGTCCTCCCGCGTGTTAAGAAGCGGCAGGGTGTTGGCGTCAGCGGTTTCCTGATAGTCGGTCGGCCCGTTGATATTGAACCGCTGGAAGTCGATGAAGTCGTTTGCGTTCGTACGGGCGAACAGGTTGGATTGGCTGCGGAAGCGCACATCACCGGTGATCTTCACGCGGCGCACCCAGTCTGGGACATTGCCCGGCGTCGCCCAGCCTTCGGTCTTGGCCTGCGCCAGAACTTCCTGCCGCACCTCGTCGCGAATTTGGTCCTTCACCACCTGCGGCACATAGGGGACGCGCACCGCGCCATCAGCCGGCGGGGGCGGCGGCGCGGCGGCAGCGAGCTTCGCCTGAGCCGTCTGCGCCTCGTTCTCCGCCTGCGCCAGGAGCGCGTCGCCTGCCGCCTGCGTGATGACCTTCTGCTCGACCAGCAGGCGGATGAGGTTGACCATTGCATTAGGCGAGGGATGCTGCGCCTGCGCGGGCGATGCCAGCGCCAACAGCGCGGCCATCGTGCCAGTGCACGTCAGCTTTAGCGCGATTTTTCCGTTCGGCAGGCTCTTCATGTCCGTCCCTCTTTTCGCGGCGCGCGGGCGCCGCCTCCCTTAGCTTCTGGTGCCGCGCACGACGGTGCGCTGCGGAAATTGGATGGTCGGCTGCGGCGCGCGGAGCGATGCGACGTTGCGGAGCGAAGCGATCACCTTCTGGTCGAGCGCATTGTCCCCCGTACCGTCGACCGCCTCGGCGCGGGTGACGCGGCCATTGGCGTCGACCCAGATCAGCACCGTCATGGTGAAGCGCTCGCGGTTGATCGCCTTGTCTCGCCGCAGCGCATTCTGCAGCGCGCTACTCAGATATTGGCGGTAGAATGTGTCGCTGATCCCGCCCCCGCCGCCGGTGCCGCGCCCGCAATTGGGGCCGACGCAGGTTCCGGTGCTGCCGGGGCTCCCCATGCCGCCGCCACTGCCCGCCTGCATCCCGAAAGCGTCAGACCCGGCGGAGGCGGGCGCGTTGATGCTCATGGGCGCGGGCGCTTGCGGCGTCGGATCGGGCGCGGGTGAAGGCGTCGGATCGGGCGTCGGCGCTTCGGTCGGCTCGGGCGGCTTGATCTCGTCGGGCGGTGGCGGGGGCGGCGGAGGGGGTGGCGGCAGCAGATCGACCGTCGGCGCGTTCTGCGGCGGCCGGGCGACCCCGGTGCGGTTGTCCATGCCCGACCAGACCCACAGGCCCAGCGCGACGAACAGCGACAGCACCGCCACCGGCACCGCGAATTTGCGGAGGCCCGGGCCTTCCCCTTCGGTCCTGTCTGCCTGGCTCACCATCTGGCTCGTCCCGCCCCCGCGCCGACCGTCAGTTCTGCTTGCCGGTAGCGAGGCCGACCTTGTTCAGCTCCAGCGTGCGGAGCAGGTCGAGCACCTCCATGACCTTGGCATATTGCACCACCTGATCGCCCTTCAGAACGATCGGCACGTCGGGATTGGTCGCCTTCTCGGTACGCAGCCGCGCTTCCAGCTCGGCCAGAGTCACCGGATAGGCGTCCATGAAAATCTGGCCCTGATCGTTCACGGTAATCGCGATCGTCTTGGGCTTGGCGAGGTTTGCCGCGCTGCTCGCCTTCGGCAGATCGACCTTGATCCCCTGCACGCTGGCCGTTGTCATGATGATGAAGATCACCAGCAGCACGAAGGTGAGGTCCACCATCGGCGTGATGTTGATCTCGTTATAGGCTTTGCGTCCGCCACCGACATCCATGATGCGTCTCCTTATGCCGTGCGCTTATTCGGCGGCCTGCGGCAGGTCGCCCGACAGGGGCTGCTGCGGTGGGTTCATATGATGATGGGTTTCGGCGAGGCGGGTAATCAGCCGGTCGACGAACACGCGCATCTCGTTGGCGATCGTCACCACCTGCGCGTTCAGATAGTTATAGCCGAACAGCGACGGGATCGCGACGCCAAGGCCCGCGACGGTCGCCAGCAACGCGGCGGCGATGCCCGGCGCGATTGCGTTGATGTTGACGTCGCCGGCGGCGGCCACCTCGCCGAACACCAGCATTACGCCCAGCACCGTGCCCAGCAGCCCGATGAACGGCCCTCCAGAAATCGCGATGGTCAGCAGCACCATCCATTTGTCGAGCTTCTCGTTCTGGAACACCTGTTCGGCGTCGACCGAGGCCCGCATCGCCTCGATCGTCTCGGCGGACAGCCCCTTTTTCTTGATCTGCATCCCCTTGCGATGCTCAAGCTCCTCCATGCCGACATCGTAGAGCGCCTTGAGCGGGGCTTTCTCGATCAGCGCGCGCTCCTTGGCGTCGATGCCCTCGATCCGGTCGAAGGGCACCAGATCGTCAAGCCGGCGAAAGCGCTTCATGAACGCGGCGTTGGCCTTCATGGCGAGGCGTAGATAGGCGGACTTGGCGTACATCACCCAGATGGCAATCACGAGCATGACCATCAGGATCGCGATGACGACCCAGGCGTCGAACGGCGTGTTCTGGACAATGGTGAGCATCGGGCTGTGCCCGCCGCCCTGCTTCTCGTCCGCGCCGAAGGTCACAAGCTTGTCGCCCGGCCCCTCATTCTTCGCGTCGACCAGGATCGCGCCGGGCGAGCGGCCGACCTTGGAAATCCGCACCTCGTCCATTTCGCCGACGAAGCCGGCGCCGAGCGCAATCGGCCCGGCCTGCGCCGGCAGCGCGGCCGAAGCAGCGCCAGCCTCCACCCCGTTGACGTAAAGGCGGACCGTCTTTCCGTCCGCCGCGAGCGCGAGATGCGACCAGTCGCCCTGCTTGAGCGCAGCATTCGCCCTAAGCTGGGCGCCGCCCGCGACGACAGTCGGAACGCCCGCCATCAGCGCGATGGTGAGGCCGCCACGACCGTAGATGGTGGCCTGTTCCGGCAGCTGATCGGGCTTGACCCAGGCGGAGAAGGTGAAGCCGCTGCCGGCCGGGATCGCCAGCGATGGCGAATCCGCGATGGTCAGCGGCACATTGCCGGGGAAGCGCCCGCCGCGGGCGATGATTGCCGCGTCATTGACGCCGGCGGGCGCGGCCTGGCTGTTATTCTTGTTCGCCGTGGCGTCGCTCACCGGCTGGCCGGGATTGTCGCTGAAATGATAGACGGCGGCATAATCGGCGTCGAACGACCCGGCGATGTCCTGCCCAACCGGCGCATTCTTGTTGCCGTAATAAAGGTGGATGTCCTGCTTCTCGCCGCCATTAAGGTTCGGCACGCTGACCCAGATGATCGCGATCTGGTTCTGCGCGTCATATTTTTCGATGTGAAAGGGTAGCGGCGTCTTGTCGTCGGCGGCGGTGAAGCGCAAGTCGGCGCCATTGTCCAGACTGTCGGAAAAGCCGAAATTGCCGCTGTGCAGCCGTACCAGCACCAGACTGCGGCCGACCGCGCCCGGCACATTCATGCCCGACGCCGTAGTGTCCAGCGTTACGACCTTGCGATAAGGCCAATCCTTTTCCCACCAGCCGCCTTCGGCCATGGCCGGCGCGGCCACCGCCATGCTCAGCATCAATGCTGCAAGCCAGGATCCAATACGCATCGTCTCTGCTCCCCCGGTGCGTCCGCCAGAACGCGCCATCAATATTCCGCTTTCACACTGAAGGTGGCGAAGGGCGCATTGCCCCGCACCGACATTTCGATCGGCCAGCCCAGAACCGCCTCGCCGCTCAGATATTTGAAGAATTGAAAGCGCGTGCCGATACCCGCGCTGAACAAGTTGAAGCTGTCGTTGGCGCCGCTCGCGGGATCGCGCACGCGGATGTAAGCGGCGTCGGTGAAGCCGTAGAAGCGCCATTCATCGACAAATCCGCCCAGCCATTTGCCGAGCGAGGGCGTCCGCAGTTCGATCGTCCCGTTGAGGCCGTCGTCGCCCACCGCTTCCGACTGATAATAGCCCCGCACCGACGACAGGCCGCCGGCGGCAAACTGCTCGTTGGAAATGAGCGGGCTGTCCGCCAGCTGGCCCGACAGGCGCAGGAAGACCGCGATGTCGTTCTTGAACACATGGGTATAGTCGGCGTCCAGATTGAAATGGACGAAGTTGGGCCGTGCATCCAGGCTGCCGCGCTTGTTGCCGAACACCGGATAGGATTGACCATTGATGTCGATCACATCCTTGCCGAAGCCGCGCAGGCCCGCGGTCACGCTCGCGCTGGCGTTAAGCGTATCGGCGTCGCCTACAAAGCCCACCGTGTAGGAGGCAACGCCCGCGACATAATCGATCGGCGTGCGGATCTGCTCAGCCACGTCGGGGATCGTGATGGTTTCTTTGAAATTCTTGTAATCGAAGCCGAAATTCGCCGATCCGAACCAGCCCTTGGCCTCGAACGGCGTGGTGATAATGCCACGCAGGCCCACCGCATAGCCATCGCCCAACACGTTTGTGCCGCCCAGCGAGGCAATATTGCTGTTCGACTTGTAGCCATAGAGCAGCATCGACCAGCGGCTATTCTCGAACGGGGCGAGATAGGATCCGGAATAGACCTCCAGATTCTTCTTGTTCTGCGGCGCGACCAGATAAGTCGCCGTCAACTGATGACCAACGCCCCAGAGGTCGGTGTGGCGGAGGCTGCCGAGCAGGCGCAGCGGACGTGTGCCCTGGCTGTAATCATTGCTGAGTTGGACCGTCGCGTGCAGCGGCAGGCTGTCCTCGACATTCAGCTCGACGTTGATCGTGCCCGGCGTTTCACCCGGCTCGATCAGCGGCGTCACCTGGCGATTGGGGAAGCGGTTGGCCTCCTTGAGTTCCGCTTCTGTCTGGGTGAGGTTAGGCGACTGGCCGGGCCGGAGCGAAGGGAAGCGACGCTGAATATCCTGCGCGCTCGCATGTTTGGCGCCGGTGATCTTGATCTCGCCCAGCTTCGCCTCGGTCACCTGAAGCGCCAGAACGCCGGAAGTCAGCCCCTGCTCGGCGACCTGAACCACGACCGACTGATAGCCCTTGGCATGATAGGCTTTTTCAAGCGCGGCGCGGGCGGATTCGATGTCGGCGGGACTGCGGCCAGGGCCGAGATAGGGATAGACGGCCCGCTCGATCGCGTCCTGGTTCAGCAGGCTGTTGCCCAGCACGTCATAAGCCATGATGTCGAAGCTGTCGGAGGTTACAGGCGCGGCAGCCGCCGTTTCCGACTCCTGTTGCGCTGTAACGACCGAATCGCCCGCCTGCGGCATCGCCGCCACCAGCACGATGGTGCTAAGCCCCGCCAGTAACGGCATAAAACCCCAATACCAAAAGCCAGCGAACCGGCACCCCACTGCGCCCGTTGCAAGACGCGCGGTTTGATTAGGAGCCAAATGCTATAGTTTTAAGACAATTTACCGCAGCCGCAAAAATCCCTGTTTTCATTGTATTTACAAGGTTCTCGACCGCGTTCATCGGAATTTTGACATAAAAGTTTCATCAATAGGGCGTCATGTCGTCATCGATTCGTCGGGGGACGGCCATGAAGCATATGCGGACAAGAATCGGAGCAGCCCGATATGCGCGCCCGCTTGCCCTGCTGGCTGTCGCGCTCATATCGGGCCGGGTGGAGGCGGTATTGCCGCCATCCCTGATCACCGCGCCGTCGTCCGCTGATGCAGTGACCCCGGAAACCGAGCAGACCTGTCTCACGACAGCCATCTATTATGAAAGCGCACACGAGCCCCAAGCCGGGCAGGAGGCGGTCGCGCGCGTCATCCTGAATCGCACGCGCCAACGCTCCTATCCCGCGTCTGTTTGCGGCGTCGTATGGCAGGGCCATGCGCGCGCCACCGGCTGCCAGTTCAGCTTCACCTGCGACGGTTCGCTGCGCCGCCGGCCTGTCGCAGATCTTTGGGACAGGGCGGAGCAGGTCGCGCGAAGGATGCTGGCGCTCGATCAGCCTGTGCCAGTCGCCGAGGCGGAACCTCTCCTAAACTATCATGCCGACTATGTGGCTCCCGCCTGGAGGCTGGGGTTGATACGCAAGGAGAAGATTGGCCGGCACATCTTCTACGCGCGCAAAATACCGGGCGATACAAGGACGCGCACTGCGTTCGCGCTCGCCGCAGCTAAGCCTACCGTTGCCGAACCCAGCATCTGGGGTATCAAGCTGAGCGCTGCAGCCGCTTCGGCACACTGACGATATTGCGAAGGCGACGCACAGACGCCATCTTTCTGCATCATAGTCGCGGGCAAGCAGCCGCAGGGAAAGTGCAGGTCGCTCATTTCCAGGGAAGCATTTCATGGAGACGGTTCTGAGGCTCAGCATGAAGGCAGAGCGCTGGCCGCCGCCGTCTGTAGATCTAGCACCTGCCCACCGCCATGCTTCAAAAGCAATCGGCCACGTCTTGAGCAACGCGCCGACGCCCAGGGCTGCGCTGACCGGACGGGGCAAACGTTCATACCCTGCCCGGCCAGCGGCCTCTTCAGAAGAAGAAGCGCAATCCTGCCGTAATCGAGGTGCTATCGTAATCCGTTCTCAGGACGGAATCCAATGTTCCGGTGCTGAAGTTATAGCGTTCGACATTATGCTTCCCGACATGCAGATATCGCGCATCTGCCGTCAATTCGAAATTCTTTACGACCTCGAACGAGACGCCACCGATCGCCTGCAGCGCGACCTTGCCCGTGGCGTTGGTCGGGATCTGGATCCTGGGACCAGCCGCGGCGACATTATATTCGATGTCGTAGTCGATGCTGGCCGCCCCGGCACCGCCGCCGACTGTAAAGCGGATACGGTCCCATATCTTGGGCGTGTCATATGCGACGTTCAGCATGGTGGTCGTCACCGATTTGCGGCCGCTGAGCAGGTCGCGCTGCACGCCGTTCAGCGTGAGCCTGCGAATGTCGTTCTTGCCAGCGCTTAATTCCGCTTCGGTCCGAATGCGGCCCCAGTTCGCGTCGGCCACGACGACACCGATCATCGCGCCGCCGACCAGCCCGTCCTTGGTCGGGGTTTGGATGACGCGCGGTGCCCCGGCGATATTCGCGCCTTCGAAGGTCTGCCCCTCGCCCAGGCGGTCTCCAATGAACAGACCGCCATAGATATTGGCATCTTTGGCCGACGCTTGGGTCGGGATGGCTGACATGAGGGCGAGGACAGGCAGGAAAATTAAAGCGCGTTTCATGATTGCTCCCTTTGGTGATCAACGCCCGGACCCATGTCCCAAGGCGGATCTGACGACCGATTTCCTCGGCACATCAGGCGGATGGCATTGCGCAGCCGACGCTTTCATCTTGATCACAAGAATGCGGTATCAAAGCTACCGATGTAGGTTGCGGGGGGTGACACGCAGACGCGTATGCGTAGGCGGTAGAGCGCATGTCATCCATGGACTGAGGACAAGATGTTGAATATTACCAGGAGCTGGGAGCTGACCTCATCCTGATCTGACTGCGCAGGGCGATGCCATCGCCAGCATCTGCCGCCTCGATGCGCGCCGGATTCAAGACTCTGATAGTCTTGCGACATCCGTAACGGACGACGCATGCGGTCGAAACCATTCTGCAGTCTCGGCCTAGCAGACGTCCGACTATGGCTAGGCAAGCAAATCCGACCCTGTTCGACAAGCTGGTGGCAGACCTGTCTCTGGACGGATTGCGTAATGACGCCAGCGGCCTGTCCGCGCTCGGACGGTCCGATCTGCGATATCATAACATCCCCTGCCTCGAACGATTCAACGAAGCTGCTTTGCGATCGACCGTCCTTCGTGAACTTAACTGGTTGTTGAACACCACCTGTTTTCAAGCCGGGCAGGATCTGACCGACCTGCCCGAAGTGGCGACATCGGTGCTCAATTTCGGGCTGGGCGACCTATCTGGCAAGCTGCTCCATCGGCAGGGCGTGGAGAGCCGGGCGCGGGAGATGCGCCGCGCAGTGCAGCATTTCGAACCGCGAGTGGCGCGCGCCAGCGTGACCGTGGAGCCGGAGATCGCGCAAGATCGGCCCAACGTGATTTCCTTCACCATTCGGGGCGACATTTCCCAGGCGCTCGACGCCATGAACATGGAAGTGCGCACCGACGTGGAGGTCGATACGGGCGCTGTTGCGGTGACGGGGCTGTAATGGATCACCGCCTTCTCAAAATCTACAACGACGAACTCGTCTATCTGCGGGAATCGGCGCGTGAATTTGGGATCGAGCATGCCGCTGTGGCAGGCCGGCTAGGCCTCGACGCACCGGGCGATCCCGACCCCCATGTCGAGCGTTTGCTGGAAGGCGTCGCTTTCCTGAGCGCTCGGGTCCGCCTGAAGTTGCAGGATCAGTTTCCCGCCTTCACCCAACAGTTGCTGAGCGCGCTTCAGCCCCATTACGTCTCCCCCACGCCTGCCATGTGCATCGCCGCGTTCGAGCCGCGCGAGGATGGTGCGGCGCTGGGTAAGGGTGTCGAAATCGCGCGTGGCACGATGGCCGACGCAACTGCCGATGATGATGTCGGATCGCATGTCGCTTTTCGGACCGCGCACCCCGTCACGCTCTGGCCAATCCAGATCGCGGAAGTGGAATATCTGGCGACCCGCGCAAGCCTGGGTGCTTATGGCTTGGCGCAGCCTGATGCAGAGGCGGGGCTGCGCATCCGGTTCCGCGCGACCGGGGGCGCCAGCCTGAAGGCGCTGTCGCCGACCATGGTGCCTGTCTATCTGGACGGCGTCGAAGCGCTGCCGGGCGAATTATATCGACAGATCATCGGCGATTGCCTGGCGGTCGTATCGCTGCCGTCCGGCGCGGCGCAACCGGTCGCGACGCGCCTACCCCTGCCCGAACAGATCGGGTTTGATGACGATGAGGCGCTGCTGCCGGCTGATGCGCGATCCTTCCGGGGCTATCGCCTGCTCGCCGAATATTTCACCATGCCACAGCGCTTCCACTTCGTCGGGCTGCGCGGCCTGGACCGGGCCTTCGCGCAATGTGACGACATGTGCGACGTGATCCTGCTCTTCCGGCGCACGGTGCCAACGATCGCGGGCGCGCTGACCACGGACAATTTCCGTCTATTCTCCACGCCCCTTATCAACCTGTTCGAAAAACAGATCGATCGCGTGCCGGTCAGCGCCTTCGACCAGGAGTGGCAGGTCATAGGCGATCGCGCCCGGCCGCTTGATTTCGAGATATTCCGGCTGCTTGACGTCACGGCCCATGGCGGCGAACGCGGCGGCGGGCAAACGGTCGCGCCGCTGTTTGGTTATGCCCAGCTTTTCTATGACTGGAACCAAGCGCTTTTCTACGATGTGCGGCTGAAGCCCCGCCGTCTGTCGACGCGGGAGCAGCGGAGCCGCCGCCGCACCGACTATCTCGGCACGGAAAGCTGGATCAGCTTGACCGCGCCGGGCGATGCTGTCCGGCTGGAGGATGTCCGGGAACTGGCGATCCGCGCGCTCGTCACCAACCGCGAACTGGCCTATCGGCTGCGGTTGGACGGCGTCACCGATCTGCGGTTGCAGAATGCGCCGGTGCGCGCGATCCGGCTACTGCATATGCCGACGCGCCCCCGCCCGCCGCGTGGGATCGGCGATGCCGCCTGGCGCGTGATCGCGCATCTCACGCCCAATTATACCTCGTTCGTCAGCGAATGCGGTAGTCCCGACGCGCTGCGCCAGCATCTCGCGCTGTATGCGCATGTCGATGAACCAGGCCCGCGCAGACAGATTGACGGCCTGCTGTCGATAAAGGGCGAACCGGTCATGCGGCGCGCGCCTGGCCGCGTGCGCACGGGTTTCGTCACCGGCGAGCATCTTCGCATCCAGCTCGACGATGCAAGTTTCGACAATGGCCGCATGTTCCTGTTCTCGGCCGTGCTTGAGCAGTTTCTGGCCGAATTCGCGACCGTCAACAGCTTCACCGAAGCGGCCTTCGACAGCGTCCATGAAGGACGCTTTGTCCAGTGGCCCGCCCGCCTCAGCCGACGCCGTCCGATATGAGCTTCCTGCGACAGGCGGGCGGCAATGCCCACCGCTTCGCGCCGTTCGCGCTGCTGCGGGCGCTGGAGGCGCGGATGCAGGACCGTCCGCGCATCGGCGAGGCACGGTTGCCCGGTCAGAATGTGGCGGACCTCAGCCAGCCGCCGATGCTCGCCTTTCCTGCCGCATCGGTCCATGCGCTGGCGGCGAAGGATGGTCGCGTCCATGTCGAAGGCCATTGGCTCGGGCTGACGGGGCCGATGGGGCCGATGCCGCTGCATCTGAGCGAATTTGCGTCTTACGAACGCCGCTATTCGGCCAGCCAGCCCTATGGCGATTTTCTTGACCTGGTTTCAGGCCGGATGTTGCAGCTCTTTTACCGCGCCTGGGCCAGCGGCAATCCGGCTGCCAATGCCGACCGCCCGCGCGACGATCGCTTCGCGGGGATGCTCGCCGACCTGACAGGCGCCTATATGGGCGTGCCGGAAGAAGCGGTCTTCCCTAAGGCTGCCCGGCTCCGCTACGCCGCGCTCTATGCCTCGCCGCGCAGCGCCGTCGGGATCGAGGATGCGCTGAGCGACCTGCTGCGCGCCACCGTCAGGATCACCGAATTCGTGCCGCGCTGGCGTTCCATCGAGCCGGATGACCGTTCGCGCCTGGGCCGGTCCTTTGCCGGACTAGGCAGCGATGCCGTCGCGGGCACGCAGGTGGAGGTGGCGGACGCGGCGTTTCGCGTCACGATCCTGCTCGCATCATTCCGCGATTATCAGGCTCTTCTGCCTGGTTCCAAGCGCTTCGCTGTCCTGAACGAGGCGCTGGGCGCCTTCGCCCCAGCCCGGCTGGACTGGGAAATAGAATTGGCCGTGATGGAGGCGGAGGCGCCGCCTGCGGGGCTGGGCGGTCAGACGCGGCTGGGCTGGACCAGTTGGCTCGCGCCTGACGCCGCCGTCCCTCGCCTGCGCAAGGACGCCCGCATCGGGCGGGCGCAATCGCGCCGCTACGCATCTGTGAGGTAAAACATGACTGGAATAAGCCGATCGTCCCTGTTCGGACGCCTCAATCCCACCACGCTCAAATCCATCGAGAGCGCGACCAGCTTTTGCCGGATGCGCGGCAACCCCTATGTGGAGCTGGTCCATTGGGTGCAGCTTCTGTTGCAGGACCCGCGCAACGATATGGCCGCGATCCGAACGCACTATGGCCTGGACGAAGCGCGGCTTGCGCAGGATGTGGTGAGCGCGCTCGACACCCTGCCGCGCGGGGCATCGGCCATTTCGGACTTCGCGCCGCAGATTGAGGAAGCGATCGAACGCGCCTGGCTGCTGGCGTCGCTGGGGTTCGGGCAGCGGCAAATCCGGTCCGGCCATCTGATTGTCGCGATGCTGACCACGCCCACGCTGCGCAATGCGTTCTACGCCATTTCGGCGACCTTCCGCCAGATCCCGGCCGACCGCCTGAACGCGGACTTCGCCGCAATCGTGGCTGGTTCGGCCGAAGACGTGGGGGCGTCGACCGGCGACGCCGAACCGGCCGACGCCGCGCCACAGGGGGCGGGGCAGAGCAGTGAGGCGCTGGCGCGCTTTTCGACCGACCTTACCGAAAAGGCGCGGCGCGGCGAGATTGACGCGGTGATCGGCCGCGACGCGGAAATCCGCCAGATGATCGACATATTGCTGCGCCGACGACAGAACAACCCGATTCTGACCGGCGAGGCGGGCGTCGGCAAGACCGCCGTTGTGGAAGGGCTGGCGCGGCGCATCGCCGATGGCGACGTGCCGCCATCGCTGCGCAATGTGCGCCTCGCCATGCTCGACATCGGCCTGCTCCAAGCGGGCGCGAGCGTGAAGGGCGAATTTGAAAAGCGCTTGCGGCATGTCATCGACGCTGTCGAAGCCGCCGCTACGCCCATCATCCTCTTCATCGATGAAGCGCACAGCCTGATCGGCGCCGGCGGCGCGGCGGGGACGGGAGACGCCGCCAACCTGCTGAAGCCCGCGCTCGCTCGTGGCCGGCTGCGCACCATCGCGGCGACCACATGGTCGGAATATCGCCAATATTTCGAAAAGGACCCCGCCCTCACCCGACGCTTCCAGCCGGTGCATATCGGCGAGCCCGACACGGTCAACGCCATCGCCATGCTGGGGTCGATCTGCGGGGTGATGGAGGCGCATCATGGCGTCCCCATCCTGCGTGAGGCGGTGGAAGCCGCCGTCACCCTGTCGCAGCGCTATATTCCCGCGCGGCACCTGCCCGACAAGGCCGTCAGCCTGCTGGACACGGCGGCCGCCCGGGTCGCCATTTCTCAACATGCGACCCCGGCGGTGGTGGAGGATTGCCGGCGGCGCATCGCCCTGCTGGACATCGAACTGGCTGCGGTGCGGCGGGAAGCGGCCGGGCGTTATACCGACGGCGGATCAATCGAAGCGCTTGAGGAGGAACTGGCCGCAGCCCGCATTGAACTGAGCGAGGTAGAGGCACGCTGGCAACGCGAAAAGGCATTGCTGGCGGCGGTTCGCGCAGCGCGTGACGCGAAGCAAGGTGATGACACTGCGGCGCTGGACAAGGCGCTGGAAGAACTGCGCGTCATCCAGGGCGATGATCCGTTGATGTTCGGAGAAGTGGATGCCGGCGCCGTGGCTGCCGTGGTTCAGGACTGGACCGGCATCCCGGTTGGCCGGATGGTAAAGGACGAGATCGGCGCGACTCTGACACTGGCCGAACGGCTGCGCGAGCGGGTGATCGGTCAGGACGGCGCGCTCGACATGATCGCGCGCCGGGTCCAGACCAGCCGCGCGCGGCTGGACGATCCCAACAAGCCGGTGGGCGTCTTCATGCTGTGCGGTCCGTCGGGCGTCGGCAAGACCGAGACTGCGCACGCGCTGGCGGAACTGGTCCATTCGGGCGACGATAGCCTGATCGTCATCAATATGAGCGAATATCAAGAAGCGCATACCGTCTCCACACTGAAGGGCGCGCCGGCTGGCTATATAGGCTTCGGGCAGGGCGGGGTGCTGACCGAAGCGGTGCGGCGTAGGCCCTATTCCGTGGTCCTGCTCGATGAGGTCGAAAAGGCACATCCTGACGTCCATGAGATGTTCTTCCAGGTGTTCGACAAGGGCTATATGGAAGACTCAGAGGGTCGGTACATCGACTTTCGCAACACGCTGATCCTGCTGACGTCCAATGTCGGCACGGACAGCATCTGCGCTTTGACGGGCGACGGCGAAATCGAGCGCGACGACGCGCAACTGGTCGGCGCGTTGCGTCCCGAATTGCTCAAGACCTTCCCTCCAGCCTTGCTGGGACGGCTCATCGTCCTGCCCTATCGCCCACTGTCTCGGCCAATGCTGGAACGGATCGTCGCGCTCAAGCTGCGGCAGGTTCAACGACGGATCGACGACAATCACGGCATCACGGTCGATTATGACGATGCGGTGGCCGACCATATCGTGTCGCGCTGCACCGAACCGGCGTCGGGCGGCCGGATGATCGACGCGATCCTTACCAACCATATGCTGCCCGACATCGCACGCCTGTTGCTGGAACGACAGGCCGTCGGGGATCAGGTGAGCGCGCTCAGGATTGCGGTCGGCGAAGATTGCTTCACCTACCGGCTGGGCCGCGCGACGGCGCAGGTCATGGAGGCGGCGGAGTGACGTCGATCCTGCCCAGCCTGGCGGTGCGCCCATGACCGACGGCACGCTTCCACCCGACATCCCGCCGCCTGCATCGGAACCGGCGGATAGGCTTGCCCATGGCGAAGTCCGGCCCGGCCTGATCCTGAACGGCATCTACCGTGTCGAACGCGCCGTTGCGCGCGGTGGCATGGGTCAGGTGTTCGAGGGCACGAACGTCGAAACCGACGAGCGGGTCGCCATCAAGGTCGTGCATCGACATCTGGCCAGCGACAGCAAGGTACAGGCGATGTTCCGCAAGGAAGCGCGGATCCTCACCCAATTATCGCACCCCGCCATCGCCCATTACCGTGTCCTGGCCCGCGATCCAAGGATCGATGTGACCTATATCGTGACCGATTTTATAGACGGTCGCCCGCTGCTGGACTTGCTGAACGGCCAGTCCGCGACCGTCGCTGACATTCAGGCGCTCGGGCGACGGCTGGCTGATGGGCTGGAGGCCGCGCATGTCGCCGGCGCTATCCATCGCGACATTTCCCCCGACAATGTTCTGATCGGGGAAGGCGGGATTGGCGAGGCCAAGATCATTGATTTCGGCATCGCGCGCGATCTGGCGGTCGGCGCCGAAACCGTCATCGGCGATGGGTTTGCCGGCAAGATCGGCTATGTCGCGCCCGAACAATTCGGGGATTTCGGCCGATCGATCGGGCCATGGACCGATGTCTACAGCCTTGCACTCGTCCTGATCGCATTTGCACGCGGCAAGGCGCCTGACATGGGGTCATCGCTGGCAGAAGCGGTGGAGCGTCGACGCAGCAAGCCCGACTTGACTGAGGTTCCCGACATCCTGCGCCCGCTGCTTGCCCGGATGCTAACCCCCGATCCCCGGCAACGGATGGGCGCCATGTCTGACGTGCGGGCGGCATTAGAGCAACTGACCCCACTGGCTTCGAAACCCGGCAGGCAACGAGACAGTGAGCACCGGCGTCGCGTTTCTGCCATCAGAGCGCTGTGGCGGAAAGTTGCGAACACGTCGCCAGCCGTGCGCGTGAAGCAAGCGTCGGATATGGCTGCGGAACTGACGGTTTTTGCGCCGATCGACAGCACATTGCCATTGACCCCACCGATGTCGAAAGCCGGGGTTATCGTGACCAGAACACAGGGCGGAAGTGAAACCAAGCCGAACAAGGTCGCCCGCGCGCCTCGGCTCGCCCGGGGACGCCGCATCGCTCTGGTCGCGCTGGCAACTCTCATCGTTGGAGGCGTCAGCTTCTACTGGATGATGCGCGAGCATCAGGAAGCTTCGTCCTTCGCTTCGTCGCAGCATGTGACGCCGGCTTCGACCACAGCCGATATTGTGTCCATGGTGGAAGTCGCCTCGCCCGAACTTGGGTGTGCTTGGTTGGATTGGAGCGCGCGTCAGAATGACGGGGACGATCTGCTCCTGCATGGTGCGGCTGCAAATCCGGCAGCTGCCAGTGAAGCGGCCATGCAGTCCGTCCAGACAATGGACATCGGTGCGGCGACGGTAGACGGCACAGGTGTGTTGCGGCTCGCAGACGGGCAATGTCCTGCCGTGGATGCGCTCCGGAAATTTCGAGCGATTGATAGCCACACTATTCCGACGCTGCGTGCAGAACAGTCCAGTTTCGAACTGGCGAGGGGCGCGCAGGGGTGCCCCTTGGGCGCCTATGCGCGGCCGGTCGTGACCGCAGCACCCGCCGATCCGGCGAATGAATTTGCTCTCCTGGCCGTTCTTCCGTCCGGCCGGGTCCGTCTGATCAGCGAGAATCGCGCCGCGCTCAAGGCGCTCGGCCAACGCTACCCTGACAGGTTCGGTGAAATCGGGAATGGCCGCACGCGCATTACCCTGTGTGAAAATGCCAAGGGCGTGATGGGGATCGCGATGGTGGAAGCGCCGCTGCAACCAGCTCTGGGGCTGGTAAGGGGACAGGATGCGGCATCGACGCTGGACTGGACAGCGGCTCTGATAAAGGCAGGGCGCAGTCAAGGATGGTCAGTCCGTATGGCTTGGTTTTCGTTGACCGATGAGCAGGCCGATCCCACTCAAGCCATGGCAGCCAAGTCCAGCGAAGGAACTGCGCCACCCAACGCTCGATCGCGTCGCATGGCGACCATGCCTTATATGGCCCCTGCAGCTGGACCAGAGAAAGAGAAGGCCGGGGCGGCTGCTGACGAGCACAAGCCCGATTATGCTGCCTGCCGTCGTTACGACGGCCGATGGCGGGAGATGGGCTATGCCTCGCTCTCGGGATGCAGCGACCGGATATTCGGCAAAAGTTGTTCTGTCCAATCGGGGCAGTCGGGCGACGTGGCATTGCGCCGCTATGACGGCCGGATCGAGGCGATGGGTGGTCGTTATGGTCGATGGACGCGCCTCGCCAGCGATCGGTGCGCCAGATCGAAAGATCCCGAGACTGCCCTGCCGCCCAAGTCGATCGACAGGATCTACTGATGCACGGCGCCTGAGATTACGACTGTAAGGTCCGGCTACACGCCGGGAAACAGCGTTGAAACCCACGCCCGCCATTCCAAAGGCATGAGCGAGTACACCCAGTGACCCAGAATGGACGAGTAGCGTGGCGCGAAGGCATGTTTCTTCGGCCCCAGCATTTCCAACAGCAGGATCGCCATGTCGCTTCGGTTATGGCGGCGCATTTGCGTGCCGTGCACCCCTATCCCTGGGGTGTCATCGAGTTGAAGCTCGATGCTGACCTCGCGGCCTTGGGTAAGTTTGGCATCCAAAGGCTGGTTGGCCTGATGCCTGACGGGACGAGCTTTGCCATGCCCGATGATTTGCCGACCCCGCCGCCAATCGATATCCCTTCCGATGCGCGTGATCTGACCGTCCATCTCACGCTTCCCGCGATGCAGGATGGGGGCGTCGTCTTTCGCGTCGAGGGTGAGCATGGTGCCGATGCCGCGCGTTTCATTGTCGGCGACGAGACCATATCCGACGTCTTCTCTGAAGAACGAAGCCGTGAGCCGATCGAGGTGGCGCGACCCAATATGCAGTTCGGCATCAGCCGCGAGCAGGTTCAGGGCCGTGTAACAGTGGCGTTGGCGCGCGTACGCGAATGGCGGAATGGCGTTGTCAGCTTCGATGATCGTCATATTGCGCCGATGCTGGACATACGCGGTCATGCCCGGCTTCACGGCTTCCTTTCAGATATCATCGGTCGCACCGGTCAACGGGTTGAAGAATTGTCGCTGCGGGCGGTGGAAGCGACCGAGGGCGGATCGGACACGTTCGCCAGCTTCCTGCTGCTGATGGCGCTCAATCGCTGGAAGGCGCAACTGGAGCATCTCGCCAGCCTGCCCCACGTCCATCCCGAACGGTTGTACGAAATCTTTGTCAGCATGGCCGGTGAATTGGGCACGCTGACCCGCGTCGATCGGCGACCGCTACCCTTCCTGGCCTATGATCACACTCAGTTGCAGCTGACATTCGAACCGGTTGTTGAGGCGCTGCAGGCCGCTTTGTCCGCTGTCTATGACCGTGCCGCCGCGCAACTGCCGCTGCAGCAAGCAGGACCGGGCATCTACACTTCACGGATTACCGATCACAATCTCTTCAAATTCGGCCATTTCTATCTGGCCGTACGGGCACGCATGCCGCTTGATGAAATCCGCGCACGCTTTCCAGCTGTCGCCAAGATCGGTGCAGTGCAGAAAATGCGGCAGATCGTTGATTCCGCCCTTGCCGGAATCCCGCTCGCCCATGCGCCTGTCCTGCCGCCGCAGCTGCGCACCCTGTCGGGACATGTATATTTTGAACTCGACCGTTCGGTTGCAGACTGGGCCGATTTCGCCACCAGTCCTGCGCTGGGCCTTCACGTTGCGGGCGACTGGCCGGATCTCGGGCTTGAACTCTGGTGGGTGAAGCCGGGTGCGCGATGAGCATGGGGACCGACGATAGAGGGGGCAAGACGATCTTCGCCCCGATGCCGGCCGCCGGCCACGCCCGGCCGCAGACTGCGGCCACACCGGACCTTGGGCTGGCGGCTGCCGCCCCGGCGCCAATGTCCGACGAAGATTTCGTCCAGCCGCCCTTGGATCCGGCGCAGGGCAGGCTGGCGGCAGCGGCGACACCGTTGCTCAGCCTGATCTCGGGCGTGCGTTCGGGCCGGTTCGTAATGCCGATGCCGACGCTCCACCGGCTGGCCGTGGACCTCGCCGACGGCTTTGATCGCCGTTTGCGACAGATGAACATGGACGCGGAATCGATTCGGCGGGCCCGCTACGGCCTGTTCGCCACGGTCGACGACATCGCCCAGAATATTCCGGGCGCGGCGACGGAAGCCGCGCAATGGGCAAGGCGCAGCCTCGTCGTGCGGGCGTTCGGGGAAAATATCGGCGGCGATCGCTTCTGGTTGCTGCTGCAGGACATGCTGGGTCGTCCCGCCGAGTATGTGGCGCTGATAGAACTCTATCATGCTTGTCTGGCGGCGGGGTTCGAGGGCCGTTACCGTATCAGCCCGGACGGCCGCAGGCAACTCCATGGCATCATGGCGAGCGCCTATGCGGCATTGCCGCAGGTGCGCGATCTATCGCAAACTGACATTTCACCCCAATGGCGCGGCACGACCACCCCCATGACGCAGGTCGGATCGGCACCCCTGCTGTTGGTGGCCGGTATCGGGTCGTTTCTGCTGCTGCTCATTACGACACTGATCTTCCACATCATCCTGTCGCAGACGGGGCAACCCTCTTTAGACGCTCTCACTCACCTCAACCCCGACCGGCCGTTGCGCCTGTCGCGATCCGCGCGGGTAGAAGCCACGGCAGACAATGCGCAGGCAGGGCGGCTGCGCCGCTTCCTTGCGCCCGAAATCGCACAGAAACTGGTCGTTGTGGAACAGGACGCCAACAGCGTTCGCGTGCGTACTACCGTGGGGCAACTCTTCGCGTCGGCATCGGACAAGCTGGGGGACAGGGCGCAAGCGCTATTCTCCCGGATTGCTGCAGCGATAGACGCTGAGCCTGGTCTTGTGCGTGTCGAAGGACATGCTGATTCCGATGCGGTCGCGACACTCGACTTTCCCGACAACGTCGCACTGTCGGAAGCACGTGCCAAGGCTGTGGCAGATTTGACGCGCGGTTTATTGCGCGATCAGGACCGGGTCAGCGCGCAGGGCTTTGGTGACAGCCGCCCTATCGCCTCGAACGACAATAGTGCGGGCAAATCACTCAACCGCCGGGTCGAAATCGTGCTCGTTACAACGGAAAATCCATGAAATCCCTGTTCCGCAACTGGTGGCTCGTCACCGGCCTCGCCGCGTTGGCCGGCATCGTCATATTGGCGCTGCTGCTGCCGATCTTCATGTCTTCGTGGCGGCCGCTATGGGTCCGGCTGGCATGGGTCGGGGTCGTGCTGTTATCGTGGGGTACAGCGGGGCTCTGGCGCCGGCACAGGCTGCGGATTGCAGCACAGGCGATTGCAGATCAACTCGACGATCCCGTCCGAGACGAAAACGATGCCTTGGCGACGCGAATGCGCGAGGCCCTTGCCAAGCTGAAAGACGCCTCAGCGGGAAAGCGGGATTATCTTTACAGTCGGCCCTGGTATATCATCATTGGCCCGCCTGGTGCAGGCAAGACCACGGCGCTGCTTAATTCGGGTCTGCGCTTCCCGGTGTCCGATGCGGCGCTCAAGGGCGTGGGGGGCACACGCAATCTGGATTTCTGGTTCGCGGATGAAGCCGTTTTGGTCGATACTGCGGGGCGCTACACGACGCAGGATTCTGACCGGGCGGTCGATGAAGGGGGATGGCGGCACTTCCTGACCCGGATGGCGCGAATAAGGCCGCTCCAGCCCATAAACGGCGTGATCGTCGCGATCGGCATCGATGAAGTCCTCGCTGGCGACGTGCGCGCGATCGACCGGCACGCCAACGCCATCCGTGCCCGCCTCGCCGAAATGCGCTCGGCGCTGCACGTGCGCGTGCCCGTCTATCTCTGCCTGACTAAGGCTGACCTGATCCTAGGTTTCGAAGCTTTCTTCGCCGATCTCGATGCAGATGGGCGACGGGCTGTGTTGGGCGCAACGCTGGCGCTAGATGAGGCGGACAAGCAAGGCGTGGCATCCTTGATCACGGCGCAATTCGACAAGCTCTGCGGCCGAATGTTTGAGCGGCTTCCCAAACGTCTTCAGGAAGAGACGGATCCGGCCCGGCGCAGCTTGATCCAAGGCTTTCCGACGCAGATGTCGAGTCTGCGTGCGCGCGTCGACCGACTGGTCGAGGGTATCGCTCCAGCTTCCATGCCGGTTCCGGGAAGCGGCCTGTTGCGGGGAATTTATCTAACCAGCGGGGTGCAGTTCGGTAGTCCGCTAGACCGTATTCTAGGCACCGTCAGCCATTCCTATGCGGTGCGGGATACATCGAGCATGGGAGCCGGCAAGGGTCGGGCTTATTTCATTAATCGCCTTCTGGGCGACGTGATCCTGGCGGAACCGGGGCTACCTCAACGCGATCCGCACATGCTCGCCCGGCAACGACTAACGACTTTGGGCGGTATGGGTGCGCTGGCTTTTGTAACGTTGGCAGGGCTGGTTCTGCTCGGGAACAGTTTCGGGCGAAACAAGGCTTTGCAGCTTGCGCTGCTGACAGACACGCAGGCGATCGCGCAGACGACCCGTGCCAGTGGTATCGATCTGGTTGAGGTGAGCGGCAGCGATCCCGATTTCGAGCAGATTTTGCCTATATTGCAAGCACTTCGATCCTTGCCGCACGGTTACGCCGATCAGAAGGCGGGCGGTCCGCCATTGTCGATGCGCTTTGGTCTTTATCAGCAAGGCCATGCCCGTTCGGCGGAGCAAGCTTATCTGGTGGCTCTGCAACGCATCTTGCTCCCCCGCCTCCTGCTACAGGCAGAAAAGCAATTGCAGCGGGATGCGGGTCAACCGATGCAGCTCTATCAGCCGCTCAAGGCCTATCTGATGCTGGGCGGTCGCGGCCCCCTGAATCGTAATGCGGTCCGAAACTGGGTCATCGACAATTGGGAGACGACTTCCCTTGCCGGCGCCGACAGAATGGATATTCGCGCCCAGCTTGTCCCCCATCTTGATGCGATGCTGGCCGATCCTCAATTCGGGCGGATATGGCCAAAGGGTGTCGCTCCGCTCGACGGCGCGCTGATCGCGAGCAGCCGGGAGACGCTTGGAACCCTGTCACTTAGCGAACGCGCATATGCCCTGCTGCGTCAGAAAACAGATATACTTAACCGACCAGCGTGGCGCGTGGCCGCACTGATGGGAACGGGGGATGCGCGCGCCTTCGCCAATGGCGCGCAGCTTTTGCAAATGGAAGTGCCATGGCTTTTTACGCGCGAGGGCTATCGCCAAGGCTATCAAATCAGCCTTCAAACGGTGCAGGTCGATCTTGCGCGCGACCTTTGGGTATTCGGCAAAGATGCACAGACCGCCACCACGCGGGCGCAGATGGCCAATGCGCATTCAGGCATCGCGGCGCTGTACGCACGCGACTATATTGCCGCGTGGGACACGGTTGTCGCTGCGCCTCAACCCGCCGATTATTTTGCCGATGTCGGCGCGTTTGGCGCGTTCAGTAAGACGCCATCTGCTTGGAAATTGCTGCTGCTAGAAGCGCGTAAAAACGCGATGTTGCCAGCTTTGGGTAAGGCTGGCGGCCCGAGCTTGCCTGGCCGGATGCAGCGCCTAGCCGCCGCGCAGGCCCGCGTCCTACCTTCGCAAGGCGTCGATGCCGGCCAGACAATCGAAGCCCATTTTCGGCCACTGGCCGTATTTGTCGGCGACGGGCGGGCGGTGGCCCCGATTGACGGCTTCATTGAGGCCATTCGCAAGGCAGTGTCCGCCCGGTCCGCCGCTGACGCCATCGGCGCGGGCAGCGGCAGTGTGGCAGTGCAGGGGCAATTCGCGACGGCAATCGGCGATGTCGTGACCAGCGGCGTGGTGGCGCCGCCTCAGTTACAACCGTTCATCACTAAGGCGCAACAGGCCGGGCGTGGCGCAGCAACCCGATCTGCGCAGGGGGCCGTGACCCAGGAATATGCCCAGTCGATCCTGCCCGCGTGCCGAGCTTTGGTGAACGATCACTATCCCTTTTTTGGTGACGCGCGTGCCGAAGCGGACAATGGTGCCATGCTGCGTGTTTTCGGTGCTAATGGCGAAATTGACCGCTTCGTCGAGACACGCCTTAAGCCGCTGCTAGATATGTCTGGCCCGGTATGGCGCTGGCGCAGCGACGATCCCGTCGCCGCCAGCTTCGATCCATCCAGTGCTGAACATTTCCAGCAGGCTGCCCGGATCCGTGATCTGATCGCGACCGGTTTCACGATCAGGATTGTCGGAGCTGGCTTTAGCCGACAGGTCAATTCCGCCGAATTTTCTTCGGGTGGCGTCGCGCAAAAGCTTGCGGCAGGCGCCGCCGACATCCGTCCCCTGACCTGGAATATCGGTGCGCTGCCAGAAGCGGCTTTGATCCTTTCTGACGGAAACAGGGAAGTGCAGCGTTTCGGTGCGCAAGGCGTCTGGGCGCTATTCCGGCTGATCGACGCCGCGCAAAAGGAGAACGCAGGGGCCACTGCTTTCCGCGCGAGCTTCGTGAGGGGGGAGCATTCTGCTACCTTCCGCATCCAGTTGCCCGGCACCGACAATCCCTTCGGTCGCGGGGGCATATGGTCCTTTCGATGCCCAGCCCGACTGTGACCAAATATAAGCCCTTCCTCTTCGGCAAGATGCCGTCTCATGGAGATTTCGTCAGTCGCGGGCTTGCCCGACGCTATCGGACGGCATGGGATATATGGTGCAGCAATGGGTTGAACCGTGCACAGGAGGCATTGAACGATGCCTTCGAGCCGCGGCACGACATCGCTGCTGACTGCTGCTTCTGGTTCGGACCGGGATCGTTCGGGCGAGGCTGGCGGATGGGCGCGATGTCTCCCGCGAGGGACCGTGTTAGGCGTCCCTTTATGCTGGTTTTGGGCGTGGAGACCGATGAACGACCCTGCGCGCATGTCGCTCGTGCCTATCCTGAAGAAGTCAAAAATGTGATCCGCCAAGCGCTCGCCGAAGGGCGTAGTGCGGACGATTTCGCCGGCCTGGTTCCAAGGGTGCCCGACTGTCTTGCGGATCATGTTCTGCCTGACACGGCCGTCTGCGGCTGTTTCTGGACGGTAAAGGGCGACGTCGTAACCTGTTCGATTGCCTCATCGGTTCCGCCAGAAGGCCTTATCCCCATCATGATGAACATAAAGGAATCAATTGATGTCACCGGCCCTGCGATTTGACCGTGCGGCACGCACGCATGCCGGTTGCTTACGCGAAGCCAATGAAGATGCGTTTGTCGATCGTACAGAAGACGGGTTCTGGGCGGTCGCTGACGGCATGGGCGGTCATGCAGGCGGCCAATGGGCATCGGCGACACTCGCCAATACGCTGCGCGGTCGGCGGCTGGATGGCGCGCGCAGCTTGTCTGAACAGGCTCTAGCCAGCGCCTTGCATGAAGCCAATGGCTCGATACGGGCGGCGGGCGATGCGACTGGTCAGGTCAGAGGATCGACCATCGTCGGCCTGTTTGTCCGGGACGAACGTTACACTATCATGTGGGCGGGTGACAGTCGCATCTATTTGCTCCGTGATGGCGCATTGAGTGCGCTGACGACTGACCACTCCCAGGTGCAGCATTTCATCGACCATGGTCTTTTGAGCGAAGACGAGGCGATCGACCATCCACTAGGGCATATACTGACGCGCGCCGTCGGCGTGCGCGAACGGCTGGAACTTGACTGGCGCAGAGATCGCGTCTTTCCCGGCGACGTCTTCCTGCTGTGCAGTGACGGGCTGACGCGAACGGTGCTGCCCGAAGAGATCGCTGCCACGCTGCGCCGGAAACGGCCGCAGGATGCGGCGGATCATCTGTTGCAAATGGCGCTGTCACGTGGCGCGCCGGACAATGTCACATTGATTGTCGTTGGATGCGAGCCGACCACTCTGATGCAACTGCAAGCGTCCAACACCGCCATCGTCTAATACCAGCGGGCGCCGGTATGAGTTGGGAAATCCACCGAAACAGCGATCCATGCCGGCCTCCCCACCAGCACGGAATCTGAATCGGGAATTCGACCCGAAGGGGATTCCGCGCGGATTTGGGGCGGTCGAAAAACGCTCCGGATTTCGACCGCCCGCCTGAGTGATCCGCTATGTTTTCAGATGGTTATGAGCCACCCACCGTTTCTTCAGGGACGAAAGTATAGTCCTTGTCCTCCGTAGGGCCGCCGTCAATCTGCCATTGATCGAGATAGGCGTTGATCGTGTCGCTGAATTGATCGAGCGCTTTTTCTGTTTTCACTTCCTGCCAGATCTGGACACCAACGAGGACACCGATGCCAAAGGCGGCAGCTGCCCCCCCGGCAATCCCGGCCAGCGACGCCGCGCTCGCGATGACGCGCGCCGGTGCGCCGACGATAGTCAAGATCGCTTCAGCGACCGTGGTGCCGCCGGCAAACAGGCTAAGGCTGCCGCCGGTAATCTTGATCGCTCCGATCGCGGTATTTCCCTTGTTGAGATCTGAAGTGCCAGAAATGATGCCAAAAACGCCCGCCACTATATTTGCGCTACCGCCCAAAAATTTCCCTGCGGTCTCAAACTTCTTTAAATAATATATATGATCAGCCACTTCGCGCTTGATCATATCTTTTAACCATGCTTCGGGCCTATCGCCTTTCAAGTATTGATTTTTTGCATGATCCACATTGTCTATTTTGCCTTTTGCTCCGCCCTCCAATAACAGGCCGGATGTGGCGACCGCACCGGTGACGATAGGGACAATGCTATTTGCGTCCATCGAGCCAGGTTTGAAACTGGCGCCTCGCGCGATCGCCATGCTGCCCATGAACAGGCCGCTGACAATGTGCATTGCGCCACTGCCATAGGCTTTCTGTACGTCATTTCCAGGAGCATTGAGGAAGCCTAATTTCCCGAATGCATCTGTAACCTTTGCACCCTGCCTGACCGAATCCCATGCCGCGCGTACGCCACCGAGTGCTTCGTCGACCGTCATCGGCTTGTCGTCGTTAACGAAAAGTTCCGGATTTTTCTGGTAGAGCTGGGTCAGAACGTCGCGCACCAGATTTTCGTTCAGTGTACCGTCCGGATTGCCGAAAACAGCCTTTAGATTTTCGAAAGACACCTGATCGAGCATGGAATCATGCACGACCTGTCCGAAGTTGACCATCATTTCGTCACGTGAACGTTCCGCCAGGCCAGGATCTACTACCGCATTGAGACGGGCGACCTGTTCCCCATAAGTGGCCATGGCGATCGTAGGGTCCATGCCGCTGGCCAGCATGTCCTTCAAACCTTCGCCAGTGACGATAGTGTCCCGATAATATTGTTCCAGATCCCCCATCCTCCCCGACGCGGTCACCACCTCGCGGAAATTGGGGGCATCCAAGCCCAATGCACTGGACAGCGTTTCGCTGTTGGTCATGAACGTATCCAGCGCGGCCGGAAGGCTTAGCGGATCGCCGTTCGCATCCTTCAGGTTAAGAAGGTCATTCAACCCGTCCCCCGTCAGGATCTTATCATCATAATAGCTTTGCAACGCTTCCTTCACGCTGGGGTCGGCGTCGACGATATTCTGGAGTTCGGCTTCCTTCGCACTGCGCAGATGATCCTGCATGCCGTCAGAATTGATTAAAATAGAAATCTTGTCGTTGATTTCAGCCAGCACCTTGTTGGAATCGGGATTAGCGCCGGTATTTGCAGACACCCAGACTTGCGACTTGGCATCTCCCCACAGGCCGCTCTGTATACCTGCCTCGATGGCGTTTCGCGCGTTCATCAGTTCGACAGCAACTGCGGCCCGCTGCTCATGCGTATATTTTTCGGGATTGACGAAAATATCGGCTTCGATGCCGGCTAGATCGGCTCTGTCTCCAAGAGCCTGAAAGGCGGCCTGATCCAGAAAATTCGAGAATTGCAGAGCGTTAGTGGGCGCTTCGTTTTCGATCCAGTCTTCGACATTCTTCTTCACCACGATGCCGTCATCCTTGACCAGCGCCGGGTTGTCGCCACCATTGTCGAGCTGTTCCCACATTCCCGGCTGCGACCAGAATTTCAGTGCGTCCCTCGCATCCTGCGATAGGTCGGGATTGGCGTCGACATATGCAGTCAGATCGTCCGCAGTGATTTCGTCTTGCCCGCCAGATATGGCATCCCAGTTTTCGAGAATATAGTCGGCATTATTGACGATGTCCTTCGACATGGGATCGGCGTCCGGATTTTTCTCCAGATAGGCGTCGCGGGATGCGTGTACATTTTCGATTGGAGTTCTCTGCTCGTCACGTTTGATATCACTTGGGCGGACGTCCGCATGCCCATCGCTGATGAATGAAACATTCTTGTTTTCGACAAGCTTGTCACCTGGCGCGGGATGAGCGGTCCGATCCGAAGCGGTCGCAGGCGTGGAGTGCTTTGACTTAGTCCCCTTTTCCGCCAACTGATCATGGGTTGCTGTGCCGGCACGCTTCAGAAGCCCAGCCCATTCGATTTTGTCTTGGAAGGACATGATGTTATCGGCGCGGCTTAATTTATCGACTGGCATTCGATCCTCCTGAGGGCTCAAAAGCGTTTCGCTTCGGTCATGTGGCTAAGTCGTCAAATTCGGTCTAAAGTTTTGATCGAACGGCATAGGATGTGAATACTGGCGTTTCGATCCGATGTGTCGGTTTCTCTCACGGGTCATCATATCAGCCCCTTTGCAACCAGCATGCCGGCGACCCTCTGATACAAATGGCGCGGGATGGCCTCGCCGCTGCGGCCGACGCGCGCCAGCATTTCCGACAGGTCGTCGTTCCGGGCGATCGCGATCCCTTCGTCCCGTGCCCGGCCGATTGCATCGGCTGCCATGTCGGGAGGGGTGCGCCACACGATAACCGGCACCGGCGTTTCACCGCGGACATAGCGGACGCCCACGCACCAACGTCCCGGCGATCCGATTATCAGCGTCGGACGGTTCAATGCCTTGCGGCCCGAATGTCCGTGCATTTCATCGCGCTGCCGCTTGCGCTGCCGCAGGATCGTGGGATCGCCTTCGGCATCGCGACGCTCGCGCTTCGCTTCATTGTGGGTCATCCGCATGTCGCGCTGGAACAGCCAGTGCTGAAGCAGCAGGTCCGCCAGCCCCACCAGAATGAAAGCCACTAGGGCCGTCGCCATCAACGGCCGCGCCATCGCCACGAAAATCGCGAACTGGCAGGATGTCGTGCAGACCGACAGCAGCATCAGATCCTGAAGATGCAGCCGGAACACTATGACGAACGCCGCCGCCAGCGCCCCGATCTTCACCAGCGCCTTCACGAATTCCACAATGCTGCGCAAAGAATAAAGCCGCTTCACGCCCTCGGCCGGGTTGATATGCTTGAAATTGGGCGTGATGGGGGTGACAGAGAAGATGAAGCCGCGCATCGTGCCGATGTTGGTCAGGATGACCGCAGCAAGGGTGATCACCAGCAGCGGCAGGCTGACCGTCAGGAGCAGTTGGCGGACGCCGGTAAGCGCCATCGGCCAGACCTGATCGAAGGCTTCGCCATGGGCACGCCGCCCAAGCAGGATGAACAGCGCCTCTATCCGGTCCCGCTGCCCCGCCGCCATCGATGCAACATAGAGAGAGGTCGCCAGCAGGGCGACACCCGTGACCAGATCCTTGCTCTTTACCACCTGTCCTTTGTCACGGGCGTCGCGGATTTTCTTGTCGGATGCCGGCAGGCTCTTTTCTTCGCTCGTATCGCTCATGACGGCCGCCTCATGCCATTGCCGGCTTTGGCGCCGCGTCGCCCGTAGCCTCCAACTGGGGCGTCGGCAGGTCGAGCGACGCCACCGACTGGACGGAATAGTCAGCCGCGATTTCGGTGTAAGACAGGACCGGCAGGTCGATGCCGGCATGCACCAGATACTGCCGCACCCCACGCCGCAGGTCCGCCGGAGTCAGGACGACCATACCCGTATCGGGCTGCACCGACAGGATTTCGCGGATTTGGCCGAGCATATGTTCGGCATTGTCCCGCGACAGGGTGATACCCCCCTGCCGCGACCCGTCGCGCAGAGCCTGCTCCAGCCCGCGCGTCAAGACACAGGCGCTCAATATCCGGTCCAACTGGGCATGGCGGTGGCAGATCTGCCTGCTCAGCGCAGCCCGTACCCGTTCGGCCAGTTGCCCCGTATCGGTTTCCGAAGGCGCCCATTCGACCAGCGCTTCCAGGATCAGCCGAAGGTTGCCGACCGGCACCTTCTCCTCCAGCAGCGCGCGCAGGATATCCGACAGTTTCTTGACGCTGACCAGCCGGACTGCTTCCCGCACCAGTTCGCCATTGTCCGTTTCCATCGCCGACAACAGGTCGCGCGCTTCCTGAACGCCGATGAAATGCGCGGCATATTGGCGCAGCGTCCGTTCGACGCAGCGGGCCATCACCGCCACCACATCCAGCAGGCTGATCCCCGCGTCCCGCAGCGGCGCTGCATCCTGCGCCCTGATCCAGAGCGCGTCGACCGGCCAGTCCTGCGACGCGGCATCGACATCGACATCGACATCGACATCGACATCCAGCAGGGCTAGCGTGGCGCGATCCGCTTCCGCCAGCAGGAAGCCCTGAGGCATGCGGGCATGCGCCACCGGCACCGCCTCCAGGTCGATCCGCATCGCATCGGGCGCGAGCGACGGGTCCGGCAGCCATTTGACCGAAGGCATCTCCAGCCCCAGTTCGGCGTGCAGCAGGAGACGGCGGCGATCCACTTCGACGACGAAATCCCGGCCCGCCGCCTGCCGGGCGAGATGCGCGCCGACATGCACGACCAGCGACACCCGGGCAGGGCCGTCCGACACCAGCGCCGCGGGCAGCGCGGACACGTCTTGTTCATCTTCCACCATCAGGTCTGTCGCGGCGCCGGCATCAGGCGCGGCTTGCACGCGCGCCGGACTGGCGGCCAGCCGACGCCGCCGGACCATCCACGCCGCGCCCCCGAAACATAGGCCGAGAAAAAGGAAGATGAATGTCGGGAAGCCGGGGATGAGCGCACTGGCGCCGGTCGCTGCGGCGGCGATCGCCAGCGGCCGTTCGCTCGCGCCCAGCTGCCGGAAAATCTCCGACCCCAGCCCTTCGTCATTGCCGTTGGCGACGCGCGTGACGACAGTGCCGGCAGCCACGGAAATGAGCAGCGCCGGAATCTGCGCGATCAGGCCGTCACCCACGGTCAGCAGCGAATAGGTGGTCCCCGCCTGGGCGAAATCCATGCCCTTCTGCACCATGCCGGTCAGCAGGCCCCCGACCAGGTTAATGCAGACGATGATCAGGCTGGTGATCGCATCGCCCTTCACGAATTTCATCGCGCCGTCCATGGCTCCATAAAGCTGGCTTTCACGCTCAAGGCGCCCCCGCCGCTCACGCGCCTGGGCTTGGTCGATGTCGCCATTGCGCAAGTCGGTGTCGATGGACATCTGCTTGCCCGGCATCGCGTCCAGCGTGAAGCGCGCCGCCACTTCGGCGACGCGTTCCGCGCCCTTGGTGATGACAAGGAACTGGGCGACGGTGATGATCAGGAAGATCACCAGACCGATCAGCACCTGACCGCCGATGACGAACCGGCCGAACGTTTCGACGATCTGGCCCGCGTCGGCATGGAGCAGAATGAGCCGGGTGGTCGAGATGGAGAGCGAGAGCCGGAACAGGGTGGCGAGCAGGATGATCGGCGGCAGCGAGGAAAAGCTGGCGGGCCGCCCCATGCAGATGGCTACGATCAGGACCAGCAGGCTGATCGAAATGTTCAGCGCGATCAGCCCATCGACCAGTGCGGTCGGCAAGGGGATCAGCATCATCATGATCGCCAGCAGCATGAAGGCGGCGACGATGATGTCGGGACGATGGCTCGCGCTCTGCACGAAGGCGTCGAGCCGCTGACGCAGTGCGCTCATGCAATTTTCCTTGAAGCGAGATACTGCCTGAACATGGTGCGGGCAGCCACGACATCGCCGGCCGACCACAGGGCATGGGCAAGCAACACCCCGACGCCGTCCGGCGTGCGCCCTTCGATCCGCGCCAGTCGCTCGATCGCGCCGATCGCCTGGCGGGGCGCATCGTTGGCGATGAAGGCGCCCGCGAGCGCGCGCAGCAATGCCGGGTCGTCCGGGGCGACGCGCTGGGCGATGAGCAGGAGCGCGAGCGCGCGCTTCCGGTTCCCGGCGCGCAGGCAGAGATAGCCCGTCGCATGCAGAAGCGTAACGGCGGACCGGGTGTCGGGGTGACGGACGCCAGCGTCGCGCGACGGCTGCGGCATCAGTCAGGCGCCTGCCGACGCTGCGCGCAATCGATGCGCCCGGCGATTTCCTCAAGGATCAGGGCACGCGCGATCGACCGGCTTTCCTCGTCCATGTCCATGGCGGGCAAAAGATCGTCGGCGACATGCCGCAGCAGGCAGAGACTACGCGATCCCGCGAAGATGGTCGAATCCGCAATGTCGGGCCGCATCAGCGCGTCGATCTGCTGCGCCAGCGACACTGCGCTGCCGGGGGCGTCCCGACCTGTAGCGCTGGCCCTTGAACCGGACACGGACCCTGCGGCCTGCCCCTGTTCGATACGCCGCCAGGCGTCCGTCAGGGCAGCGTCGATCCGACGCCGTTCGGCCTGTGTCGTTTCGACCCGCGTATCGGCGGCAGAAGTCGCGAACTGGGACGATGGCCGGATCATAGCGCGATGGCCACGTCCTGCCCGTCACGCGACACAGTGACATGGTCGGCCTCGATCGACTTGACCATCCATCCGTCCGTCAGCGAATCACCCGGATAGCGGCGCTCCCCCCGGCCGTCGATGACATAGGGCTGTTCGCCCAGCCATACGGCCTGCAACCGGACATGGGGCGTGGCTGCCGACGTGCCGGCCTCCACCAGGCTCGCGAGCATATATTGCTCGCCATAGGTGGCGTCGAACCATTGCTCGATATTGTGCCAGACGGCCATGTCCTCGGGCGACACATGCCCGGACACTTCGATCCGTCCGCCATTGTCGACCAGACGCAGGGCGGACAACCCGGCTCCGTCGATGCGTGCGCGCAACTGTCGCACGGCTTCGGATGCCTCCTTGCCGCGCGCCCCATCGGTTATGGCGGCAATGCTGGTGCGTTGTTCGTCCGGGCTCGGATCGGTCGCTCGCGCCAGCACCATGACAATCAGCGTGAGCAGCAGGAACGCCCCGGCGCCGATCACCAGCGGCTTCAGCCGCCGACCTTCCGCGACTTTGCGGGAGATGCGCACATGGGTGTCGCCCAGCAGAAAGTCGAGCGGCAGCGCGGCGCGATAGCCATAGCCAGCAGTCACGGGCGATTGCCCTTCACGCCCGACATCGCCGTCGATCGCCTCCACGGAAGCGTTCGATCCATAGAGGTGGATGCGGACATGCGTCGCCGCAATATCATCGCCGATCAACAGGACGTCGCACCCGGGCGACGATCCGATCGAGCATGTGGGCCCGGCAAGCGCCATCCGCGCCCCTTCCTGACATCCCGAAAGAACTTCAAGCTCGAAGGGCGGCGGAAGCCGGAAGGGCGCACGCGCATCAGGCGACGCCGCCTTGCGCACGGGAGGCAAGGCGAGGGTAGAGATGGCGCGCTTCAGGCGCAGTGAAGCCAGGTCGAAAGCAGGCAAGCGGGACACTTTTCTGACCGGACAGGTAATCCGGCATATTTGCAAATGGGAAACCAATTTCCGATGGAGCCATGGCCAATGCTGGCCATGGCTCTTGAAAAGGTTAGTTCTGCGGACGCTGCTTGGTGGCGTCGAGTTCCGTCTTCTTCTCGGTCGTCACTTCGGTGATTTTGGCCGATTTTTCGATCGCCGCATCGAAAGCGGCTTCCATCTTGGCGATGGCGGCGTCGGAACTGCTGGTCGAACCGGCTGCGGCTACGGACATGCTATTCTCCATTTGTACGATCGTATATGCGGGCTCGAGGGCAGCTTGCCCCACGCGACCCGACATCAATCATGATACATCAAGATCGAGTCTCAGGATTGATGCATGAGTTGTGTAGTTCGACGATGATTACACTTATATTTCAATATTACATCGGTAACAACTAATCGCCGCGCAGCAGATATTGCGTGCTTCCTTCACGATAAACTGCGTGAAAGTTCAATTAATATATATTCGGCCTGTAATGGCAAAAAACTGACTTATTTTTGTAGCAAATTTCCCCGATGTTTCATTTGTAGTAGAAAAAAATAAACTCCATATTTATCTCATCCCAGAATCTGGATAACTGCTTTCCTGCGTCACGAATGCGCCGATTAAACGTCATTAATTTGTAACGCACATTGCAATATTCTATCCTGTATGGTTATAAATGTGAATATACGCAATATTGATATTTTCTCACTTCATGCTGTGACTATGGGTTCAACATGAATGCTGTTGGGTATGCATTTTACCGCCATTGATAAGTAAATGTAAGATGGAGTTCTTTGGATGAAGCGTCTCTTGCTAGGCGCAGTCCTCGCGGCCGTTTGTCTAGCGGCGGCACCGCATCCTGTGCAGGCGCGGGCATCATGGATGACGCAGCCCTATCCCTACGTCCTCATCGCTCAGGATGCGGAGAAGATATTCTCTGAATTCGGGCGAAACCTGAATGTTCCGATACAGATGTCAAAATCCGTTCGAGGACGAATAAAGGGACCGATACACGGAATCCTTGCCGAAGATTTTCTGGACAGCGTCACACGCAGAGGAGGATTGGGCTGGTATTTCGACGGCTTCATTCTGCATATCTGCGCCGAGTCCGAATATGTGTCGCATATATTGGAAGGCCGGGGTGCAAACAGGCAGGCCATCTTCCGTCAGGCTCGCGCGTTAGGCTTGGCCGACGACCGTTTCGACTTGAGCGCTTCGCCCGACGGCAGGATGATCCGGGTGTCGGGACCACCTGCCTATGTCGCGGCAATCGAACGGGTGGTGCAGCAGATGTCGGGGCGCGCCGTGCCGTCCACATCCTCCCCGGCGGCTGCCGGTGGCCAGTCGAGCGCACAACAGTCGTTCGGCGGGGCGCAGGTGCGCATATTCCGTGGCGGCGTGGGGGTCGAAGTTACGTCTGTGCCCGACAGCGGGCGATAATCGCGTTTCAACTGGAAGGAATGGAAAATGCCCGTCAATCCCGTATCCGGATCCGTCGAACTCCCCGTAATTCAGGCCCAGGCTGAATTTGACGGTGCGCTGGACAATGCCCGCGCTGCTGTTCCCAGTAGTGACGAACTGCCCGAGGGTTTCGACGACGCCCTGATCAGCGGCGCGATTACGGTCGGCGGCCAGATGATCATGATGCCGCGCGCCAACGACATTCTGGGCGAGGCAATGTCGGACGAATAAGGACGCCACGCCTACACAGAGAGTGGAGAAAGCAGATGATCCCGGCAAACATACCGGTCGTTCCCCTGTCGGCGGTCACCGACCCAGTCACGCAGAATATGTCCGGCGCGGCATTCGATCAGGTCGCGAACGAAGCCCGGAGCCGCGTGCAGGATGCGACCAGCGCGGGGCAGTTCGGATCGATGGTGCTGGAAAATCTGCGTGGCTATTTCGAACGGGCCAGCCATTTTGCCGATCGCCTTCCGCCGCAGCAGCAATCCCGCACCACCGGTCCCGTCCCCGCGCAGGACGTGTCCGGCGCGAAGGGCGGGGTGCAGCCCGCCCAGATCGACCAAGTGATCGCCTCGCTCGGCACGATCTTCAACTATTCAATCGAAACGCAGCTGGTCGTGCGCGGCGGCACGCAAGTGTCCGGCGCAGCCAACACGCTGCTGCGGGGCCAATAATGACGTCGCCGGTCAAGCACGCGGGCGGCGGGATGATGGGCGGCAGGGCAGCGGCGCTGCTGCTGTTGTCGCTGGCCGCCCTGACCTTGTCGGGATGTGGCGTTGAGCTCTATGCCAATCTGCCCGAACGGGAAGCCAATGCCATGATCGCCGCGCTCAAGCGCCATGGTATCACGGCGTCGCGCGTTCAGCAGGAAGACGGCAGGATCGCCATCCATGTCGATGAAAGCCGGTTCGCCCAGTCGGTGCAGATTTTGGAGCGGGCCGGGCTGCCGCGTCGGCAGTTCCAATCCATGGGCGACGTCTTCAAGCGCGATGGGCTCGTCGTTTCGCCGACGCAGGAGCGGGCGCAGATGCTTTATGCCTTGTCGGAGGAACTGTCGCAGACGGTGTCCGAAATCGATGGCGTGGTATCGGCGCGCGTCCATGTCGTGCTGCCGGACAGCGATCCGCTGCGCCGCGACGCCCAGCCTTCTTCCGCGTCGGTGTTCATCCGCCATGAGCCGGACCTAGCGGTCGGGCCGCTGGTGCCGCAGGTCAAGGCACTGGTAGCGGGCAGCGTCGCGCAGCTGAGTTATGACCGCGTGTCGGTCGTCACCGTGCCGGTGCGCGCCGCAGCGCAGGGCAGCGTCAGAATGGGGTCGGTCGACGTTATGGGCCTGTCCATCCCGACATCGGCCGCCACCTGGCTGTTCGGCCTGATGAGCCTGCTCGTCATCGGCCTCGGCACGCTGACGACCGCCTTGCTCCTACGGCGGCGGCGCGGTGATCCCTACAAGCTGGCCTCCCGCTGATCCGGTCCGATGTCAGGCTTCATTCATCCAGGGCGGCTTGCCGCCTGTTTCACCGGCCAGGGTGCGGAGCGTACCGTCGCGGCCATGGCGCGCGACGAACGCTTCGCCGACCGGCTTGGGCGATGTGCGGTCGAATGGCATGGCGGGCCGCCCTTGGAGCCTGCGTTTCCCGTGGCGGCGGACGGCGCGATCGCTGCGCTAGAAATGGAGACCATGGAGGCATTGGTGCCCGCATGCGGCGCGGTGATCTGGTCGCCGATATTGTGCCGGGAGATCCGGGGCGAGGTCGTCGCGGCGTTGATCGGTCGCTTCGGCAAGGAGAACATGGCGCTCGCGCGGCGCAATCGGGATCTCGGCCTCGATCGCCCGGCGCCTGAAGGCGTCGATGCGCTGGAAGCGGCGGTCCTGACAGACGGCCGGGCCTGTCTGGCAGCGTGGATCGCCGCGCAATCGGCGTCGGCGCAATTCTGGCTGCACTTGAAATGGCCGTCGGACGGCGCCGTTCCGACGACTAAGGATGCGGAGATGCTGACGCATGGTCCCGTCGTGCTGCGCCGAGTGGCGGGATCGACCGCCGCATGAGGTCCCTGCCCGCCGTCCCGCCCGGCCGGATCATCCGCGCCGCCGATGCGCAGCGCTGGCTGGACGGCTATGCCGTGATCGAGAAAGCGCGGGCCGAGGCCGCCGCCATCCGCGCGACCGCTCAGGCCGAAGTCGCCAACGCCCGGCTTCAGGGTTATGAGGACGGGGTGCGCGACGGCGCGGCGGAAGCGCAGCGCATGGTCGAGGAGGCACGCCTTCGAGCGGCCCGCTACACCGCCGGGGTGGAGGAGGGACTGGTCGAACTGGTCTTCGCCATGGTGCGCCGCATCCTTGGTGGGTTCGACGACCGCCAACTGGTCGCATCCGTACTTCGCCCGGCGTTGGCGGCGTTTCGCGACGAGCGGCAGCTATGCATCACTGTCGCGCCCGCGATGGTGCCGCATGTTGAAGCCCTGCTGTCCGATATGGACCAAGCCGGTCAGGCGATCACGGTCGTCGGCGATCGCCATCTGGCGGGGGACCAATGCTTGGTCGCGGGGCCGCGCACCAGCATCGACGCCAGCGTCGAGAGCCAGCTGGCGGTCATGCGCGACACCATGGTCGCGCCCATCGCCGACCCCCAGCGATGATCATGCCGCCCGATCATTGGGATACCCTGCTGCCTCGCTTGATGGACGGCGTGACGGCCAACGATCCAAGGCCGGTTCACGGACGATTGCGCGCCGTGCGCGGTGTGCTGGTCCATGCCAGCCTGCCATCGGCCCGGATCGGCGAGCTTTGCCAGTTGCGCGACCCGGCGAGCAGCCGCAGCGTGCTGGCCGAGGTGATCGGCTTTGCCGGTGACGAGGTGATTCTTGCACCGATCGGTGATCTCGACGGAATGTCGGCGCAGACGCAGGTGCGCGCGTCAGGCCGATCGCTCACAATTCCTGCGGGCGATGGTCTGCTGGGCCGGGTGATGGACCCGCTCGGCCGCCTGGTCGACGACGGCCCGCCGCTGGGCGCGGACACGGCGTATCGCCCGGTTCAGGCAGACCCGCCACATCCGCTGAAGCGCACGCTGATCGACACGCCCTTGCGGCTGGGGGTGCGTGCCATCGACGGGCTGATCACCGTTGCGCGGGGGCAGCGGATCGGCCTGTTCGGCGATGCCGGCGTGGGCAAGTCGTCGCTGCTCGCTTCCATCGTCGCAGGCACGGAGGCCGACGTCATCGTCATCGGCCTGATCGGCGAGCGTGGGCGCGAAGTGCGCGAGTTTATCGACGTCCAGTTGGGCGCCAAGGCGCGCGCGCGCACCGTAACGGTGGTCGCCACGTCCGACCGGCCGGCGATGGAACGGGTCAAGGCCGCGCACGTTGCGACCGCCGTAGCCGAACATTTTCGTGACGAAGGACGCCATGTCCTGCTCGTCATCGATTCCGTCACGCGCTTTGCCCGGGCGCAGCGCGAAATGGGACTGGCAGCAGGCGAACCGCCCACGCGGCGCAGTTTCCCCCCCTCCTTCTTCGCCGCCCTGCCCCGTCTGCTGGAGCGGGCCGGAACCGGCGCACGCGGCTCGATCACCGCCCTCTACACCGTCCTGACCGAAGGAGAGGCGTCGCAGGATCCGGTGGCGGAGGAGGTGAAGTCGATCCTTGACGGTCATATCATGCTGTCCCCGACGCTCGCCCAGCGCAACCATTTTCCCGCGATCGACATCGTGAAGAGCCGCAGCCGGCTGATGGACAGCGTGGCGAGCGACGATCATCGCCAGGCCGCAATGGCCATGCGCCAGCATATAGCGACCTATCAGGAGGTCGAACTGCTGATCCGGATCGGCGAATATGCGCATGGCAACGATCCGCGCGCAGACGCCGCCGTCGCGCGCCACGACGCCATAGAAACCTTTCTGCGCCAGTCGTCGAAGGAGATCGCCGATTTCGCCACGACGGTCGGGCAAATGCGGGCGATCGTGGCATGATCCGGGACGGGGAAATCGCGTCGATCATGGCCGTCCGCCGCCTGCGCGAGGAACGGGCGCAAAGAGCGATGGCGGCGGAAACGCTGCGTCTGCAAGCGCATGAGGCAGCAGTCGTCGATGTTGGGCGCCGGATTCGCGCGCATGATCTGGCGGCGGCGGCGCAGGACGCGGCCCTTGGCCGGCGGCTTCGCCAGGCGCCGGTATCGCTCGCGCAGTTGCGGGATGCGCGGCGCGATCTCGCCCGACTAGACGAGGACAGGGCCGACCTGGTCCAGCGCCTGCGCGAAGCCGAAGCGGCCGTCGCGGCAATCCGATTGAACATCGAACGCCTCCGCAGGCAATGGGTGGAGGCGCTGCGCGCCACCGAGCGGATCGGTCATATGCTGTCCGACCAAAGAACAAAACGCGCGGCCGAGGCGGAATGGGCGGAGGAAGGCGAGCGGGAGGATAGCGTCACGCTGCGGGAAGTCGGTCGATGCTAAAACATAGCATCCATCTCGCCGCGCAGGCCGATTCGGTGGCTAGGGCCGACGCGGACGGGATCGCGCAAACGGCCAAAGGCGTGCCGTCGGCCAATACCGTGATATTGAACGCGCGCTTTTCGCGCCCGCGCGCGCCTCTGGCCACGACGCTGGCGAAGCGCTCGGTCGCCCTTAGTTTCGGGACGACGCGGCACAACGACAAGGGGTGGCTGGCGCTGTCGGTCCGGATCGGTGCGCATGCCGCCCGGCTTCACCTCCCCCCGCTGTTCATCGCCTGGCTGACCGCGCCGCTCGCGACGCGGGTCGCAGCGTCCGACGACCGGGTTGCGCTCGGTCCGCTTGCGCTGCTGCTCGAATTTGCGGCGCTCGACCTGCTGAGCGCGCTGGAGGCGATGGGACACGGGCCGATACGACTCTGCGAGGAGTGGGACATGGCGCACGCGGTCACGATCAGCCTGAGCGTCAGCGTCGAATGCGAGGGCGATCGTTTCGATATCGGCATCGAACTACCCGTGCCGCTGGCGACGTTGCTCGCGGACCTGCTCGACGAGCTGGCGCCGCCCGCGCCTGCTGACCCCGCGCTCCTGCCGCTTCACCTGATGGTGGAGACCGGACGCGTGGACCTTATCGCGTCGGACATCATCAGCCTGATGCCGGGCGATGTCGTGATGCTCGATCATGCCGCCACAATGGTGCGGGTCGAGAAGGGACCGGCCGCGCCGGTGCGCTGGATCAAGAATCAGCTGGTCATCGGGGGACCGTTTCTGCCGTCCCCTGGCCATGCGCCACTTTCCGTTGGGATGAACAGGATGGATGCACCGCAGGACACAGCGTGGGACGAACTGCCTCTGACGATGGTCTTCGAACATGGCCGCCTTACCATGACGCTGGGGGAGGTGCGCGCGCTCGCACCGGGCAGCAGCATCGCCCTGCCATCGGCCGCGCAGACGCGCGTCGACCTGATCGTCAACGGCGGGCGCATCGGGGTGGGCGAGATCATCCCGATGGGTGAAGGCAGCGGCGTTCGGATCCTGTCGCTGACGGACCGGCACCAAGGCGCGCGACGGGACGAGACCACCCCCCAATGACCGAATTCCAGCCCAATATCATTTCCATCATCATCATCGTCTCCGTCATCGGCCTGTTGCCACTGGCGGTCGTGACGATGACCGGGTTCCTGAAGATTTCGGTCGTTCTGTTCCTGCTGCGCAACGCTATGGGCGTCCAGCAGTCGCCGCCCAACCTGGTCCTCTACGGGATCGCGCTGATCCTGACCGTCTATGTCACGACCCCGCTGATGGGAAACATCTACAATGCGCTGGAAAGCAACCCGGCCAATATCGAAAGCGTCGAAGGGTTGCAGGACGCCGCGCAGACCGTGCGCGATCCGTTGCAGAGCTATCTGCTGCGCTTCACCAAGGATCGGGAGCGCCGCTTCTTCGTGGAGGCGACCGACAGCGTATGGTCACAGGAAGCCCGCGCGGACCTGCGCGACGACGATCTGGTCGTACTGATCCCCGCCTTCGTATCCTCGGAACTGACGCGGGCGTTCGAAATCGGCTTCCTGCTCTACATCCCCTTTCTGGTCGTCGACCTGATCGTCGCGAACGTGCTGATGGCGATGGGCATGTCCATGGTGACCCCGACGCTCATCTCGATCCCGCTCAAGATATTCCTGTTCGTCGCGGTGGAGGGGTGGTCGCGCCTCATGCACGGCCTGATCCTAAGCTACGGAGGCTGAGCGAATGCATCAGGACATGTTCCTCGACCTCATCAATCGCGGACTGATGACCGTCCTGCTGGTGTCCGGGCCGGCGCTGGGGACGGCGATCGTGATCGGCGTGGTCGTCGGCCTGCTCCAGGCGCTCACCCAGATCCAAGACCAGACGCTGCCGCAGGCGGTCAAGCTGGTCACGGTGATGCTGGTCGTGCTGTTCCTGGGGCCGTTGCTGGCGACGCAGGTGATGTCGCTGGCCGCCGAAACGCTCGATTCCTTCCCCGCGCTGACCCGCTGAAGGAAAAGACGGCGTGACCATGGCCTATGTGAGCGGCGTTATCCTGCCGCTGGCCTATACGCTGCTGTCGGGCACTGCGGTCGCGGTCGCGCGCGCGCTGGGCATGGTCATGCTGACGCCCGCTTTCAACCGCCTGGGGCTGACGGGCATGATCCGGTCCGCCGTCGCCGTGGTGATTTCCCTGCCGATCATTCCCGATGTCCTTCAGGCGGTGATGCAGGATGCGCATCCGCCCGGCGTGCTGATGATCGCCATGATTCTGATGAAGGAACTGACGGTCGGTTGCATCATAGGGCTGGTATTCGGTGTACCCTTCTGGGCAGCGGAAGTCGCGGGCGACCTTGTCGATCTGCAACGTGGATCGACCATGGCACAACTAGTCGATCCTGCGTCCACATCCGAATCGACGATCATGGCGACGCTGATGATGATCGCCATGGTCGCGCTGTTCTTCGCTTCCGGCGGCTTCCTGCTGCTGCTCGATGGCTTCTACAAAAGCTATGAAATCTGGCCGGCCGCCAGTATCGCGCCAGTGCTGCGCGACAATGCCTTCGCCCTGATCCTGGGTTTGCTCGACAGCATCATGAAGACTGCGCTGCTGATCATCGCCCCGGTGGTGGTCGCCCTGCTGATTGCGGAGACGATGCTCGCCTTTCTGTCGCGGATGAGCCCGCAAATGCACATCTTCGACCTGTCGCTGGCGATCAAGAACCTGCTCTTTTGCGTCATTATCCTGATCTATGCCGCATTTCTGGTGCCGCTGCTGGTGGAGCAGATGGGCACGCTGCGGAACGCCCCGGATCTGCTGCGGGCCATCGGTGGTTGAGGGACGTATTTTGCCTCAATCAACGGGGTTCACGTCACAAACAGGGCGAACAGTCTCCGTGATGGATAAAGGATGCCCCCCGAGCTCGACACGCTGGTGCGCCTATAGGGCAAACCGGCTTGCATCGTCAGCGACAACGGGACCGAGTCCATCGGCCGGGCGATCCTGAGATGGGCCAGCGAAAACCGGGTCAAATGGCACGACATCGATCCTGGCAAGCCCCAGCAGAATGCGTTCATTGAATCGCTCAATGGGTCGCTGCGCGACGAGTTCCTGAACGAGGAACTGTTCGACAGCCTGGCTGACGCTCGGCGGAAGCTTGCGATGTGGCGCTACGACCACAACAACGCCCGGCCGCACTCATCGCTGATGCGGCGGCGCTGTGGCAGATTGGCGGGATGAAGGGTTAGGTGAGCGAACGCCCGGCGTCCGCCTGTGGTGGTGCGGGATGTGGCGTAGTGGGCTTGAGGCTATGGGTCTGCCGGGTGCGGGGCGGGTGCGGGATTGGTGGAGTTGAGCGACTTTT